>PMXQ01000050.1 GCA_003171065.1 Chloroflexota bacterium
CCGACCCCGCCCTCCCAGCTGACCGGCTACGTCTGGCCGCTCGTCAACGCCAGAGTCACGCTGCCCTTCGGGCCGAGCAAGTACGGCGATTTCCTGGTGAACGGCCAGCTGTTCCACGACGGCGTGGATATGGCCACCCATTGCGGCGACAACGTCATGGCGGCGCACGACGGGGTCGTCCTGACAGCCGGCCGGGACTACGTCGACTATATGGGCTGGAATGGCGATCTGACCCTCTACAAGAAGAAGTTCTCGTCGCCGGCCCTGAAAGCGTCGCTGCCGGTGGTCATCGTCATCGACGACCGGGACGGCTATTACAGCATCTACGCCCACGAGTCCCGGGTAACGGTCAAGGTCAACCAGCGCGTTACGGCCGGACAGGTGATCGGATACGAGGGTGCGACCGGGGATGCCACCGGGTGCCACGTCCACTTCGGCCTGTACAGCCCGCTCGAGACGGCGACCTTCGCGAACCTGCCGCAGTACATCAAGGATTACCACCTCCCGGCCACCGAAACGGCCCGCATAAACCCGCTGCTGGTGCTGCCGTATCGGAACGACGTCACGGAGATGCGGACGCTTCGGCCCGCCGACGCTGCCGCCTGGGCCGCAGC
Organism: Chloroflexota bacterium; assembly: GCA_003171065.1. Taxonomy (GTDB): domain Bacteria; phylum Chloroflexota; class Limnocylindria; order Limnocylindrales; family CSP1-4; genus Fen-1039. Next base: position 615 of record PMXQ01000050.1, read on the forward strand.
TCACCCTTCGGCGAGTCCATAAGCCAGAGGGCCGTCTGGCGGTCGGGCGGCGGCGGGCGAGCGGCCGGCGAGCGGCGGTCAGCCGGCGCGGCGATAGCGCCTCGCCACCAGCGAGTACGCGGGCAATCTGCCGAGCGACTGACTGAGCGGCGCCGCGGGCGCGCCGTCCCGGCCCACGATGGCCAGCAGCGAATCGGTGGCCGTGGCGTCGGCCGGGCGGGCGTCGATCTCGGCCAGATCAATGCTCACCAGCCCCGGCGTCACCTGCCCAAGCTCGACCTCTGCCGCAGCTCGCGTCGCCTCGCGTTCCGGCCCCTCGTAGTCGCGGCGCAGTTCGGCCTCGGCGCGCCAGCGCGAACGGCGCAGCAGAATAGCCTGCCAGACCCGGCCGACTTCAGGCGTGACCGTCCCGTCGCCCGGTGCCGGCTCGTCGGAGAGGGCCTCGCCGCGTGCCCAGAGGGCTGCCTGGTGCAGCAGGGCGTACTCGTCGAGGTCCGTGTAGTGGCTCAGGGCCTCCGCCGGCGAGGCCCCGCCGAAGATCGCCAGGATGCTCGGCCGGAAGACCTCCGCCAGATCGAGGTCTATCGCCCGGACCGATCGATGGAAGTAGATCTGCTGATACATGAAGAGCCGCGCCGTCAGGAACATCTCCAGGGCTCCGAGCCCCGGTTCGTAAAGAGACAGCCCACGCGGGCCGATGAAGCTGTATCGGCGGAGCCGCTCCACGTCGATCGGTCCCGCTGAGACGCCGATGAGGTAGGCGTCGCGCCGGACGTAGTCGAGGTTGTCGACGGTGAAGACGCCCGACAGCAGGGGCTGCAGCCAGCGCAGCCAGCGCGGCATGCTCGGGTCCGCCAGAGCCGGCTTGGAGACCAGGAACGAGACCCAGCGGGGATCGATGCGTTCGTCCGCCCTCAGGGCGTCCCGCTCGGGAACGATGCCGGGGGCGCGCCGGATCGCCGCGATAGTGTCGCCCAGCTCGCGCTCGATGATCAGGGCCGAGAGGTCCTCGTGGGTGAGGCTCTTGCCTCCGCCGCGACGGGGATCGGCGGGGGCGGGGAAGTGGCACAGGACATGCTCGTCGAAGAAATGGGCGAACGGCCCGTGGCCGACGTCGTGCAGCAGCCCGGCGAGGCGAAGGGTCTCGACGACCAGGCCTTCGGAGGGCGCCACGGCGCTGGGATCCAAGCCTGCCAGCGCCGTCCGCAGGCTGGGATAGAGCTGGCGGGCCCACAGCCCCGCTTCGTTCATGACGCCCAGGCCATGCGTGAAGCGGCTGTGCTCGGCCGTGGGGAAGACCCAGCGGGCACTCTGCAGCTGGCTGATGCGGCGCATCCGCTGCAGCCAGGCCGAGTCGAGCAGGTCGCCCTCGGCCGCCTCTTCGGGCGCCAGGCCGAGCACGCGTGCGCGTTCGGGCGTGAGGCGCTTCGTCAGCTCGATGTAGCCGTGGATCGGGTCGCTGACGAGGTTGACGGCCCACATCTGCGGATGGGCCTGTCCATCAGTGGGCGGGCCGTCATGCTCGGTGACTCGCGCGGGGGCCGGCTTCAACTCCATGGGACAAGCGTAGCCTCCCGCGAGCCGGGCTACCGCGCGACTGGGCTGCCGGGCCTCAGTACCGCGCCGCCGCCGCCCGGTAGGTGGCTGCCACCTCGTCCCGCAGCTCCGGGGGCGCCAGCACCTCGACCTGCGCGCCCCACTCCAGGATCCAGCGCCGGATCTCCAGTGTGCCCGAAACCCGGCAGCGCCAGAGCACGCTGCCATCGGCCTCGCGCGTGACCTGCTCCGTCGGATGCCATGTCGTCTCGGTCACCAGGCCGGCGATCGCGGGGTCGAAACGAAGCACGACCTCCACCTCCTCCTGATCGGCGATGACGCCCCAGGCCCGACCCAGGCCCTCCTGCACCAGGCGCGGTTCGGGCGGCTCGAAAGTATCGGGCGTCAGCGAGAGCTCCAGGATCCGCTGCAGCTTGAAGGTGCGAATCGCGTCGCGCGACTCGTCGAAGCCCATCAGATAGAGCGCCCGCGTCGTCGCCGACGCTTCCAGCAAGTAGGGGTGGACACGCGATCGTCGCGGCGGCCGGCCGGGACTGTAAGTGGCGGCGTCGTAGACAAGCTCGACGACCCGCCGCTCGGCCCAGGCGCGGGCCAGAGTCCGCAGATTACGTGTCAACTGCTCATCGGGCGGCCGGCTCGCCAGGACGTCGATCGTCCGCTCCAGGTGCCGCGCGACGACGGGCGGCAGGATCTCCGCCAGCTTCTGGAACGCGGCGCCCATGTCGGGTTCGTAATGGTCGGCGAACTGGGCCGTCAGCCGCGCCGCGAGGAAGAAGGCCACGGCCTCGTCCAGCGTGAGGCGTAGCGGAGGAAGGAACGCCCCTTCGACGATCCCCCATTTGCCGGCCTCACTCCACAGCGGGATCTCGATCTCGCCCTCCAGCGCCTGGAGGTCGCGATAGACGGTTCGCCTGGACATGCCCACAAAGCCGGCAATCGCGTCGGGAGTGGCGCCTTCGGGGTGGGCCTGCAGGTAGCGAATGACGCGATAGAAGCGGGCCAGCCGATCGTGCTTGGCGGAGGCTCGATCGGGTCCACGATCGAAGGTCTGTCCGGACGCCGGGGCGGGCGAGGACGCCGGCGCGCGGGCGGAGGCCCACCTGGCGGCGGAACCCGGTGCGCGGTCGGGGTCGCGCGGCGCCGGGGCGGGCGAGGACGCCGGCGCGCGGGCGGAGGCCCGCTCCGGGGCCGGGCCGATCACCCGGTCGGGGTCGCGCGGCGCGGTCGGCGTCATTGCCCGGTCGTCGGCGGCGAGATGCTGACGGGCTGGCCCCGGTCGGTCGCCGTGAGCTTGATCTGGACCGTCGCGAGCAGGCCGTGGGGCAGGATCTCCTGGGCGTTTCCGTTGATCGAGCCACTGATCATCCCGATTTCGCCATCGCCGAAGACCCAGTAGTCGATCTCGCCGCGCCACGTCGCCAGACTCGCGTCGCCGACCAGCCAGACGACCTGCGGGAACGACGCTTCGAAGGTCGCCCCGTCGATCGCCACTCGGCAGTGGCGGGCACGTGCCCCTTCCACGTACTCGAGCCCGAAATCCTCGGCCGTCGCGCGGTTCCCGGGAGAGAGGGCCTGGGCGGAAGCCGTGCTATCGACCAGGTCCGAGTCGAGCGAGGCGTACGAGACGCTGCTCCAGCCCTGTCCGGGAGCCAGCTGCCATGCCGCAGAGCCGACTCGGATGGCGCCGAACTCGCCGAAGAGGTCGCTGCGCACGACCTGCGCCGTCCAGTCGACGTCGCCGCCGGAGCGCTGCCCGGTCAGCTCCACGGAGCCGATGGAACGCGAGTCGACGTTGCCCCAGACGTCGAGCACCAGCTGAGCCGTTGCCGCAGGCTGCAACGTCTGGTCACATTGGGGAGGCGTGAGCGCCGCGGAGGTGGGGCCGAACGGCGAATAGACGGCCGGTTTGCCGCTCAGCGCGGCGTTGTCGGCCAGGCTGACGCCGGCGAAAGCGCCTCCGATGAGCGTGGTCGTTACCAGCGCGAAGCCGATCGAGGCGGCCAGCCGTTTGCGGCCGATGCCAGTTTCGGCGATCAGCTGGCGGCTCACGCCCAGGCCGGCGAAGAGGCTCGTGGCGAGCAGCGCCACGGCCCATGGGTAGACGACCTCGACGGATGGCAGCAGCGGCTCGGACGTGCGCGCCAGAACCTGCACGGTGACGCTCACGATCGAAGGCACCAGCAGCAGCCCCGCCACGAGGCCGATCCAGAACACCCCGGCGGAGCCGCGGTTGCTCGTCACCAGCGGCGGCCACACGACCGGGGCTACGGCAACGAGGAGAGGCAGCGCGGCGGTAACGCCCACCAGCAGGTCCCATGGGCCGCCCGGTCGGTAGCCGATCAGAACGATGCCTCCGCCCGCGGCCCAAAGGACGGTGAGGGCGACGGCCAGGAGCCGAAGCTCGAAAAGGCGGACGCGCACGCCCGCAGTCTAGCCCGGATCCACCGGATCGCCGCTTGCATCTAGCTCGGTTAGCCGGCGCATTCCGGCGTTGGCTCCTGCGCTTCTCGCTCACGCACGTTGAATTGCGGATGCTCGTCGCCGCCTTGGCCTGCGCTCGTCGGCCCGACGATCTGCGTCGCGTGACCGGTGGATCCGGGTCTGGCGGCGAAACGGGCCCGCCGGAGCAGGCCGTCCCCGGCGGCCGGCGCACGTCAGGCCGCGCCTGTCAGGCCGTCCCTGGCGGGCCGAGCCTGACAGGAGGGCCCGGCGGCCGGCGCCGGCCCCGCCTACGTGGGTAGCGCTCACCGGAACCACCTAATCCGAACGAACCATTCGTGGACCGCAAGTACCTGGGACCTTAGGCCGTGCGGGGTATCGTGCCCGGCCGCGCCGGCGCCGACCCTTCCGGTACGGACGGCTGGAGCCAGGCCGGATCCACACCGGTCAGGGGCGATCCCGCGGATTCGGGCCAAGGCTTTGGTCGCCGATACCACAGCGAAGGGTCGAAAGGCTAGCGAGATGACGGGCAAGGCGGACCACCCGAGCGCAGACGACGCCGGGCAAACGGCAGGACGGCAGACGCCCTCCCGCGCGCGTGCCGCACGAAACTCGCAGGCGACGCCGGTGCCCATCGGCATCGACCCATCCGCGCCGATCCCCGAGCCGCTCGCCGACGAGACCACCGTCGCACCGGCGTCCGCCATGGCGCCGGACGTGCTCCCGCGAACGATCAAGACCCAGGCGTCGTATCGCCAGCTCGTCTCAAGCGGGCTCACCGGCGCCGAGGCTGCGGGCCTGATCGGCTACGTCTCCGGTCTGCCGGCGAACGTCTCGCCCTGGACAATGACCCAGATCAATCGACTGCTGTTCCTCCGAGCGCTCTACAACGAAGCCAGATGGGGCGAAGCCGAGCGAAAGCCGGCCGCCGACTGATCGATCGATCGCCCGATCGGGCGGCGGCGACCACTCCGCACCTGCCCCGGCACGACAACTGAAGAGAGCCCGCAGTTTCGAGGTCTCCCTCCTCCACTTCGAAACCGGCCTCGGACGTTTGCTGCGCGAGGTTCGCGGCGTCGCAGCGCCGGGGCTACCATGCTGCCCGTGGCTGAGCCCTTGGTTTCGCTCTTGACCGACTTCGGCCTGGCCGATCCGTCGGTGGCGGCCTGCAAGGGCGTCATTCTGCGCATCAACCCCGACGTCCGGCTCATCGACATCAGCCACGGCATTGCCCGCCACTGCATAGCCCACGGCGCCGCGATCCTGTGGGCCGCTCTGCCATACCTTCCCGCGGGCGTTCATCTCGCAGCCGTGGACCCCGGCGTTGGGACCGAACGGCGGGCCATCGCGCTGCGCACCGGTCGCGGGGACCACCTCGTGGGGCCGGACAACGGCCTGCTGCTGCCCGCCGCCGAGCGGCTCGGCGGGATCGTGGCGGCTCACCTGCTCGAGGCTCGGGCCTACCGCCTCGCCACAGTCAGCCGAACCTTCCACGCCCGGGACGTCTTCGCTCCCGCCGCCGCGTACCTCACCAGGGGAGTGGCGCTGGACGCCTTCGGGCCGGCGCTCGACCCCGCTTCGCTGGTCCGTCTGGAGACACCCGCGCCGGAGCACTCCGCCGGCTATCTGGACGCGAGCGTCGCCTTCGTGGATACCTGGGGCAACGTTCAGCTCATGGCCGAGCCGGCAGATCTGGAGGCGGCCATTGGACGGGTGTCGAGCGGCGACGAACTGAGAGTCGAAGCGGCGGACGGGTCCTCGCTTGACGGCCCGAACGGGATCGAACTGCGCTGGCGACTCACGTACGGCGAGGCCGAGCCCGGCGAACCGCTCATCTGCCTGGACTCATACGGGCGTCTTGCGCTGGCGGTCAATCTGCAGAGCGCGGCCGAGAAGTACGGCCTCGAGGCCGATCGCCGGCTGCGAATCAGACGCCGCTGAGCTCCTCGTCCCGACGCGGGAACGGGCGCGCGGCGTCTGGCGTCGGGGCAAATGCGGCACGGACGGTGCGCCTGGCGGCACGGACGGTGCGCCTGGCGGCACGGACGGTGCGCCTGGCGGCGCTGACGTCCTGCACGGGCAAAAGCAAACGCCCGAAGGAACCTTCTCGCTGCGTGGGTTTTGATGTCATCGCCGCCACTAGCAGTCGCTCGACCCCTTCGGGCGTGCTCAACACGCTACAGACGGGCGGGTCCCTCGTTCAATCGGGTTCTCCACCTAGATCCCATTTCGGGCAGGCGATTTGTCCACCGTTCATCCACCGTCCTTGCCCGATTCGTGGACGAGCCCGCCGGCGCGGAACGGCCCGAAACAGCCCCGGCCCGGACTCGGGCGGCCCAAAACGGAAAGGGAACGAATGAGTGAGCGATCGACCGGAAGAGCCTAGGCGGTCGACCCGCCGGTCTCGAAGCGCATCCGCGTCTCGATCCCGATCGCGGCCGGGATCCACGCCTCTTCGGCAATAGGCGCGACCAGGGCGTTGGCAAGGATCCGCAGCGTGCCAGGCGGGACCGGGAAGATGGCCGCATCGGTGCCGGCAGAGGCCCAAACCACCGGGTATGGGCACAGATCCGGATCCATCACGATGCGGACATCGTGGCCGTGGCCGAAGGGCGGGATCCCGCCGATCGAGAAGCCGGTGAGGTCGCGCGCCTCACGAGCAGTAGCTCGCCGGATGGCGGCCTCGCCGGTGACCGCGGCCAGCTGCGCGAGATCCACCCGGTTGCGCCCGGAGACCAGACACACGATCGGGACCAGTCGTCCGCCGGCCCGCGGCGCGACGAAGACGAGCGACTTGACGATCTGCCCCAGGTCCGCGCCAACGACCGCGGCCGCCTCTTCGGCGGTGTGCGTCGAGTCGTCGAAGATGGTTATGTCCAGCTTGACGCCCTTGCGGGACGCTGCCTGGACAACGCGCTGGATTGCTGGGTGCGACAGGTCGCTCACGGCTCGAAATCTACCATGCGTTCGACTTGGTTTCCTTGAGAGTATCGGCGGGTGGGATGCGATCCAACAGTCGGAGGACGCGGTCCCTCAACTAAAGGACCCCAATCGTGCGCCTTTGGTTCCCAGACTTTCTGTAGTCAATTCGTCGCATACGGTACTTTGGATCGTAGCTGCCAGAACCATTCTTCGCACGGCTTCTGCGCAACTCGGAACCGGGCTGGCGAGGGTCCCTCGCGCGGGTGTAGAGTCACCGGACAACTGAACAAAGACAGGGGAGCGCCGGCGCGGCGCTGAGAGTGCGGAGCTAGATCCGCAGACCCTTGGAACCTGATCCGGATCATGCCGGCGAAGGGAGTCAAGCACGGAGCACCTCTGTCGAGTCCGATGGAGGTGTTTTCATGCGCGAACAGACGGCCGGCAGGGCGGCGTTGGGGCGCACCGTTTCGACCGCCGTTTCGACTGCCGGGACGGCCGTCGTGGCGCCCGCCGCAGTGACCGAGAACGGGCGCCCGTGCGTGCGCTGATCGTCGCCGACGGTGACGTCCCGAGCCGCTCGGCGCTGTACGCGGGCTGGCCCCGCTGGGACAGCGACGTGGAGTTGATCGTGGCCGCCGACGGCGGCTGGGACAAGGCCGTGGAGCTCGGCCTGCGGCCGGCGCTGCTCGTGGGCGACGCCGACTCACTGCCCGAGGATCGCTTCGCGGAAATGGCCGCCGAGGGCGTCCCGGTCGAACGGTCGCCCACGGCGAAGGACGAGTCCGACGCGGAGCTGGCGCTCCTCGCCGCTCTCCGGCGGGGGGCGACCCACGTGACGATCCTGGGGGCGCTGGGCGGTCGGCGTTTCGACCACTCGCTCGCGAACGTAGGCCTGCTCGCACTGCCCGAACCTGGAGTTGCGCAGGTGGAGCTGCTCGACGCGACGACGCGGGTGCGCCTCCTGTGCGCTCCGGCGGGCGGCGCGGCCCCGGTCCGGCTCGAGCTCCTCGGGGCCATGGGCGACCTGGTCTCGCTGCTGCCGCTTGGCGAGTCCGCCGAGGGCGTCACCACATCCGGGCTGCTTTACCCGCTCCTCAACGAAACCCTTCGACCGGGCCCGGCCCGCGGGCTCTCCAACGTGTGCATCGCGACCGAGGCCAGCGTTTCGCTCCGCGTCGGCCGTCTGCTGATAGTCGAAATCAGAACGAACGTGCTAACCGGGCGCCCGGGGACAGGAGATCAGATGTGAAAGCGCTGGCAGCTTATAGACCCTCCACCGAGCGCTTCCGCTGGCGGACGGTCGATATCGTCGTCGTAGCTCTGCTGGCCGTCGCCTTCGGCGTCGTCTTCTGGGCCTGGGGGACGTACGTCTGGGCATGGGGCAGCTTCCTCGGCCCCCAGACCGAGTCGCTTCTCACAGGCGTCTGGCTGCTTCCGGCCGTCGTGTGTCCGCTGATCGTGCGCAGGCCCGGCGCGGCGCTCTTTGGCGAGCTCGTGGCGGCTGTAGTCTCGGCGCTGCTCGGCAGCGTTTGGGGTCTGGACACGCTGGCGTCCGGGCTGCTCCAGGGCGCCGGCGCGGAAGTCGTCTTCCTCATCACCATGTATCGGGCATGGAATCCCGCGATCGCGATCCTGGCCGCGGCGGGAGCGGGGGTCGGCGAGGCGATCCACGACCTGATCGTCAGCTATCCCGGCATCGACTACGCAGGTCGGGCGGCCATCGGCGCGGCCGAGATCATCTCGGCCATCGTGGTTGTCGGGATCGGCGGCTGGCTGCTCGTTCGGGCGCTGCGACGGACCGGCGCGCTGCAGACGTTTCCGTCCGGAGCGTGACCGAAGCCGCGGTCGGCGGACCGTCGATCTACCCGGCCGCCCCGCCCTCCATCGAGGCCGACGGGCTTGGCTGGACCTACGCCGGCAGAACCCGACCGGCCATCGAAGGCCTGACGTTTCGGCTGGAGGGGGGGCGAGTCTTGCTCGTTCTCGGCCCGTCCGGATCGGGCAAGAGCACTCTGGCTCGCGCCCTCGCGGGCCTGGTGCCGCACGTCCTGCCCGGCAGCTGGCAAGGCGGGCTTCGCGTCGGCGGGCTGGAGGTCGCCGATACGCCGGCCCGATTGCTGGGTGAGCGGATCGGCCTCGTCTTCCAGGACCCCGAAAGCCAGCTTGTCATGTCGCGCGTCGACGACGAGGTCGCGTTCGGCCTGGAGAACCGCGGCTGGCCACGTCCGGCGATGGTGTCGCGCGTTCCCGACGCGCTGGCGCAGGTGGGCCTGTCGGGTTTCGAGCCGCGCAGCACAATCACTCTCTCCGGCGGCGAGAAGCAGCGCCTGGCAATCGCGGACATCCTCGCCGCCCGGCCGGGTCTGCTCGTGCTGGACGAACCGACGGCGAATCTCGATCCACCCGGGATGCACTCCATCTTCGAGCGGCTGGAGGTCCTGGCCCGGCGCCGCGAGCACACCATCGTCCTGATCGAGCACAGGCTGGACGCGGCCCTGCCTCTTGCCGACGACGTTCTGCTGATCGACGACGAGGGCCACCAGCTGGCCTTCGCGCCGGCCGGTTCCGTGGGCCGGGAAGCAGTGGAGCTGCTCGAGCGCAGCGGTGCCTGGGTGCCGCGGGCCTGGCGGGGCGCGCGACCAGCCGGCAAGCCAACGGGCGAACGGGCGGTCGAACTATCGGGCGAATCGGCGGCTTCAGGCAGCCGATCGGTTGAGGTTGGGGTGCTTCTGCTGGAGGCCGCCGACGTTCACATCGAATACCCTGCCGACGAGAGCGGGACGCGCGTGGCCCTGGACCGGGTGTCGGCTTCCGTGCGGGCCGGCGAGCGAATCGCCCTGGTAGGGCCGAACGGCGCCGGCAAGTCGAGCCTGCTGTTCGCGCTGGCGGGGCTGCTTCGGCCGGCGGCTGGGACCGTGCGGCTGCGCGCGTTGCCGCGGGACGGTGAAGCGGCCGAGCCGATGCGTGATCCTTCGCGGTTGAGGGCGCGTGAGCTTGCTGCGCGGATCGGGCTGGTCTTCCAGGATCCCGAGCTCGGCTTCGTGGCGGGCACGGCGCGCGACGAAGTGAGCGCCACCGCCCGCGCCACCGCCGGTCGCGACGGCCCCTCGGCTGGCGCGCCGGACCAGCAAGGCGCCGACGGCGTGCTGGCTCACTTCGGCCTGGGCCATCTCGCCGGCGAAGTCCCGTTTCGGCTCAGTCAGGGCGAACAGCGCCGCCTGAGCCTGGCCGCCCTCGCGCTTCGACCCCCGGCCGTCCTCCTGCTCGACGAGCCGACCTTCGGCCTCGACCGGCGCGGAACCGAGGCAGTGCTGGCACTTCTGGACGACCGTCGAACCGCGGGGCAGGCCCAGATCCTCGCCACCCACGACCCGCGGCTCCTGCCGGCTTGCGACCGCGTGGTGGCTCTGGATCGTGGCCGCGTCGTCTTCGACGGATCGCCGGACGCGTTCCTGGCCGCTCCGCCGTACGAGCCCGCCGCGCCGTGGCGCGACGGCGTCGCGCACGGGCGGTCGACGGCACCCCGACAGGCCGACCGATGAGCGTGCTCCCGGCCCCTCTCGCGCCGACCCGACCGGCCTTCCTGACCCGGACCACGCCCGCGGCGCGTCTCGTGGCCGGCACGGCATGGCTGGTCGCCAGCATCATCACCCTCGACCCGATCGTGCCCGTTCGGCTGTCCCTCGCCGCGATCGTCGCCCTGTGGCTCTGGTCGGGTCTGCCGCTGCGGCGCATCCCCCGCCGGCTTGCCCCGCTCGGCTTCGCCATGCTGAGCCTGACCGCCTTCTCGATCCTGCTCTCGAGCGCCAACGGCGACATCTCGCTGGCGGCCGTCGCCCAGATCGGCCCGGCGCGGATCACCGGCCCGGCCATCTCGGCCGGCGTGGCCGTCGGTCTCCGCATCGTCGTGATCGCCCTGACGACCCTGCTTGTCTTCGGTCCGTCGGACCTGACGCGGATGGCCGACTCGCTGGTTCAGCAGTGGCACTTCCCGGACAGGTTCGCCTACGGCACGCTGGCCGCCCTGCGCGTCGCGCCGTTCATGGCCGGCGACTGGATCACCATCGGCGCCGCGCGTCGCCTACGCGGCATTACGCCCCGCAGTCCGGTCGGGCGCGTTCGCGAGGCGGGCGGGCGGCTGATGGTGATGCTCGTCTCCTCGATCCGTCGGGCCGAACGTCTCGCCCTGGCTATGGACGCTCGTGGCTTCGACAGCGGCGTCCGGCGCACCCACTTCCGCGAACTGCGGATGGGCTGGCGCGACTGGCTGACGATCACGGTGGCCCTCGCCGTCGCGGCAGCCGCGCTCTTCGTTGCCCGTTAGTCGCCGTCGCAGGACGCGCTGCTAATCTGTTGGCATGAACAACGTGCCACAAGTGGGCGAGCTCGCCCCCGATTTCGAGCTTCACGACGACGAGGGGCGGACCCACCGCCTCTCGGAGAGACAAGGCCAGTTCACAGTCGTCTATTTCTACCCGGCCGACGACACCCCCGGATGCACCAAGGAAGCCTGCGCCTTCCGCGACGCCCACGCCTCGTTCGACGACGCCCGCACGGAAGTCTGGGGCATCAGCCCGCAGGGAGCCGCCAGCAAGGCGGCCTTCCGTGCCAAGTACGGGCTGCCCTTCGCGCTCCTCGCCGACGAGGACCACGCCGTGGCCGGCTCGTACGGCAGCTGGGTGGAGAAGCAGAACTACGGCAAGACCTACTGGGGCGTGGCCCGTAATAGCTTCCTGGTGGGACCGGACGGGCGAATCGTCACCGTCTGGACGAAGGTCAAACCCGACGACCACGCCTCCGAAGTCCTGGCCGCCCTGCGAGAGGCCCGCGCGGCGCTCGTCTGAAACAGGCCTGCCGCGAAATCGCTGGCCGCAGGCGCCCTGGTCCGCGCCAGAGTGTAGAGTCCCGGACAGCAACAGAGGCCTCGCCCGTGGGGGGAGACGAGCGAAGCCTCGGGCGGCATGATACCTCGCGTCTGCAAGACGCGGGGTCGCGTCTGAGGCCCGCTTACGCGTGCTGAAAGCGCGTCCGTTGCCGTCGGACAACGGTGAGATTCCACGCCCGGAGCCAGGACGCATCATGATCGAAGAAACAGACTCCCCTCATACCTGGCGACCACGACGCTTCATGGTCATCGTCGGCCACCCCGACGACGCCGACTTCGGCCCGGCCGGCACGGCATCGGCCTGGATCGACGCCGGCTCCGAGGGCTGGCTGGTGTGCTGCACCTCGGGCGACGCCGGCGGCGAGGACCCTGAGGCGAACCCGCTCGAGCTGGCTCGGGCGCGCGAAGAGGAGCAGCGCCGGGCGGCTCGCATCGTCGGCTATCAGGGCGTGACCTTCCTCCATCAGCCGGATGGCAACCTGGTCAACGATCTGTCCCTGCGCGAGATGCTCGTCCGCGAGATCCGGACCTTCAGACCCGACGCGGTCCTGGCCGGCGATCCAGAGGTGGTGATCAATCGAGGCGGAGGCATCAACCACACCGACCACCGGGCGGCGGCCATGGCGGCCGTGGACTCCGTCTACCCGGCTGCCCGCAACCCGATGGCCTTCCCGTGGCTCCAGCGCCAGGGATTTCCCGCTCACCGAGTGCGGAGGCTGTACTTGATGTGGTCGAACCAGCCCGACGTCTGGATCGACGTCAGCGCGACCGCGGATCGGAAGATCGAGGCCCTGCGGGCCCACGAAAGCCAACTCCACGATCCCGAGGCGGTGTTCGCTCGGGTGCGCGCCCGGATGGTCGAGCAGGGAGCCGCGATCGGCGTGGCCGCCGCGGAGAGCTACCGGCTTGTGGTTTTCGAGGCGGACCCGACAGAACCTGAGCCGGCGGCCGAGCGGCCGCAGGCGGGGTAGGTCTTCGTTCGGGCCTTCGGGGCGTAGCTATTCGCGACCGGGCAGCAGCAGCAGCGGCCGCGCGCGCGGCCAGTCGTTCCAGAGGTCGGCCACTGCCTCGGCGCGACGACCAAGCATGAGGACCAGCTCGCCCATGGTGATCGACGGGGCTCTCTCGGCCAGGAGCGCGATCGGGTCCACTCGGACGTGGCGGTAGAGTTGAGCCGCCTCTTCGGGCCGCGGCCAGTTGCGAACGCGGACGGTGAGCAGACCCGCCTGACCGAGGGCCATCGAGAGCTCGCGCTGACCCGGTACGCGTCCGTCGGCAAACCCGCCCATGCCGTCGTAGCGGAATCCAAGCGCGGCCAGACCGCGTGCCACTTCGCGGGCCTCGTCCACGGTGAGCTGATCCCAGAACGCATTGCCCGCCGTGAATACGAAGCAGCCGTTGTCGATGGCCGTCGCCACGACTGCGTCCACGAAGTCGGAAAGGCACAGCTGCCAGCGACGCCGCTGCTCGGCATCCGGGCCCGCCAGCCAATCCACCAGGCGACTCATCGTGGTGCCGTCTTGCTGCAGGAGTCGAACGATCATGGGCGGCTTCGGCCCGCGGAGCTCGACCGGCGCCCCTGGCTCCTCCAATTGGGGAGCGGCGCCGGCGGCCACACCGATCGATGTGGGCGACGCGCCGATCGATGCGGGCGACGCGCCGATCGATGCGGGCGACGCGCCAACCCCTGTGGCGCCGGCCTTGCGGATTCCGAAGGCCGGCGTGGTGGCGGGGGTTGGCGCCGCCGGGGTCACGGCCGGCTGCGTCTGCGCCCGGGCGGTCTGCGCAACCTGGGGTTCCGGGATCGGCCCCGCCGCCGACCCGCTGGAGGGATCGCCGGCCACAGCGGCTACCTCCTGGCCCTGCGAGGCGGCCAGCGCCTCCCGCGCCTCGCGGCAGGCTCCCACGGCGGACTCCGCCATGGCCCGGCTCGCCTCCGCGATCGCCGTCAGGCGGTCGAGCTCGGCTGCCAGCGCGTCGGTCGCATCGCGCTCTCGCTGGATCCGCGTCTGCGCACCGCGGACCGCGCCGTTGACACGGTTGATCTCGGCCAGCCAGGATGCGGCGGCCATCTCGACCTGATCCCGCATCGTGGCCCTCCCGATCGCCTTGCGGAAGGTTTGGTGGGCCTCTTCCTTGGCGGCGCGAGTAGCCCGCGGATCGACCGCGGTCTGGGCAGATACCAGGATCGCCAGCTGGGCATCCAACTGGAGGCGCGTCTGGGCGACGCGCTCCTCGGCAGCTTCCGCCTCTCGACGCGCCAGTTCGGCGAAACTGCATCGAATCTCGACCAGCCGGCTCCAGTTCGATCCGAGATCGAGCGAATCGGCGCCTGCCAGGCTCCCCCGGTCATCGACCTGCACGTGGTCCTCCCCGTGCGCCGGTAAGGCCCGCCCTACAACGAGTCGCGCGAACCGGCGGCCGCGAGTGCCGACTGGCGCATACTGCGCAGCCGACCCAGGCGCGAAGGGCTGGGCGGACGGCCGGTCGTCGTCGAGCGGGAGGTTGTCCGAAACGCCGGAGCGGACGCCGCGGCGTCAGGACACAACCGCTGCGTGCCTGAGCGTGCCGAGATGCGCGAGCGCACTTGGATACGTGAGCGCGCCGAACGTCAGCCCTTGGGCGCGCCAGCAGCGCGGCGTCCGCGATTGGTGCGACGCTCAGGTGTGAGCAGTCCGACGAGGAAGCCGTCGCCGTGCTTTCGGACGGCGATCTCAACGTTGGCTTCGGCGGCTACGCGCAGCAATCGCTGCCGGATCGTTATCGGCTTTTCCGCAGGATCGAGCCGAACCGCGAAGACCTGCTCAGGACCTTTGAGCTGGGCAATGAGCCGCTTGAACTGGCGCTGTTGCTGATCCCGCTCCTTTGCGGCCGGGCTCAACTCGCGCGTCGGTGTGGCAGCTTTGTCCATGAGCGCCGGGTCGGCCTTGCGAACTGTAACCATGATGTTCCTCTCTCCCAGTCCACGACCCAATTTCGATGTGAGTCGCCGGCAGCCCCGGCGATAACAGAATCACTATACGCCTTATCCGCCTTCGTGGAAATGTGACCAGAGGGCATCCTCGAATGAGCCGAGGTATGGGCGCGAAGTTGATCTGGCGAGACAGGAGACCGTGTCGATCACCCGGAAATGTGAGATGTGCGATGGTTGGTCCTCGCCAGGATGCCGGCCGGACGATACCTGAGGTCGGTCTCCAACGGACGGCCTCGGGATCGAGCAAGAGCGGCGGTGCCAGTCGGCGCGGCACGGCCCGGCGAGCCGGGCTAGACTGTCGGGCGCGTCCTCGCTAGACGCTCCTGCCTTGAGCCGGTCGGTCCAAGATGCGTGCAGCAGGTGGTACCACCATGAAAGTTGGCGTAGCCAGAGAGATCGCTCCGGAGGAGCGGCGCGTGGCGCTGGTCCCCGACGCGATCGCGAAGCTCCGGGGAGCGAACATGGCCGTGCTCGTCGAGCGCGGTGCTGGGGCCGCGGCCTCGTTCCCGGATCAGAGCTACGTCGAGGCGGGCGCGAAGGTCGTCAACACCGAGACCCTCTACTCGACCAGTGACGTCATTCTTTGCATCCACCGCCCCACTCCGGACGAGGCGAAGATGCTCCACGAGGGCCAGGTCGTCATCGGCCTACTCGCGCCCCTGCTCGATCCCCGCGCGATGGCTGGCCTCGCTCGCCAGAGAGTGACCGCCATCAGCCTCGACGCCATACCGCGCACGCTGTCCCGCACTCAGGGCATGGACGCCCTTTCGTCTCAGGCCAACGTCGGCGGCTACAAGGCGGTGCTCATAGCAGCGAACGCCTTCGGTCGATATTTCCCGCTCCTCACGACCCCTGCCGGCACCGCCAAGCCCGCCAATGTGCTGGTGCTCGGCGTGGGCGTGGCCGGGTTGCAGGCCATCGCCACCGCCCGCCGGCTCGGGGCGATGGTCAAGGCCTACGACGTCCGCCGCGACACCAAGGAGCAGGCCGAATCCCTGGGCGCACAGTTCGTCACGCTCAAGTCCGCGATCGAGGCCACCGGCCAGGGCGGATACGCTCGCGCCCTCACGGCTGAGGAGCAGGCCGCCCAGCAGGCCGAGTTGAACGGCATCATCGCCACCTCGGACATCGTCATCACCACCGCCCAGGTCCCTGGTCGCCGCCCCCCCGTCCTCGTGACTCGCGCCGGAGTCGAGGGCATGAAGACCGGCTCGGTGATCGTCGATATGGCCGCCAGCGAGCTGGGCGGCAACTGCGAGTTGTCCAGGCCGGGCAAGGTCGTGACCAGCCCGAACGGCGTCGAGATCCACGCCCCCCTCAACCTGCCCGCGTCGATGCCGACCGGGGCCAGCATTTTCTATTCGCGCAACATCTCCAACCTGCTGCTGAACTTCGTCGTCGACGGGAGCATCAACCTCGACTTCGACGATGAGGTGACGGCCGCGACGGTGATCACTCACGGCGGCAAGGTCGTCCAGGCGGCGACCCTCAGGCTGCTCCAACCGGCCCCAAAGGGAGGCGCCCAGGCATGAACGTCGGCACGCTCATTAACGATCTGACGGTCTTTGTGCTGGCGATCCTTCTCGGTTTCGAAGTGATCAGCCGGGTCCCGGCGACGCTGCACACACCGCTGATGTCAGGTACCAACTCGATTCACGGCATCATTCTCGTGGGCGCCATAGCCCTCGGGGCCGCGGCCGACAATCCGCTGACCGGCGCCATCGCCTTCATTGCCGTCGTCTTCGCCGGGACGAATGTCGTCGGCGGCTATTGGGTCACCGATCGGATGCTGCAGATGTTCAAACGACGCCCGGTCCCCAAGGCCGACAAGTCCGCCGAATGACGAGGAGCCGGCCATGAACCCAACCGACCTCGGGTACCTGGTGCAGTTCGCGTTCCTGATCGGGGCCTTGCTCTTCGCGATGGGCCTGCACCTGATGAACTCGCCGGCCTCGGCGCGCAACGGCAACCGCCTCTCGGCGATCGGCATGACCATCGCCGTCATCTCGGAGCTGGTCTTCGTCGCCAACTCGAGTCCGGGGATCGGCAACTGGGCGATCATCATTGGCGGCCTGGTGGTCGGTGGAGCGGCGGGCCTGCGACTGGCTCGAACGGTCGCGATGACCGCCATGCCGCAGCTCGTCTCGCTCTTCAACGCCATGGGCGGCGGGGCCGCGGCCCTGCTGGCCATCGACGACTTCGTCCGCCTGAGCGGTCAGCGCACCCCGGAAGGCGCGCTGGCGAGCCTGGACGGCTGGCTGATCCTCTTCATCGTCGTCGATGTCGTCGTCGGTTCGGTGACTTTCACCGGCTCGCTGATCGCGACGGCCAAGCTGATGGGCAGGCTCAAGGGCCAGCCGATCATCCTGCCGGGCGGGCGCTTCCTCTCGGCCGTCGCGTTGATCGTTTCGATCAGCTGCTCCATAGTGCTGGTGCTGGCCGGCGCCGGGCTGTTCAACTACGACACCGAGATCCTGAACGCTCTCCTCATCGCGGCCCTCGTCGGCGCCCTCATCTTCGGTGTGACGATGGTCCTGCCGATCGGCGGGGCGGACATGCCGGTCGTGATCTCGATGCTCAACGCCTTCACCGGCACCGCCGTGGCCATGGCCGGCTTCGTCGTCGGCAACGTGATCCTGATCGTTGCCGGAGCCCTCGTCGGGGCGTCCGGTGCGATCCTGACCAAGCTCATGGCCGACGCGATGAACCGCTCGATCGCCAACATCCTGGTCGGCGGCTTCGGCGTCGCCGAGGGCTCGCAGGCAGCGATGACGAGCGAGGGCGGCACGATCCGCGAGGTGTCCGTGGACGACGCCGCGATCCAGCTCGCCTATGCCAGCAAGGTCGTCATCGTCCCCGGCTACGGCCTGGCGGTCGCGCAGGCACAGCACGGCGTCCGCGAGCTGGCCGACCTGCTGGAGGCTCGCGGGATCGACGTCTCGTACGCCATTCACCCGGTGGCCGGCCGGATGCCCGGCCACATGAACGTGCTGCTGGCCGAGGCCAACGTGCCCTATCCGCAGCTCAAGGAGATGGACGATATCAACCCCGAGTTCGAGCGGACGGACGTCGCCCTGGTGATCGGTGCCAACGACGTTACCAACCCCGCCGCCCGAACGGACCGCTCCAGCCCGATCTTCGGCATGCCGATCCTGGACGTGGACCACGCAAGATCGATAATCGTCATGAAGCGGTCGATGGGTCGCGGCTACGCCGGCGTCGACAACCCGCTCTACGTAAACCCGAAGACAGGGATGTACTTCGCCGACGCCAAGCAGGGCCTCGCGAATCTGATCGCGGCAGTCAAGGCCCAGTAGGCCCGGATCCACCGGTCGAGCGCCGCGCCCCGCCGCGCCCGAGGCGCCCGCCCGGCTGCGAGTTCGCTCAACTGGTCCGAATTCCGCATGGACTCGACCCGAAGGCGGTGAGAAGATGGCCGGGCTGCCGACCGCTGCCGGGCGACATCATGCCCTGGGATCGCACGTGGCCTGTTCCCAGCATCGGCGATGGCGGTGAGTGGTAGCGCCCATCGAGCCGGAGGATGAGGCAAGCGTGAAGAACGCAGGCCAGTCCGGGTCGAGACAGGTCACGCGCACGGCTGCGGCCCTCTCGGACGAGCACGGAATCAGGGGCATCCATCGGCTGCTGTTCGAGCAGATGTCGAGCGCCGTCGCCATTGGCGAGGCGGTGTTCGACGATGCCGGGAAGCCGATCGACTACTGCATCGTCGAGGTCAATCCGGCATTCGAGAGGCTGACCGGCCAGAAGGCCGATGGCATGATCGGCAAGCTCGTTTCGGAGGCCAACCCCCAGATGAGGCCGGAACTCGTCGAGCGAGCGGGCCTCGTCACGGTCAGCGGTGAGCCGGCGGAATTCGAAGGACACGACACGAAGACCGACCGCTGTGTGCTCATTCGCCTCTCGCGTGTCGGGCCGACCTGGGTCATGGCGATGGTCGAGGACGTCACGGAGACGCGCCGCGCAGAGGCCGCTCTTCGGGAACGGAACGCCTTCGTGGAAACGATCATCGCCAGCTCCGGCGAAGGGCTGGTCGTCTTCGACCTCGATCTTCGCTACGTCGTCTGGAACCCCAGGATGGAGGAGATGACGGGCCTGGCTGCGGACCGCGTTCTGGGCCGAAGGGCGCGCGATGTCTTCCCCGCGGTCATGGCCGCAGGCATCGAGGAGAACCTCCGCAGAGTCATGGAAACGGGCCAGCCACAGTCGCGGGAGTTCGAATACACGGTCCCCCAGACTGGTCGGCGTGGCTGGTCGCTGAACACGCACCGACCTCATCGCGACGCCAGCGGGCGGATCATCGGAGTCATCGCGTCGGTCCGAGACATCACCGCCCGGCACGAGGCCGAGGAGGCCCTGCGCCAATCGGAGGAGCAGTTCCGGACCATTTTCGACAGCATGGGCGACGGCGTGACCATCGGCGTTCCGGGCGGCCACTTCATCGAGGTCAACCAGGTCACGTGCGAACGTCTCGGCTACACCCGCGAGCAGCTTCTGGCCATGAAGGTCCCCGACATCAACTCGCCTGAGTCGGCGGCACTGGTCCCGGAGCGCGTCGAGCGGATCCTGCAGGGCGGCGTCTACGTCTTCGAGACGACGCATGTTCGAAGCGATGGGACCGAGATCCCGATAGAAGCCGCGTCGCGTCGCATAGAGTTTCACGGGCAGCCGGCGATCCTCACCTTGTCGCGCGACATCACGGAGCGCAAACGGTCCGAGGAAGCCCTCCGCGAGCAGGCTCGCTTCGTGCAGCAGCTCCTGGATGCGATCCCCTTCCCGATCGCCGCCAAGGGCAGGGATGGTCGGTTGCAGCTGTTCAATGCTGCCTTCGCCGCTGCGGGCAACCGGACGCGAGAGCAGGCCATCGGCAAGACGATGGACGAGCTCGGCATCCCTGACACCGATGCGCACACGGCCCGGGACGAGGCGCTGCTGGCTGGCGGGACTGCTCAGGTGTACGAAGCCTTGATGCCGACTGCGGGCAGCGGCATGCGACGCCATGTCCTATCCAAGGCTCCACTGCGCGCCAAGGACGGCGAAATCACGGGCATCGTCACGGCAGCCGTGGACATTGACGATCGCTACGAAGCCGAACAGGCGCTCCGCCAGTCTGAAGAGCGCTTCCGGACGCTTTTCGACTTCGCCAGCGACGCCATCTTCATCCATGACATCGGCGGCAAGTTTGTGGAGGTCAATCGCACGGCCTGTGAGCGTCTGGGCTACAGCCGCGACGAGCTCCTGGCGATGTCTCCGACCGACATCGACCTGCCCGAGTTCGCGGCTCTCGTTGCGGTCCGCGAAGAAGAGCTCACCAGCCACCGCTCGACCTTCTTCGAAACGGCCCACGTCCGACGGGAGGGGGTCGCCATCCCGGTCGAGGTGAGCGCCACCGTCATCGACCTGGGCGGCCGCAAGGCTATCCTCAGCATTGCCCGCGACATCACCGAGCGCCGCCAGGCCGAGGCCGAGCGAGCCGCGCTGGAGGACCAGCTGCGCCAGGCCCAGAAGATGGAGGGGATCGGCCGGCTCGCCGGCGGCATCGCCCACGACTTCAACAACCTCCTGACCGCCATCCGCGGCAGCGCCAGCCTCGCCCTGTCCGAGCTGCCGCCCGGCGAGGGGCCGCGCGAAGACCTGGAGCAGATCGAACAGGCCGCGGATCGCGCGGCCAGGCTGACCCGCCAGCTCCTGGCGTTCGCTCGACGAACCGTCCTCCAACCGGAAGTGGTCGACCTGGGCGAGATTGTCCGGCGCCTGGAACCGATGCTCAGTCGACTGATCGGTGAGGACGTCAGGCTGTTGACCATCGTCCCGGACGACACCGGGTGCGTCCTGGCCGACCCCGGCCAGATAGAGCAGGTCATCCTCAACCTGGCCGTGAATGCCAGCGACGCCATGCCCGACGGCGGCACGTTGACGATCGAGATCGCCGACATCGAGACGGCCGAGACGATCGAGTCGCAGGCCGACGCGCAGCCGGCTGGGAAGATGACCAGCCTGTCGGTGACCGACACGGGAACAGGCATGGACGCCGAGACCCTGGGCCACCTCTTCGAGCCGTTCTTCACTACGAAGGGTCCGGGTAAGGGCACAGGCCTGGGTCTCGCCACGGTCTACGGCATCGTGCGCCAGTCTGGCGGAACGGTAACGGCCCGCAGCAAACCGGGCCACGGGTCGACCTTCGCCCTCTACCTGCCGCGCGTCGACAGGACGACCGGGGCCAGCCCGGAGCCATCGCGCGCCCCGGCAACGGCCGCCAGGACGGCCACAATCCTGGTCGTCGAAGACGACAGCGGCGTAAGGCGATTCGCGAGCCGCGTCCTGGAGGCGGCCGGCTACCAGGTCCTGACTGCGCAGGATGGCCCGGCGGCCATCGACACGGCGCGCCACGCTGATGTGCAACTGCTCCTCACCGACGTGGTCATGCCCGGCATGAGCGGGCGGGATGTGGCCACGCGACTCTCCGCGGCCCAACCCGGCATTCGTGTTCTATACATGTCGGGTCACACGGACAAGGGCATCGTTCGCGACGGCGTCCTGGACGCGGGCATCGACTTCCTGGCCAAGCCCTTCACATCCGAATCGCTGATCTCGGCCGTGGACGCGGCTCTGGCCGTCCTGCCCGCGGATCATCCGGCACCGGAGAACTCGGCCGGCTGACCGACCGGAGCATCAGGCCTCTTCGGCCCCGGTCATCGTCTCGACGGCGACGCCGGGCAGCTGCCCGAGCTCCGAAAGAACCTTGTGGTCGAGGCCACCAACCGGCAGCCGCAGCTCCAGATCCATGAAGTGACCGCCCTTCGACTTCTCGCTCTGGACGCTCAAGATCTCGACCCGGTTGGACAGAAGAACCCGCGAGACGCCGGCGAAAGACTCGAGCTTCTTGAGACTCAGCCGGACGCGCACCACTCGTCCACCGGACAGCTCCAGCTTGGCGACCAGGCGATGGACGGGCCACAGCGAGAGCATCGCCAGCACGGTGCCCACGGCCGCCACGAAGTAGGACCCGGTTCCGGCGGCCAGACCCACCGCCGCGACGACCCACAGGCTGGCGGCGGTGGTGAGGCCGCGCACGTTCGTCCCGAACTTGAGGATCGCGCCCGCGCCCAGGAAGCCGATACCGGTCACGATCTGGGCCGCGATGCGGCTCGGGTCAACGCTGCCGGTGCCCGCAACCGCGTGGAAGCCGTAGATGGAGAGCACAGTGAAGATCGCCGAGCCCAGCGACACGAGCATGTGGGTCCGCACACCCGCCTGGTGGCCGTGGATCTCGCGCTCCAGGCCGATCATCGCCCCGAAGACGGCGGCCACAACGAGCCGCGTTGAGATGTCGATCTGAAACTGCAGATCGGTGGGCACGCCACGTCACCTCGAGCTGGGCAGGGCGAGCCTGCGCCGCGCGGCGTCAGCCCGAGTCTGCTGGCCGCAGTGTAGAGTCCGGATCCGCCGGTTGGCGATCGGAGGACTGGGGTTGAGCTGCGGATGTGTCGGATTCCCTAGGGAAACACCCTTGCCCCACTCGGCTGCGGGCCCGCCAGTACCCCACCGCGAGCCCGGTCGGTACCCTCAGTACGGATGAGCGATTGAGTTTCTCGGGCCGGAAGCGTTATCGTTCCCCACGCTGCAAGCGGCCTGCGCGGCGACTACTTTCGGGGGACGCAAACAAGGAGTCGGCTGTGGATCTCACCAACCTGGCTCCGATCGTCCTGGCGTTTGTCGTGATCATTTGGGGCAAGCGCTGGTAGATCGGATGCGCCGCAAGAAACCCGGACTCTGAGTTCGGGTTTCCTTGTGTCCGCCGGACGGCGCGGCGGACGGAGGTGACGGAGGGACGCCGAGGAGGGCTGCCGCATTCTACGCGCGCTCGGTGAGCCCCAGCCTGATCGCCGCGGCGGCCGCTTCCACCCGTCCCGACACGCCGAGCTTCGTCAGGATGTTGCTGACATGCACGGCCACCGTCTTGCGCGTGATATAGAGCTGCCGGCCGATCTCGGGATTGCTGCGCCCCTCGGCGATCAGCGCCAGAACCTCCAGCTCGCGCTTGCTAAGGCCGAAGTCATGCTGCGCCTGCTGGACCGCCGACGCTGCAAAGTCGGCGACGATTCCCGACTCCCTGCGGAGCCCGGAGGCGCCGGCCGATTGGCCGGCAGTCGGGCCCGGCGCCCCTGCGCGGCTGCCCGGTGATGGAACCGCGGGCCGGGCCAGAACTCCAGGCCGACCGCTAGCGGCCCGCGAAGGAGCCCCGATAGGCTCGAGGCGTCCCTCCAGGGCCGCCTCAATCTGCTTGGGGAGCGGCAGCATGGCGCGCCGTGACAGCTCAGACACGGCCCGCAGGAGTGGCCACGCTCCGAGGCTATAGGCGCCTTCCGCGGCGGCGGTAAGCGGATCCCTGGCCACGGTCCGGGTGGACCGGCCACGGGCCCGATCGAGCAGAGCCTCGGCCTCCCGCCAGTGGGCCCGGGCAGCTTCGTACGGATCGCCCAGCTGGGCCCAGTCCGCGGCCAGCTGCGTCCAGGTGGCCGGGTCGTCGTGACCTTCGATCCGAGCCCGAAACGCGCGGGCCACTCGGATCGCCAGATCCGCCTGGCGACGCGACCCGAACCTGGTCGGAACGCCGCAGCCCTTCACTACGGCCTCGGCCTGCAAGATGATCGGGAGACTCCGCTCGCGGGCGGCCGCCAGGGCAGCGAGGTCCCGGCGGCGGTGCGCGTCATCGGCAATGGTGGCGTCCACCTCCAGGCAGGTCGACGCCATGCGCGCCATCAGCAGCCAGTCCTCGGTGTCGCTGACCTTCTGCCAGCCGCGCTCTGCCGCCCGGCGGGCATCGACGAGGTCCTCCTGCCAGAGCGCGTAGGCAGCCGCCGTCTGCTGGGCCGGCACGGCGAACTGCGGGTCCTGGACGGTCTCGAGCGCGAGGAGGAGCTGCCCAAGCAGTCTGCCGGCAGACTCGCCCGCGCTCATGGCGACTTCGACCGTCGCGAGATTCAGGAGTGGCGAGAGGAACCAGATGCCCACAGGGTTCCAGCTCAGAGCGTCCAGACAGAGCCGGCGGCACTCAGGCCAGCGGCCCATGAAGTACAGCGATTCGGAGGCGTTGGCCCGCAGGAAGTTGCCGTATACCGTAGCCTGACCTTCCCGCTCGGCTTCCGCGATTCCCTCGTAGGCCATGGCTATCGCCTCCTCGCGGCGCCCGAGCAGGTCCAGGACGGTGGTGAGGTTGGCGTACACCCGGAACAGGTCGTCGAGCCGGCCGAGCGCCGCGGCGTCGACCAGCGTCTGGCGCAGCATCTCCACGGCCGGTTCGGGCTCCTCTCCCCAGGCCTCGGCCACGGCCAGCGTGCACGTGGCGTGGAGGAGCTCCTGGCGAGCCTCGTCGCCGACCTCGGTCGCCACCGCGACCGCCTCCTGCGCGTACCGCCTCGCTTCCGAGAAGACCCCCTCGAGCATCCGGAACTGGGCCAGGGAGCCGAGGACGCGGGCCCGAGCTGCAGTCGGCTCGCGCGGGACGAGATCGACGGCCCGCTTGTAGGCCGCGAGCGATCCCTCCTGGTCGCCCGACGCGCGGCGGTACCGGCCCAGCTGCTCCATCACCAGGCCGAGTGCGAGCCGCTCGTGCGGATCGTCCAGGGCGGCCGCGGCGGCCTCGCAGTAGGCCGAGGCACGAGCCGGGTCGCCGGCGGCGAAGGCAGCCTCGGCGGCCCGAACATACAGGTCGGACAGAGGCGGCGCGTCTTCCCCCAAACGCACGATCTCGTACAGGCCGAGGGCCTTCTCGTAGTGGGCGAGCGCGTCCGCTCCGGCGTCGAGGGCTTCGGCCGCCGCGGCGGCGGCCAGGGCTGCCTGCTCCGCCTCGGCCAGCTGGTGGGCGGCGAGGTGATGCGCCAGGGCGGCAGCCGGCTGCGGTGGAATGGCTGCGACGGCGTACGGTGGGGCCGCCTCCGCGGCCGACGACTCAGAGGCCCGATGGACGGCTCGTGAACGAGGGTATTCGTGAGCCGGCAGCCCCATCGGCGCGTCGGCGACTGCGGCTTCGGGCCCTGGATCGCCTCGCGCGGCGGCGGCAAGCGCGGCATGGTAGCGCCGCTTCGTCGCCGGCAGCAGATCGGTGGCGATAGCTTCGGCGATCAGCTCGTGGCGGAACCAGATCCGGCGTTCGCGACCACTCGCAGTGAGCCGCCCATCGGCAACCTCGACCAGGAACCCGTGATCGAGCCCCTCGGCCACGCCTGCGGCGATGTCCCCGTCCAGGCCGTCACCCATGCGTCCGCCGCTCGTCGAGCGCGGCGGTCGCGCCGGCGCCCGTCGCTCGAACTCCGTGGCCATCGCCATCAGCATCGGCCGCGTGACCGGCTCGCCGGTCAGGGACAGAAGCCGCAGCACGCGGCGGCACTCCGGGGAACGGAGTGAGGAGCGAGCCGTCACGAGCCGCTCGAACGAGCCCGCCAGAGAGACGCCGGAGAGCTCGCGCCTAGCCGCGAGCAGCTCCTCGGCGACGAGCGGGTTGCCGCGCGACCGCTCGGCCACGAGCAAGAGCGTCGTGGACGAGGGTCGCCCGCCCTCGATGGCTTCGATGAGCTGGCCCAACTCGGCCCGGTCCAGCGGCCCAACCTCGGCACTGACAACGGACGGCGTGGCGGCGAGAGATGCCAGCGTCGCCCGCAACGGATCGGAGCGCAGCAATCGGTCGGGCTGGTATGTCAGGACCAGCATGACCCGCTGGC
This sequence comes from Chloroflexota bacterium, assembly GCA_003171065.1. Classification (GTDB taxonomy): domain Bacteria; phylum Chloroflexota; class Limnocylindria; order Limnocylindrales; family CSP1-4; genus Fen-1039. The sequence continues at coordinate 26,131 of PMXQ01000050.1, forward strand.
CCCGCGAGACTCGCGCCAGGAAAGTGGCAAGGCTGCGGGTCGCGGCATCAGAGTAGTGCATGTCCTCCAGCAGCAGCGCCACCGGCTGGCGCTGGCCGAGCCGCTCGAGCAATCCCAGGACCGCCTCCAGCATGCGCGCCTCGCGCCACTCGGTGGCGACGACGCGCGGTCGTACGGGCAGCAGCTCCAGCGTCGCCAGGCGCGGCCGCAGGCTCGGCACCAGCCGGGCGATCGCGTCGCCCGTGGGGCCCACCAACGCCGCCAGGGTCTCATCCGAGACGGGCTGCAGCAGACGCTCCAGCGCCGCGCTGATCGGGGCGTAGGGCACGCCCGAGGTGGCCGCCATGGCGACCCCGTGGACAGCCGCGAACGGATCCGCGAGCGCGCCGATGCGCCGCTCCGTCTCGGCCAGGAGTCGCGTCAAACCCAGGCCCGCGGTGCCCGAGAGAATGAGCGCGTTGGGCCTGCCGTCGGCCACGCTCTGCAACCCGACGGCCATTCGCTCCAGCGGGCGCTCACGTCCGACGAACCGGTCGCTCCAGAGCCTGCGGTGCGAGGAGCGCCCGTCGAAGCCGCGTCCGCCGCTCCGATCGATGCTGTTAGTCATGGCATTCCGAGACCCCAGTTGCGGCGCGGCTCATGGCAAAGCCTCGCCGTTCCCCTCGGCCCGCCTAGGGTAACCGCTGGACGCCCGGTTACGGGCGGCCATTCCGTATCGAGCTCGAGAAGGGCCGTCGCGCCTGCTAGGCTCGTTGGGTGAGCCCCAGGCACCCCGACAACACCCTCAACGAACTCTCCGGCGAGGAATGGCTGTACTTCACCAAGTCCGTGTGGGGGACGGCCTATCCCTCCGAGCTCGGCCACGACCTCCGAAAACAGCACGGCGCCAACAAGCCGCCGCGGCTGATGGCACGCTTGATCGAGTTCTTCACGACCAGCGGAGAGCTCGTCCTGGACCCGTTCGCCGGAGTCGGCGGGACCCTGATCGGGGCGGCAATCGCACGTGGTCCGCGCCGTGCAATCGGGCTCGAGATCGAGCCTCGCTGGGTTGCGGTCTACGAATCGCTGTTGCGCAGCCTGGTGGCGGAGCGTGACGGACGCGGCCCGGTCGTGGCTGACATCGGCCCGAACGACCCGGGCGGCGAGCGAGCGTTCGACCCCTCGGGCCTGCAGATGCGCCTGGGCGACGCCATGCTCCTCCTGCCCGAGATCGAGGCCGACAGCGTCGACTTCGTCGCGACCGATCCGCCCTACAACATCCAGCTGCCTATCACCATGGCCGGCGGAAAGCTGGCCGAACGGCACGCCAACCGCCGAACCGATTACTCGATGGTCACCGAGCATCCGGGCGACCTGGCCAACAGCGCCGACTATGGGACGTTCCTCGATCGAATGGAGAGCGTCTTCTCGCATCTCGTACGCGTCCTCCGCCCGGAGCGTTACGCGGCCGTGATCGTCCGGGATGCCTACCAGGACGGGCACTACATCTTCACCGGAGCGGATCTGGCTGAGCGCGCGACGCGCGCCGGCTTCACCGCGAAGGGCGATGTGATCTGGTACCAGGCCGGGACGCGGTTGAGGCCTTACGGCTACCCCCGCTCTTATGTCCCGAATATCGCCCATCAGCACGTTCTCGTTCTGCGGCGGGAGCTGCGTCACTCGAAGGCGGGTCGACGGCGGTAGTGGCCGCCGTGTCGACCTCGGGCCCGGCAACCGGCTCGACCGCCGGTTCGGCTGGCGCTTCGACGGCGGGTTCGGTCACCCCCTCGACGGAGCGCTCGACCGCGGGCTGGGCCGCCCGCTCGGAACCCACGACGGCGAACCCGGCTCGCTCCAGGTAGTCGCGAGCCAGCGCAGCGACCGACGGCCCCACGGCCGGCTCGGACTCAGCTGCACGGACGGGCTCAACTGCGGGCACAGGCTCGACTGCGGTCGCCTCGACCTCGGTCGCCTCGACCGGCTCGACCGACGCTTCGACGATCGGGGCTGCCTCAAACCCGACCGCCTCGACCGAGTGCAGAACGTCGCTCCGGGCTCGCATGTAGGCCCCCAGGAGGCCGCCGACGTCCTCCGCCGGCGCCGCGGCCGGCGCCGCGACTGGCTGCTCGGCCGTCCCGCACGGAGGCTCGGGCGCCTGATGGAATCCCGGCTCGACCGCCGGCCCGACCGCCGCGGCGGCCTCGGCAGCCTCGGACGCGGATTCCGACACCGGGGCGGACAGGGTCATCCGGTGCACCCAGCCCGTTCGCCCGTCGGGGCACAGAACTCGCCAGTAGACGCCATGCCGCTCCAGGAGCTGGACCTCGTCGCCGCGATCGAGAAGGCCGATCTCGGAGGCACGAACCTCGTCAGGGCAGTTCAGCAGCCGAACCAGGCGATACCGGATCTGGCGGCGCTCGTAGCTCTCGAGCGGCCGGACGCCCGCCTTGGCGAAGGACATGGTGGGTGCGTCGGCCACCATGCGAAGCGGATCGGTCCTGCGGACCTGCTGCAGCGACGGCCGCCGCCAGCGTGGCAACTGCGACTCATCCACGACCCGCAGGCCTTGCGCAGCGCCCGTGTCCACCCCGGTGGCCGCCGCGGTGGCCAGGAGCGAGTCGGGCTCGGAATTGTCTCCGTCCCGGCGGCGCTTGCCGAAGATCACGAAAGCGGCCCAGGCCACACCACCTGTCGTCGCCGTGGCGATCGTCGGCACCAGCTCGACCAGGAGCGTCGGCAGCGAGGCGTGGTACCGGGCCAGCAAATCGATACGAGGCTGCCCGTCGACCCCGACGATCGGGCCTTGCGATTCGCCGACGGCTCCGCCGGCGCCATTGCTCGCACCGGCCAAGGCGGTTGACGGGTCGACCGTCCGGCCGTCGCCGGGGCTGGGATCGGCGGTACAGGCCGGCTCCTCCTGGCCGCCCTGCCCGCAGGCACCGGGCCCACTCGTGGCTGCGGCGCCGGAGTTCATGCGAGTCTGGCCCGAGTTGGTGGGATTGGGAGAGGCTCCGCCGCCGGGGGCCGGAGTGCCGCCCCGGGCCGGAGTGCCGCCGGGGGCCGGAGTGCCGCCTCCGGGGCCGTCGCCCGTGCCGCTCTTACCGCTGCCGCCCTTCCCTCGGTTGCCGGCCGCCGGCGTGGGGGCAGGTGTGCTCATGGCAGTCGATTCGGGCCTGGGTGACCTGGTCGGAGCGGCCGTGGGGTCGGCGCTGGACCGGGGAGCGTCGTTGCCCTTGACCTGGACATAGCCCGCCGCGATGGTCTCCTTACCACCCCTGGCATCGGTGGCGCTAAAGACGACGGCATGCCAACCCACGGTCGCCGCAACCGCGGTTTCGTAGCGCACGCCCTCCTTGAATGAGCCGGAGCCGGCGGTCATAAGTGAGGTCGTCCGATCCAGCGCTACCGCCACGTCGCTCGGGGCAGCCCCGGTGTCGTCCGTGAAGGTCACCGCCAGGGCGAGGGTTCCGCCTGCGTCGACCTGGCGCGGAGAGACGGAGGGATCGGAGAGGTGGCCCTGCGGGTGGTGGGCGGTGGCGCTGCCGACCGCCAGAGCGAGCAGGAGCAGCGCGAGCGGCGAGGCCAGAAGCCAGCTGGCGTGGAGCCCTCGATCGCGCCTTTTCGACAAATCCCATACCTCCGCGGACACACGATCCCGTCTTGCGCTGGACAATGGGACGGCTGGGGGGAGGGGGCAATGGTACGGGCGTCATGGCACCCAGGACCACGTCCGGCGACGATGCCCGTGGACCTGTCAGGCCGCCTTGCGGCAGTGGAACGGCGTGGGCCGCCGGACTGCACCAAACCGCACCGGATCGTTCCCTTTCTCCGCCCACGGCTCCGATGGGCCCAACAGAGACCGGTTCAATCGGGCGGTGCGCCCACGCACCGGGCGCCGGACGCGGTGCCAGCGGGCAACTGGTCAGGGCACGTAGTGCCTCTCCGGCCCTGTGGGCGCAGGATCGCAACATGACGCAGGCCGCCCTTCAGACCCCTCGCGCTTCGATCAGCCACCGCTCCAACCCGATAGAGCTGACCGTCCTCGGCGCCGGTTGGCTCTCGATCGCCGCCACTCTCGCGTATGTGGCCCTGGCCACGCCGATCGTCAGCCGGCTCGTCCTCTCGGGCCGAATCGCTTCCAGCGGCAGCGCGGTCTTTCTGCTCGCAGCGGCGATGATCGCCACGATACCGCTCAGCCTGGCCACCGCCGGCATAGCCCGGCTGCTCGACGCGTTCCGGATCGCCCTGGAGCCGCGCTCCAGCGTCCTCCGGCGAGTGGCCGGGGGACTGGGGCATGACGCGCCGTTCGCCCCGCTCGCCATTTCCAACGGGTACGTGGTGCCGCAGGTGGCCGTGGGCCGCTTCGGTGCGGTCGTCTGTCGCCAGGCCCCAGGCGGCGGCTCGGTCGGCCGCTTCGGCGACCGCTGGGAAGTGGACGTCGAGGGCGAGTGGATGCCGCTCGAGCTTCCCAGTCGGAGGACTCGCCTCGGCTCGGCAGCGGATGGCACCCGCTTCGGCTCGGACGATCGCGACTTTGTGGTGAACGTCTACGCTGCAGTCGTGACGGCCCCCCACGAGGTGGACCGGGCGCCCTGGGCCTCGGTCTTGAAGCCGGATCAGATCCTGCCGTACCTGGCCGGCCTGCCCTCCGGGTCGCCGCGGTCCTGAGCGCGTCCCGAGAAGGGCCCCGGCCGCGTGCTGAGGCAGGTCGGCGCAGTGGTGGATCTGGCCTTTCGGCCCTCCGCCCGTCCAACAGGCTCGGGACTTACGGCCCGCAGCGGGCGCACATTGGCCCTACTCGCCGACGCTCCTGATCGCCGAAGCTCCGATGAGATCGCGGACGCCCCCTGCGCGCCACTCCCCCGCAGACGGGCGCCGACGTTGGGCCGGCAGGCCCACGCCATCCATAGACGAAGGCGGCAGCTTGAGCACGACCTACTCCCCCCGCGACATCGACGTAGTCCTGCGCGACGGATCGCCGGTTCGCATCCGGGCGGCGAAGCCGACCGACGATGCGGCTGTCCGCGTCGCCCTGCTCCGCGCCGGGCGCGCGAACGACACAACCGCACCAGGAATGGGCTAGAAGATGACGTCGAACGTCATGGAGTCCGTTTACGCGCGGGCACGCGCGGCGCACAAGACTGTCGTGCTGCCGGAGGCTGACGACGTCCGGACGGTGACCGCAGCCGAGCGGATCGTCCGGGAGGGCCTGGCCAAGGTCGTTCTGGTGAGCCCGCTCTGGAAGATCGAGGCCGCGGCGAAGGAAGCCGGCGCCGACATCAGCGGGTGCCGGATCGTCGATCCCGCCGCCTCTCCCGAGCGCGACCGGTTCGCCTCCACGCTCTTCGATCTCCGTCGCCACAAGGGGATGACCGAGAAGAAGGCGGCGGAACTCGTCCTCGATCCGCTGTTCTTCGGCTGCCTGATGGTGCACGAGGGCGAGGCCGACGGACAGGTCTCGGGGGCTACCCACTCAACCGCCGACACGATTCGGCCGGCGCTCCAGCTCCTCGGCACCGCCCCAGACTGCGGGCTGGTTTCGGCGTTCTTCGTCATGATCGTCCCGGATTGCGAGTACGGCGAAGAAGGTGCGTTCATCTACGCCGACTGCGGCCTCGTCATCAACCCCAACGCCGAGCAGCTGGCGGAGATCGCGATCCAGAGCGCGAACACCATGCGGAACCTCCTCGGGTTCGAGCCGCGCGTCGCGATGCTGTCGCTCTCGACCAAGGGCAGCGCGAAGGACCCGATCGTCGAGAAGGTCGTCGAGGCGACCCGGATCGCGAAGGAACGGCGCCCGGACATCGCAATCGACGGGGAACTCCAGGCCGACGCCGCGCTCGTCGACTGGATCGGCAAGAGGAAAGCGCCCGGCAGCCCGGTGGCCGGCAAGGCGAACGTGCTCATCTTCCCGGACCTCAACTCCGGGAACATCGCCTACAAGCTCACCGAGCGGCTCGCCAGAGCCAAGGCATTCGGCCCCGTGCTCCAGGGCCTTTGCAGCCCGGTAAACGACCTCTCGCGAGGGTGCGACGCGTTCGACATCGTGAACGTGGCTGCCATCACGGCAGCGCAATGCGCGAACTAGCGACCCGTGGAGGCGATCCGGCCCGCGGAGCGACTCGCGGAACCGTTCGCGGGGACGCGGACGGACCGGACTCGGTGAAGCTCAGCAGCAGGACAGGCGGATAGAACACCGAATGAAGATCCTCGTGCTCAACAGCGGCAGCTCGTCGCTCAAGTACCAGCTCATCGACACACAGACCGAGGAAGTGGTCGCGAAGGGCCTCGCCGAGTGCATCGGCGTCGCCCAGCGATGCGGCCAGATCATCCAGGAGACGGAGTTCGCCGGGAAGATCGCGTTCGAAACCGAGATGAACTGCCACGACGACGCGATGGACCGCGTGTTCGCGCTACTCACCGACCCCGAGAAGGGCGTCGTGAAGCGGGTCGACGAGATCGCCGCGATCGGGCACCGCGTCGTCCATGGAGGCGAGAAGTTCGTCCGACCGACGCTCATCACGGACGATGTCCTCTGCGAAGTCGAGAAAGTGAGCCAGCTCGCGCCGCTCCACAACCCGCCCAACCTCGCCGGCATCCGTGCCTGCATGCGGCTCATGCCCGGCATTCCGCAGGTCGCCGTGTTCGACACGGCCTTCCACGCGACGATCCCCGACTACGCGTACATGTACGCGCTCCCTTACGACTACTACACCGCGTTCGGCGTGCGCCGGTACGGGTTCCACGGCACGTCTCACCAGTACGTGGCGGGCATCGCGCTCGACATGCTCGCGAAGGAGGGGATCGCGCCGGGTTCGTCGCGGATCATCACGTGCCACCTGGGCAACGGCTGCAGCATGACCGCCATCCAGGGCGGCCGCGCCGTCGACACGAGCATGGGTCTGACCCCTGCCGAGGGCCTCGTCATGGGCACGCGCTCGGGTGATCTCGACCCGGCCATCCTCGTGTACCTCGCGCGCCGGCTCGACGCGCCGGCCTCGGACATTGACCGGATCATCAACAAGGAGAGTGGCCTGCTCGGCATCTCCGGCCTCTCGAGCGACATGCGTGACATCGTGGACGCGGCGGCGAAGGGCAACGCGCGGGCCGAGCTTGCGCTCGCGGTGTTCTGCTATCGCATCCGCAAGTACGTCGGCGCGTATGCGGCGGCCATGGGCGGCCTCGACGCGATCGTGTTCACGGCCGGCATAGGCGAGAACAGCCCGATCGTGCGGGAGCGTGTCTGTCGCGATCTCGGCTTCCTCGGCGTCGAGCTGGACGCGACGAAGAACGAGACGGAGCGAGGACGCGCCATCAACCTCGCGACGCCGGCGAGCCGCGTCCGCGTGCTGCTCGTGCCGACGAACGAGGAGCGGATGATCGCCCGGGAGACGGCGCGCGTCATCGCCGGGTCGGCAGCGCCGTCGCCTCTTGTCGTGACACCCTGAGAATCGGGCGCCCGGGACACGACGCCGCGGTCGTGCGGAGCCAGTCGGTCCGGCGTCATGCCGCACGGGCGAGCCGGCAAGGGCCGGCCCGCACGCCGAGGCAGCATCCTGCCTGGCCATCCTGGCGCGTTCGCGGGCAGACCAGCGGCAGTTCGCCGGTCCACAATCTGACCCGGGAGCGTTCGCGGCCTCCTGGAGGCCTACCATCGACTCGCGGCCCCGGGCTTCATCGTCATCGCGCTGGTGCTGGCGTTCGGCCGTGACGACCATGCCGCGGTGGACAGTCACGCCTACTGGGTCGCCTCCACCGCGACCGACCCGTATGCAAACGCGGCCGTCGGTGGACGGGACGCTCACCTCTATTCGCCCGCCCTTCGCCCAGGCGCTGGCCCCGCTCGGCAATTTGCCTGGCACGTATTCCTGGTGCTGTGGACTCTCCTGCTTGCCGGCGCCATCTGGGCCCTGGTGGGCGAGTGGGCGCCGCTGTGCTCTTCATCCCCTTCGCGAGCTCGGAGATGGCTCTGGGCAACATCCACCTGCTGTTGGCCCTGGCCATCGCCGTCGGGTTCCGCTCGCCGGCCACATGGGCCGCCGTCCTGCTGACCAAGCCGACCCTTGGCGTCTGCTTACTGTGGTTCCTGCTGCGCGCGACTGGAGGCGTCTGGGCATTGCCCTGGGCTACAGGCCGGCGTGGTCGCCGTCTCACTGGCCCTGGCCCCGAACCTGTAGCTCGAGTACCTGGACTTGCTGAAGAACAACGTCGGCGCGATCCCACAGGCGGCAGCGCTGGCCATTCCTGCCCTGCCGCGGGTGGCGGCGGCCGCAGTGGTCATGGCCGTTGCGGCGCGCCGCTCCCTGCCATGGCTCGTGCCGGTCGCAGCGACGATGGCCGACCCGATCTTCTGGCCGACGTCCCTGTGCCTGTTGCTGGCGATCCCGCGAGCGGCCAACCTTGGCTTTAGCCGGGGCTGGTTCGCGGACGGGCCACTGGGCCTGCTGAGCCTCAGGCTACCGCTGCGTCGCGTTCAGCCCGCCTCGGAATGAAGGACCGGCCGGGCGACCCCTGAGCGCCGGCTTTCGATCCGCGCAGACGGGCTTCGGTCAGACTTCTTCCAGGCCGCCACCGAGCCTCATGCACGATCGATCAGCAAGCGGCCATCCACCCAACCACGCCAGCCGTTGACGGCTCGAACGAGCGCCCAGGCCCCCGCGCGCGACTCCACGACCAGCTCGAGGCGCTCCGGCAGGATGAGCATGGGCGGGCGCGATGGGTCGGGGGCGTTCCAAGCGGCCATGCCGCCTGGGGGCACGAGGTGGGTCCAGGCCCAGGCCGGGGGCGCAGGCGGCGCCGGGGCGATCGGTGCCGGTACGGGTTGGGGCTGCGGTTGCGACTGGGCCGCTGCCTGGGGCGCGGCCGGTGCGAGTGTTGCGGCCGGCTCGGGCGTGGACTCCGCCGGGAGGGTGGGTTCGGCGGCGGGGGCCACAACGGGCGCGGCCATCGGGACGGCATAGGGCGCTGCTGCCGCCGGAGCGGCATACGGAGCTGCTGCCATCGGGACGGCATAGGGCGCTGCTGCCGCCGGAGCGGCGGGTGTGGCAGGAATGGGCGTGAACTGCACGGCGGCCAGCTGTGCCCGAATCGACCGGATCTTGAGTCGCTGGCCATCGAGCGCCGGATCGGTCAGCGTGTCGGTTCGGCTCAGAATCATCGCGTATTCGATCTGGGCCGCCTGCAGCTGTCCGGTAAGCCGCGATCCCTGCGGGCCGCGAAGACGTCCGGCCGCGGTTCGAGCCGCCCGCCTGGACCACAGGCTGCCCAACGACGTGATCTCCGCCTCGGTGATGACCTGCGGGTCGGGCTCCGGTGCGACGATCGCCCGGAAGTTCTTCTCTTCGCTCCTTGTCGCGAGCATGACCATCAGCATCAGCAGGAGGAGGAAGGGCAAGCCCTTGACCACACCGTACTCGATCCATTGGAACGTGCTCGGCTTGTCAACGCCGGGAGCTACGTTCAGGACGGACATCATCCACGGCGAGTCCCAGACGAAGTGCGCGCCGACGCCGGCCACGACGAACGCCCCAAATACAAACAGGCGCTTGGGCAACCCGGCCTGCCGGCGCGTCACGAAGTACGCAAAGCCCATGCCGGTCAGGCCGGCGAAGAGCACGTGGCTGTAAAGACCGCCGGCGACGACACGGATGAGGAAGGTGTCGATGACGGGCCCGGTCTGATCCAGGCCCTGGAACGCCGCCGTCGCACTGATGAAGTAGGAGACGTCCTCGACCACGGTGAAGCCCAGGCCGATCATGGCGCCGTAGACGAACCCGTCCATGACGCCATCGAACTCGGCCGGGGCGATCAGGAAGAGGACGACGACGCCGGTCAGCTTGAGTATCTCTTCGGTGACCGGAGCGATGACCGCCGCGCCCCAATCCGCCGTGAAGTTCGCTCCGGCGACCTTGCCCAGAACTGAGAGCCAGGCGTCGTTGGCGTAGCCAGCCAGGCTCACGGCAATGACGCCGCCCCAGACGAGCGCGGCCGCAAGCATCAGCTTGGGCTCACGCTCGAAGAGATCGAGCCGATAGACGATCAGGAAGACGGGGAGCGCATAGAGCAGGACCAGACCCCAGGAAAGAGTCAGCGCGGTGGGCAGCTGGCTGAACGTCGACTGCTCGTCGACGAAAAGGTAGCCGCCGATGCCCAGCAGGACGAGGAACAGCCAGAAGGCCGGCTGGCGCGGCTGGATCAGCGAGGCCTGCACACCCCAGCGCGGAGCGGGCGCGGCCTGGCCGGGAGAGGTCGGGGCGACGGAGGAGTTCATTGACCCACCTCAACGCTTGAGATCATGGCCTTGAGGTCATCGACATCGTCTGCGAGATTGCCTTGAGCAGTCGCCACCACGAACTCGACTGCGTTGCCGGCGTCCATCAGGCAGATGAGCTCGCCATCGACTGTGCCCGATCCCGATGAGCCCGACACGATCGCCTCGAAGCCGACCATCGCCGCTTCGTGCCCGGACATGATTCCGTCCTGCTCGTCGCCGAACGAGATCTGCGCCTCGTCCGAGGAGAGCGACTGCTCTGCGTCCTGGAGGGCTGCGCTGGCCGTTCCAGAGTAGGGCTCGGCGGCCACGGTGAGCTGCACGTCGGCCTTCTGAAGCTCGACAGGACCGCCGTTGTCACTCGTGTCGACGCGAACCCAACCGGGCGCGGCGACTATCGTTACGGAGCCGCCCACGTTTACCGTGCCGGCGCTCGGCGCGGCTATGACATCGTCCAGACCGATGCCGCCCAGTACCACTCCCGCGATGATGGCCGCGACGACGACGGTGGGCAGCCACTTCTGACGGTCGACCAGCGGTTTGCGCGCGACCGCAGGAGCGACACCCGCCTGAGCCCAGCCGGGCTGGCCGTAGCCGGGC
>PMXQ01000063.1 GCA_003171065.1 Chloroflexota bacterium
AGCTTCCTGATGACAACGAGCAGGTCTCGCTTGTCCCTAAGAGCCGGCTCGTCGAATGTGGTCTCGACGTGTTGCTGGTCGAACCGCATGGTCAGCGTGAAGTCGGTCTGCAGAGCGGGCGAGGTCAAGGCATCCTCGGCGACCGTGACGAACAAGCGCAACACGCCCACGTCAGATCTCAACGGTCGTGGCATCCGACGATTCCCCTTCTTCTTACGTGTTTGCCCACTGGGACGCCCCACGATCCTACGCTTTTCCGGGTCGCACTGAGACGCGTGTAGCCTAACAGTGGCGCGTGCCGCGGTCGTCGTCCGACGACCCCGGCCTGGTCCGGTCGGTTCGAGTGCAGAGGCGCGAGCTAAGTGCCTTCGGTCCGTTGCGGCCGGACCTACCCCCAAGAGGGAGGGGGGTCGACGATGGAAAGCGAAGCCGGCGACAGCCCCAAGGCAGGTTCGACGCTCGACCGGAGCGACCGGAGCGGCCTTGCGTTCCTGGAGATTGGAGCCGCCGCGGTTCTCATCGGCTCGTTCTTCGTGTCGTGGTATGTGATCTCAGGCCCCAACTACTCGACGGGGATCTCGTGGGGCGACTACTCGCCCGCGGCGCTGACTACGGCGGATCTGCTGATTCCGTACGCGTCGCTGGCGGCCATAGTCGTCACCCTCGCCGGTATGGCTCTACCGGCGCGTGGCGCGAAGATCGCGATCATGGCCGCGTTCGCGACCGCCGGCTACGGGGCGATCCTGCAATTCCAGGACGTTCTGTCCGGTGATCACTCCGACTACGTCGTGCCGCCGACCGCCGGGCCGGGACTGTGGCTCTTCGCCGGGACCGCCGCCGCGGGCGTCGTCCTGGCCGTCATGGATCTCATTCGAGGCGGCTCGTCGACGTTCGTCTGGCGAGCGATCAGGAGACCGTCGATGAGGCGATACGGCCCGTGGGTGGCCTATGTCTCGGTGCTCGCGATCACGTTGCCGGTGGTCCTGTTCCCGATGTTCCCGCGGTGGTGGCTGCTCGTCTGGTGCGCCGCGCTGCTCATGGGGCCGCTGTGGGTGGTCCGAGCCAAAAAGGCCAGATGATCCGGTCCGAAGTCGGAGCCTGTCGCAGCACGGGCGGCTGAGTCCGGCCATTCGTTCCGGCGTATCGGCGACTTATCCAGATGCGTTCCGGGTGCCGTCGAGGCGCTATGCTGGACCCGGAACGGAGCGGCCCGGGGCTCGATGGCGGGACCGGGCCGAGGGAGAGGAGAGGGTGTCGATGTCGACTTCGCACCGGCTGGCGTCGGGTCGTCGACCTGGTGTGCTGGGCCGCATTGGACGTGTTGCGGCCACTGCCCTGCTGGGCGCGAGTTTCCTTGCCGCAACCTGGGCCGGGCCGCTGGCCGGGCCGGTCGCCGCGGCGCCGGTGCCGGGCCGGGTCGTGGCCTGGGGCTACGACCACTCCCACCAGACCGACGTGCCTGCTGCCGCCCAGTCGGGCGCGATCATGGTTGCGGGAGGCTGCAACCACAGCCTCGCCCTCAAGTCGAATGGAAGCGTGATCGCCTGGGGTGACGACACCTTCCACCAGACCGAAGTCCCCGCGGCAGCCCAGTCGGGAGTCATCGCGATCTCGGCCGGGTGCGAGCACAGCCTGGCCCTCAAGTCGAACGGTCAGATCGTGGCCTGGGGCGACAACTCGTACGGCCAGCTGAACGTGCCTTCTCTGCCCGCCGGGCGAAGGTGGATCGCCATAGGTGCCGGCGAGCGCCACAGCGTGGGCGCGGCAAAAGGCGGAGTAGCCAACCAGGTGTACGCCTGGGGCGATGACACGTATCTCCAGACGGAGGCCCCGATCTCCATATACAAGGGGCAGTCGGTGACACTTCCCAACAGCGTCGACGTCGACGCGGGCGAGTACGACAGCATCGCCCTGAACAAGAACGGAACCGTGGCGATCTGGGGTGGCCCGCCCGCGAGCCTCGGGGCCGTCCCGGCAGGGCTCTCACACGTGATCGCCATCGCCATCGGCCGGGAACATGCTCTCGTGCTCAAGTCGAATGGGACGGTCGTGACCTGGGGCGAGAACGACTACTCTCAGCTGGACGTTCCGTCCGGCCTTTCGGGGGTCAAGGCGATCGCGGCGGGTGGCTATCACAGCCTGGCGCTGAAATCGAATGGCCAGATCGTGGCCTGGGGTCGCAACGACGTCGGCCAGACGGACGTGCCGGTCCTTCCGGCCGGGTCGCACTACTCGGCGATCGCCGCCGGGGCGCTTCACAGCCTGGCCATCGTCCCGCCGAATCCGCCCGGCGCCCCGACGAGGGCGGCGGCCTCGGCCTGGGATGGCGCCGCCGCCGTTTCGTGGGTGGCTCCCGCGAGCGATGGCGGCGGCCCGATTTCGGGCTACACCGTGACATCGGCGCCGGGTGGCAAGACCTGCACGACCACGGGCGCGTTGAGCTGCACTCTCGGCGGACTCACCGACGGGACGTCGTACACGTTCACCGTCAAAGCCAGGAACGCGGCCGGCTTCGGAGCGGCCTCGGCGAAATCGAACGCCGTCACGCCAAGTGCTGGGGCCACGCCGCCGCCGACCGAGAAGCCAACGCCGGCCGTCACGGCCGCTCCGACCGGCCCTTCGACCGGCCCCTCGACCGGCCCCTCGCCCCGCTCCTCGACCGGACATCCGACGGCGAGCCCAACCGCCGCGCCCTCGGGTCGAATCTCTGGTTCTGGATCGAGCGGAGGAAGCGGATTGCTGCTGGTTCTGATAGCGGTGATCGCCGCGCTGGCCATCTGCCTGGCGGGCCTGGTCGGGTACCAGATCGCGGCCATGAGGCGGGGTCTGGGGACCGCCGGGGGACCGTCGGAGCCTGACGACACGCCGCCGGACGGGGGCTCGCAACCTTCATGACGCCGGCCTCGCGCGGCCCGGCGCCGTGGGCGGGCGGAGTGGCACGGCGCCGCAGCCTGGCGCCGTGGGCCGGCGCGGCCTCGCGCCGCGCACCGACGTGCGCCGGCTCGGCGAGCGACCGGACGGGTCGGACGATCTGCTTCGAAATGAAGGCGGGGCTATGCTGCCGGGGGCGCCGCCGCGCGGCGATGCCTCTGCTCACATCTCCAGTGGAGGAATCCAGAATCTCGGCTGGCTACTACCACAGCCTGGTTCTCAAGTCCGACGTAACCGTCGCCGGCTGGGGCCAGGACGCGGACGGCGCGGTGACCGCCCCGAAGGGCCTCACGGGCGTTACGGCCGTGGTCGCCGGCGGCAACTTCAGCCTGGCGCTCGAGTCGGGCGGGAGTGTCACAGGCTGGGGGTCGAACTCGGACGGCTGTCTGACATTCCCGGCCGCCCTCAAGAACGTTATCGCCATCGATGCCGGCGGAGCCTTTGCGCTGGTGATCGTTCCAAACTCCTGACGTCGGAAGAAGGGTGACAATGCGCCAGATCAAGGCCCGTCTCGCAAGTCGCGCGCCGCTCGACCTGTCCACACTCGATGAGCGGGCCTTGATGGGGTGCATCGACCATTCGCTGCTTCGCCCGGAGCTGACCCGAGCCGAAGTCGAGGCCGGCGTCGACCTGGCGATCGAATGGGAGACGGCCACGGTCTGTTGCCGGCCTGCCGACCTGCCGCTGGTCGTCTCGCGGCTGCGGCGGACGCTCGTCGGCCCGACGACGGTGATCGGCTTTCCGCACGGCGCGCACATGCCCAACATCAAAGAGCGTGAGGCGCTCGTCGCGGTCGACCAGGGCGCCGTCGAGCTGGACGTGGTGCTCAACATCGGCGCGCTCCGATCCGGCGATCTCGGGTACGTGCGCGACGAGCTGGCCGGGCTCGTCTATGCGGTGGCCCCGACGCCGGTCAAGGTGATCCTCGAGACCGCGTACCTCACCCCCGAGCAGGTCGAGGCCGGCTGCCGCGTGGCCGTCGAGGCTCGCGCCGCGTTCGTCAAGAACGGGACGGGCTATTCGCCACGGGGCGCCGAGGCGGGCGAGATCGCGCTCATGCGCCGGGTCGTCGGCGATCGCGTCGGGGTCAAGGCCGCGGGCGGGATTCGGACCCTGGACGCGATGCTGCTCATGCTCGCCGCCGGAGCGTGCCGTGTCGGGGCCACTGCCACCGCGGCGATCGGAACCGAATGGCGGGCTCGCGGCCCCGAAGCGGTCGGGGCCGTCCTCGCGTCCGTCCCCGCCCCGAAGCCGGCCGCCGGGCACTCCGCGAGCGACGAGGAGTAGGCGCCGGGGCAGGGCCTTCGGCCACGAGGCAGGTGCGGCGCCCGACAGTGCTCTTGACTAGAGGTACTTTCGAGTGCGAGGACGGGACCAAATGACGGGCGTGGAGGATGGTCCCAGAGGCCCATATGGGCGGCTACACTGCAGCGGGCGTCCCGCCTAACCAAGTCTCGCTTCACTGCGCCCAAGTAGGGGTCGGGAGACGGCAAATGCGTGACCGGATGTTGCGCCTCGGATTGGCCGCGGCGTTTGTTGCTTCGCTGTTGATCGTGCAGGCGGGTCAGGCGCTCGCTACCGCGCCGAGCTCGGCGCCAACGATAAAGAGCCCGGTCAATGGCTCGAACGTTGGCAACGTCAACCCGACGCTGTCCTGGGCGGCGGTTGGAAACGCCGTCTACTATCGGGTCCAGATCTCGACGACCGCCGCGTTCTCCTCGACGATCTACGACGTGGAGACGCATGCCCTGCAGGCGACGCCGCCGAGCCTCCTGCCGTTCACAACCCTGTACTGGCGCGTGGCCGGCGAGGATTCCTCCCACGCCACGGGCCCATTCAGCACCGCCTCGTTCACCAAGAGCCTCTCATCGGCGCCGGTGCCGCTGACGCCGACCAATGGGGGGACACTCATATTCCCGACAGACCCTGTCGTCTTCTCCTGGCAGCCCGTCCCTGGCGCGGTTTCATACACGCTTCAGGTAGGAAACTCTTCCGACTTCACGAGCAACCCCGTGCAGTACACGACTTCCAACACCTCCTACACCCTGACCGACACGCAGTCGTTCACGAAGAGTGACGGGATCACGCTCCAGTCGTGGTGGTGGGAAGTCCAGGCCAACTACGCGAATTCCTCGGTCACGCAGTGGTCCACGCCGTGGAGCTACTTCATCTCATGGCCGGCGACGCCTCAACTGGAGGGCCCGAGCAACGGGGCAGTGGGCGTCACGGATACGGTCTTCTCCTGGGATCCGGTTCTCGGAGCGGCCACATATGAGATCCAGGTTAGCCCGAACGGCGACTGGCAGAACAACACGATCATCGATCAGACGTCGGTGTACGGCACCCGCTTCGCGCCGGACCAGACTCTCGACAACTCCTCGTATTACTGGCGAGTCCGGGCCCGCGCCGCCGGTAGCGCCACGAACTACGGTCAGTGGTCCACTCCGTTCACCTTCACCCGGTCGTGGTCATCACGACCTGTCACGATCAAGCCGCACTGGACGGGCGGCGCGGCCGATCCGCCCACGGTCGGCAACCTGGAATTGAGCTGGACTCCGGCCACGGCCGGCGGTTCTGGTTGGGTCGCCCATGCCTCGCATTACGAGTTGCAGATCGGCACCGATCTCAACTTCTCCCCCGGCACGTACACATCGTGCATGACCGACCAGACGACCTTCACGGCGTACCAACCCGTAATTGGCGGCGGCGAACCGGGCTCGTGCAACCAGGGGCCGTCGCTCAGCATCGGCAGCATCTACTACTGGCGGGTCCGGGGAATCGATGGTCCGGCCGGGGTCCTCGGCCTGTGGGACAGCACTTCCTCAGCCGACACTCAACGGTTCATCTACCAGCCGTCGCTGCCCGACCTCTCATGCGGGCCCGCGAGTGGGTCGCATGTCCAGACGCCGGTCCTGTGCTGGTCGGCGGTTTCCGGTGCGGAGACGTACCGTGTCACCATCCTCAAGCACGACGGCACGCAAGCAGATCAAGCCGTGACCTACGGCCTCTCGTATACGCCGCTGCAGGCCCTCAACCCCTCCGACGGTCCCTTCACGTGGCACGTCGAGACGATCGACAGCCAGAGCAATGTAGGGCTGATTCAGGCGAGCTCGAGCTGGCCATCCTTCTATCTCGATGCACCCACCACCGGCACCTCGCTTTCGTTGCTGACGCCACTCAACGGAGCGAGCGCCCTGCGCATGCCGTCGATGACCTGGACGCCTTATACGGGAGCGTCCTACTACGAGGTCCTGTACGGAGTTACCTCGGGGATCTTCAACGCGACTCCACTCAGCGGCGGGACCCATCTCCTGTTCGCGGGCTTCACGTACACGGCCGTGCCGAAGGCGGCGGCGAAGTACTACTGGGAGGTCGAGGCCTTCGACGCCGGGGACAACGTCCTGAAGACCAGCTCGATGGGTTCGTTCTACGTGGGTACGACGCCTGCCTACGGCGACTGGATAATCCCCTGGAACGACTACCTCACGCCGGAATGCCAGGCCCAGACCGATCCCAGCATTTCCCGGTGCACACCCCTGCTGGGCCAGACCCAGGAGATGACCTGGACCCCCGATCCCAATGCCGGGGCGTACCTCGTGTACGTCGCCAAAGACGTCAACTTCACTAACATCTACCGGGAATACGAGACGGGGCAAACATCCCTGACGCCGCGGGAATCCTGGCTCGATAGCCAGGCCGGCGAGTCCTACTACTGGTTCGTTCGCCCATGCGTGGATTGGCAGGCGCAGCACTGCGGACCGGGGCCCGACACGAACGCCGGCCTCGACAATTCCAGCGCCTACCGGAAGTCGTCGCCCGCAGAAAACGACCTGACCACGACGACGGCAGCCAATCCTCCGGTCGCCGCCACCACGATCCCGAATCAGGTGACGTTCAACTGGGCCGACTACATGACGACCAGCCAGGCCTCGCCATACCCGGTCACGGGCATGAAGTCTACGCGGGTGACCCAGGAGGCAAAGCAGTACACGATCCAGGTCTCCACCACCTCTGACTTCACCAACATCATCGACACTCGGACGGTCGATCAGACTCAGTACACGCCATGGACGGAGACGTATCCGGAGGGTCCGCTCTACTGGCGGGTGCAGGCTCTGGATGGCAGTGGCAACCCGCTGACGATGAGTCTCACCAAGTCGGTAACCAAAGCCTCACCTCCGATCACGCTGACCTCGCCGACGAATGCGAAGACCGTGACTGGCGTGCCCTACTTCACCTGGGCGCCGCAGACGTGGGCCGCCAAATACACGATCGAGGTCTACAAGAACGGCGATCTCAACTTCTCCGCCACCAACCGTATCTTCAGTGTCACGACGTTCATCGCCGCCTGGTCGCCCACGGCGAACATGCCGGCCGGCGTCTACGCCTGGCGGGTTCAGCGAATCGACGCCAGCAATCGTCTGGGTCCGTGGTCCACCGGGCGTACGTTCACGCTCAAGCCGTCCGCCCCGACGCTCAACACGCCCGCCGATCAGGCCCTTCTCGATGGGGTCAACATGGACTTCACGTGGCTGGGCGTCCAGGGCGCCGTAAGCTACCAGTTCCAATCGAGCACCGCGGCCGACTTCAGCTCCGGCAACGTCGAAAACCAGACGACTGTCATGACGGCGTGGTCGCCGACGATGCAGTACAACGCGGGCGTCTACTACTGGCGGGTGAACCTGCTGGACGCCTCCAACAACGTCCTGAGCACCTCCAGCTCGCGCAAGTTCACGGTGGGTACGTTGCCCGGCGCGCCGACCGGCCCCACCGCAACCGCAGGCAACGCCGCGGCCACCGTGTACTGGACGGCCCCGAGCTCGAGTGGTAGCTCCACTATCACCGGGTACATCGTGACCAGCACGCCCGGCGGCAAGAACTGCACGACCACCGGCCTGACCCACTGCACGGTCGGCCTCCTGACCAACGGCACCGCCTACACGTTCCACGTGCAGGCGATCACCAGCGTCGGCACCGGGCCGGCATCGGGGGAGTCGAATTCCGTCGTGCCCAAGGCGGTGTCCACCTTCACCGTCTCCGCCGGCCTGACGCAGGCTCCCGGCGTCGCCTTCAACGTCGTCGTGACCGCCACGGATGGACTGGGGGCTACCCAGTCTGGTTATCGCGGCACTGTCCACTTCACGAGCAGTGACGGCGCCGCCGTCCTGCCCGCCAACTACACCTTCACCAGCGTCGACCTCGGGATACATACATTCAGCGTCAAGCTCAACACTCCGGGCACGCAGTCGGTGACCGTGACGGACACGGTTACGTCATCCATCACCGGCAGCCGGACCGGCATCGTGGTCAGTTCCACGGCCTCCACCTACCACGCCACCAATCCGGCGCGCGTGCTCGACAGCCGGCCCACCGCCAGCGGTCACACCAACATCGGCCTGTCGGGCAAGTTCGTCGCCGGCAGCGTCCGAACCTTCGCGGTGACCGGCGTGATCGGAGTAGGCGCCAGTAGCGTGGCCGTGCCCTCCAACGCCAGCGCGGTCACCGGCAACCTCACGATCGTGAACGAGACCACGGGCGGTCTCATCGCCCTCGGACCGACGATGACCCCGACAGGGGAGACTACGACGCTCAACTTCGCCAAGGGTGACATCCGGGCCAATAACGTGACGGTGGGCCTCGGACCGGGTGGCAAACTCTCGGCGGTGTTCCGCAGCTCCACCGGCGGCGCCACGACCGATCTCATCTTCGATGTCACCGGCTACTTCACCCCGAATACCTCCGGCGCCACCTATCACACCGTGGCCCCGGGCCGGGTCCTCGATTCGCGAAAGACCGCATCGGGCCACACCAACATCGGTCTGTCGGGCAAGTTCGCCAACAAGACCGTCCGAACCTTCGCCGTCGCCGGCGTCAAGGGCATCGGCTGGTCGTCGGCCCTGGTTCCCTCGGGTGCCACCGCTGTGACCGGCAACCTGACGGTTACCAACGCCACATCGGTCGGCTATGTCTCGGTGGGTCCCACGATCGCGGCGGTGCCCAAGACCTCGACTCTCAACGTCGCCGCGGGAGCAAACGTCGCCAATGGGGTCACGGTGGCCCTGAAGAGCGGCAAGCTGCAGGCCGTCTGGGATGGCACAGCAGGCTCCAGCGCTGATGTCATCTTCGATGTCACCGGTTACTTCACGGCCGACCTGACAGGCTTGAGCTTCTATCCGATCGCGCCCGCCCGTCTGCTCGACACGGCGACGGGTCGGGGCCTCTCGGGTTCCTTCACGAACCGAACTCCGCGGACCCTGACGGTCGATGGAGTCGGGGCGATCCCCGCGGCCGGCAGGGGCATCAGCGGTAACCTCACGATCGTGAATCCCTCGAGTGGTGGCTTCGCCTTCGTCAGCCCCGCCACCGTCGCCACGCCGACCTCCTCGACGCTGAACGCCAACCCCAACCAGACCATCGCCAACGGCTTCGACGTGGCGCTCTCGTCGGGCAAGCTTGCCCTGATCTGGTGCGGCACAGTGGGCTCGACGGCTGGCCTGGAGCTGGACGTCACTGGCTACTGGAAGTAGGACGAGGGCGTTCGGCCACCTCAGACGCGGTTGGCACGGCCGCCCTACCTGCAGGTGACGGACCGGCGTTGCCGTCTGGATCCGAGTAGGCGACTAACTGGAGCCCGAGACGAGTGACCCGGGGGCAGCACGTCGCCTACCCAGACGCAATCTGAGCGCCGGCGTGGGTGGCGGGAGCGTGGGCGGTGGAGCGGCCTGTCGCCTCGGCGGGCGGGGCTCGGTCCGGGGTCTCCCGCCTGCTATACTTCGGCCGGCCTGAGGACCGAGGAACCCCCGGCTGCCAATGCCAATCGCCAAGGAGTGCACGTTGCCGCACGAAGGCGTGCCGTTCGCCCCGTGAGACGAGCCACCACCTTCACGCCCCAGGGAGCCGCGGCGGCTCCTACGGAGGGGCAGTCTACCCAGGTCCCCGGCCGCTCGGTCGAGGGCCTTTTGGTTTCCCGGGGTTCGCACAGTGACGACCGCCGGGGCGAGCACCGACGGGAGGACTAGATGCCCGCCACCGTGATCGTCGGCCTGCAGTGGGGCGACGAAGGCAAAGGCAAGACGACCGACTTCCTGGCCGAAGACGTCTCGGCTGTCGTCCGCTATCAAGGCGGCGACAACGCCGGTCACACGATCATGCTCGGCGAAGAGGTCTTCAAGCTCCACCTCGTCCCCTCGGGCGTGCTCTACCCGCACATCACGCCGATCATCGGCAACGGCGTGGTCGTCAACCCGGCAACCCTCCTGTCCGAATTCGAGATGCTCGCTAGCCGCGGTATCGCGGTCGATCGCGTCCGTGTCAGCAAGCACGCCCACGTGATCATGCCCTACCACATTGCCCTCGACGGAGCGATGGAAGCCCGGCTGGCGAAGGCCGCGGTCGGGACCACGCGGCGGGGAATCGGGCCCGCCTACGCGGACCGGGCGTGGCGGATCGGCATCCGGATGGAGGACCTGCTGGACGGTCCGGCGCTTCGGGGCAAGCTGGCCCGCATCCTGCCCGAGAAGAACGCGACTCTCCAGCGCCAGCATCGGGTCGACGGCTTCGACCTCGACGAGCTGGTCGAGCAGGCGACCGGATGGGGCCGGCGCCTCGAGCCCCACCTGGCCGACACGACCCAGCTGGTACAGGAGCGCCTGGCCCGCGGCGAGCACATCCTGTTCGAGGGGGCGCAGGGAGCGCTGCTCGACCTGGACCACGGCAGCTACCCGTTCGTCACCTCGTCCAACCCGATCGCCGGCGGAGCCTGTACGGGCGGAGGCATCGGGCCGCTCCAGGTCGACGAAGTCATCGGAGTCATGAAGGCCTATGCCACCCGCGTCGGGGCGGGCCCGTTCCCGACGGAGCTGACCGACGCGATTGGCGATGGGATCACCGAGCGCGGCCGGGAGTTCGGAACCACGACCGGGCGGCGTCGCCGGGTCGGCTGGTTCGACGCCGTGCCGCTGCGGTATGCCGTGGCCGTCAACAGCGTCAGCTCGATCATGCTGAACAAGATCGACATCCTCTCTGGCCTGGACGAGGTCCTGATCTGCATGGCCTACGAGGTCGACGGTAAGCGGGTCGAATGGTGGCCCTCGGACGCGGACGTCCTGGCGCGGGCGACGCCGATCTACGAGCGCTTCCCCGGCTGGACTGAGCCGATCCACGACTGCCGTTCGATGGCGGAGCTGCCGGAGAACGCGCGGCGCTACGTGGACGCGGTCGAGCGACTCTCCGGAGCCCCGATCGCGCTGGTTTCGGTGGGGCCGGAGCGCCACCAGACGATCGAACGAATGGCTCGTCCGCAGCGCCCCAGGCCTTCTGCCGGTCCGGCCGCTGTTTCGGCGATTTCCTCGGGCGCTCCTTCCGGCGCAGCCGCCGGCGACCGATGAGTTCGCAGGCCGGATCCAGCCAGCAGGTCGCCGGCGCCGCCCGGGTGCTGGTGCTCGGCGGCGGCGGACGCGAGCACGCCCTGGTCTGGAGCCTTGCCCGCGAAGCCGGCGTCGAGGCGGTCATCGTGGCGCCGGGAAGCGACGCCATCGGCGAGGAGCCCAAGGTTCGGTGCGTGCCGGGTGTCATTGCCACCGATCCCGCCGCGGTCCTTGCCCTGGCCACCGCCGATGACGTGGATCTGGTCGTGGTCGGTCCGGAGGCGCCGCTCGCCGCCGGCGTCGTGGATGTCCTGGAGGAGGCCGGCGTGCCGACCTTCGGGCCGATTCGCTCGGCGGCGCGGATCGAATGGAGCAAGGCATTCTGCCGCGAAGTCGCTGCCGCGGCCGGTGTGCGGATGGCCCGCGGCGAAGCCTTCTGGGCCCTCGAGCCGGCGCTCGCCTTTGCGCGCGATTTGGCCGCCGCGCCCGGGTCGCGTGGAGCGGTGGTCAAGGCCGACGGCCTGATGGCGGGCAAGGGAGTCACCGTTTGCGACGACTTCGCTCGAGCGGAGACGGCGCTGCGGGCGCTCTTCGCCGGCGCCCCAGCCGCGGCGGAGGCCGAGGCGGCCCGTCTCGCCGGCCGGCCCCCGGTCGTCGTGGTCGAGGAGCGCCTCGTCGGCGCGGAGGCGAGCCTGATCGCCCTGTGCGACGACCACGGCGCGCTGGCCCTGCCCCCGGCCCGCGACCACAAGCGTCTGCTGGACGACGACAGGGGCCCGAACACGGGCGGCATGGGCGCCTACAGTCCCGTTCCCGACCTGCCGGAGAGCCTCTGCGCCACGCTCGTCGACATGATCCATGTGCCGATCCTGGCCGAGCTCACGCGTCGCGGTGCGCCGTTCCGCGGCGCGCTGTACGCGGGCCTGATGCTCACGCCCGAGGGTCCGGTCTTGATCGAGTGCAACGCCCGCTTCGGCGACCCCGAGGTCCAGGCGCTGCTGCCACGGCTCGCCGTGCCGCTGGGGCCGCTCCTGCTCGGGGCCGCGCTGGGAGACCTGGCCGGGGCAGCGGCGGAGCTCGGCCTGGTGGGTCGGATGCTGCCAACGACCGGGGACGCGGCGGTGGCAATCGTCCTGGCCGCGGCGAACTATCCCGAAACGCCGCGCAAGGGCGATCCAATCGGCGGCCTCGCCGAGGCCGCGCGGGCCGGGGCCACGGTCTTCCACGCCGGCACGGTGCGCGGCGCCGACGGCCAGTACCGCACCAACGGTGGTCGCGTCCTTTCGGTCGTGGGCCTCGGGAGCACCCTCGCTGCCGCGCGTGCCAACGCCGAGAAGGCGGCCGACAAGGTGACCTGGGAGGGGATGCAGCGCCGCCACGACATCGCCGCGAGGCTGCCGGCCGCCGCTGATGCGAAGGCCGCGGCCGCCTCGCCCGCCCCGATCTCCACCGCCGGATGGGAAGTGGGGAAGCCGGCATGATTCCGCGCTACACGCTGCCCGAGATGGGGGCCATCTGGACCGAGCAGGCTCACTTCGAGCAGATGCTTCGGGTGGAGATAGCGGTTGCCCGCGCCCAGATCGGCCGCGGCATGGTGCCCGCCGAGGCCGTGCGCGTCATCGAGGCTCGCGCCCACATCGACGTCACCCGCATCGAGGAGATCGAGAAGACGACCGACCACGACGTCATCGCCTTCGTCAGTCAGGTCGCGGAAACCGTTGGCGACGAGGGGCGCTACCTGCACCTCGGCCTGACCAGCAGCGATGTCGTCGACACGGGTCTGGCGCTCCAGCTCCAGGCCGCAGGGCGGCGGCTGATCGACGACCTCGATGCCCTGATCGAGGCGCTCGTCGCCCGCGCCCGCGCCGAGGCCGGCACGGTGATGATGGGCCGCACCCACTCGGTCCACGCCGAGCCGACTACGCTGGGCATGAAGATCGCGGGCTGGGCCTTCGAGGTCGCCCGCGATCGGGCTCGGATCGCCGCCGCCGCGGCCGACGCGGCCACCGGCAAGATCTCCGGGCCGGTCGGGACCTACAGCCACCTCGATCCGGACCTGGAAGAGGAGGTTCTGACGGCCCTCGGCCTGCACCGCGATCCAGTCTCCACGCAGATAGTCCAGCGCGACCGCCATGCCGCGCTCATCGCCGCGATTGCCATCACGGGCGGAAGCCTGGAGCGCATCGCCACCGAGATCCGCAATCTCCAGCACACCGAGATCGGCGAGCTGATGGAGCCTTTCCGAGCCGGCCAGAAGGGCAGCTCGGCGATGCCCCACAAGCGCAACCCGATCCTGTGCGAGCGGATCGCCGGGATGGCGCGCCTCTTGCGTGGGTACGCGGTCACGGCCATGGAGAACCAGCCGCTCTGGCACGAGCGCGACATCAGCCACTCCAGCGCCGAGCGGGTGATGCTCCCCGACGCCACGATCCTGCTCGACTACATGCTCGTGAAGACGCGCGGCCTGATCGTGCGCCTGGTCGTGCGCCCCGAGCGGATGCGCGAGAACATCGAGCGTGGGCTCGGTCTCCACTGCAGCAGCCGCGTCCTGCTGGCCCTGGTCGAGGAAGCGGGGATGTCGCGCGAGGAGGCCTACACCGTCGTCCAGAGCAACTCTATGAAAGCGGCCGACGAGCGCTGCCAGTTGCGGGATACCCTGGCTGCCGATCCGGAAGTGGCCGCCCGCCTCTCCGACGAATCACTCGCCGTCTGCTTCGACGAAAGCTATTTCCTGCGCAACGTGCCAACCGCAATCGCCCGACTCGATGATCTCGTCCCGGCTCGGAGGGAGGCCGCCGATGTCGCCCGCTGAAACGACGAACCCCGGGGATCCGCGTGCTTCGGGGCACAGCCTTGCCTCCTCGGGCGGATTCGTCCGATCCGGCAAGGTGCGCGACCTCTTCGAAGTCGGCGATCGCCTGCTGCTGGTCGCCAGCGATCGACTTTCCGCGTTCGACGTCGTCCTGCCGACGCCCATCCCTGACAAGGGCCGCGTCCTGACGGGGCTGTCGCGCTTCTGGTTCGAACAGACGGCCGACATAATCCCGAACCATCTGCTCGGGACCGACCCGGGAGGGCTGCCGGCCGGCTTCACGGACGATGCGGGGCGGCGCGAGCTGCGCGGCCGGATGATGCTCTGCCGCCGCGCGTCGGTGCTGCCGGTCGAGGTCATCGTCCGCGGCTACGTGTCCGGCTCGGGCTGGAAGGACTACCGTCGCACCGGCGCGATCTGCGGCATCGAACTGCCCGAAGGCCTGCGCGAGTCCGATCGCCTGCCCGCACCGATCTTCACGCCGTCGACCAAGGCCGAAGTCGGGCACGACGAGAACATCGGCTTCGACGCCATGGTCGAGCTCGTCGGCGGGCCGGTGGCGGAGCAAGTTCGCGACGTCGCCCTGGCGCTGTACTCGCGCGGCGCCGCGATCGCCGAGAAGGCGGGCATCCTGCTCGCCGACACGAAGTTCGAGCTGGGCACCGCCCTCGAAACCGGGGAGCTGATTCTGATCGACGAGGTCATGACGCCCGACTCCAGCCGCTTCTGGGACGCCGCCGCGTATGAGCCGGGGCACGCCCAGGCGAGCTTCGACAAGCAACCCGTCCGCGACTGGCTGGAAGCCCAGCCGTGGGATAAGACCTATCCAGGACCCGAGCTGCCGGCTGAGATCGTGGCCGGGACGCGCGAGCGCTATGTGGCGGCGTTCGAGCGGATCACCCGGGCCGGCTTCGAGCGCTACCTGCAGGAGGACACGATCGCCCGATGAGCGAGTTCCGGTATGCCGTCAACGTGCTGCCCAAGCCGGGCATCCTCGACCCGCAGGGACGAGCCGTGGAGCTCAGCCTGCCCCACCTCAACGTCACCAACGTATCCAGAGTCCGGGTCGGGCGGCGGGCCGAGTTGACCGTCACCGCCGGCTCAGAGGCCGAGGCTCGTGCCGTGGTCGAGGGCCTCGCCAAAGAGCTGCTCAGCAACCCGCTCATCGAGGCCTACGAGATCGAGCTGCTGGAGGCGACCTCGTCGGCCGTCTCGGCTACGGGCGCCTCCTCGGGCGCCGTTTCGGCCATCACTTCGGGCGCGAAGGTGACGCGGTCGTGAGGATAGGCGTCGTCACCTTCCCGGGCTCCAACTCGGACGTGGACGCGCTCAACGCCCTGGCCGTCGCCGGCGTCGAGCCGGTCTCCCTGTGGCACGAATCGCCCGACCTGCAGGGCGTTGCCGGGGTCATCCTGCCGGGCGGCTTCGCCTACGGCGACTACCTTCGAGCGGGCGTCATCGCGCGCTTTTCCCCGGTTATGCGCGGAGTCGCCGATTTCGCGGCGAAGGGCGGCCACGTCCTGGGGATCTGCAACGGCTTCCAGGTCCTGGCCGAATCCCGGCTCGTGCCCGGTGCGCTGCTGCGCAACCGCTCGCTGCGCTTCGCCAGCAAGATCGTGGCGATCAAGCCCGAGCGCCTCGACTCGCCGTTCACCCACCGGTCGACCGGCGAGCCGCTTCACATCCCGATTGCCCACGGCGAGGGCTGCTACTACGCGGACGATGCCACGCTCGACGACATCGAGCGCAACGGCCAGGTCCTGTGGCGCTACGTCCGACCCGACGGCACGCCCGCGCTCGACCCGGACGATCCGGCCAACCCGAACGGCTCTCTGCGTGCCATCGCCGGCGTGTGCAACAAGGCGGGCAACGTGGCCGGGCTGATGCCGCATCCGGAGCGGATGTCCGAGTCCATCCTGGGCAGCGACGACGGTATGCAGCTGATCCGGTCATTCGTGGAGAGCGCGAAGGCGTGGGAGGCGGCGCGATGAGCGAGCCGACGACGAACCCGCCCGCGCCGACTCAGCCCGAGCCACTCCATCGCCAGCTCGGAGTCACGGACCAGGAGCTGGACGTCATCCGCCAGAAGCTCGGCCGCGACCCCAACCACACCGAGCTGGCCGTGTTCAGCGTGATGTGGAGCGAGCACTGCTCGTACAAGAGCTCCAGGCCGCTGCTCAAGACGCTTCCGACGCGGGGCCACGGCATGATGGCCGGCCCCGGCGACAACGCCGGAGTCGTCCGCATCGGCGACGGGCTGGCGGTCGCGTTCAAGATCGAGAGCCACAACCACCCCTCGGCCGTGGAGCCGTACCAGGGCGCCGCGACGGGCGTCGGCGGGATCCTGCGCGACATCTTCACCATGGGCGCCCGCCCGATCGCGGTTCTGGACGCGCTGCGCTTCGGCGACCCCACGGATCCGCGAACGCGCCATCTCGTGGACGGAATCGTCCGCGGTGTCGGCGGCTACGGCAACTGCGTCGGCGTGCCCACGGTCGGCGGCGAGCTCGTCTTCGATCCGTCGTACCAGGGCAACCCGCTGGTCAACGTCATGGCCATCGGCCTGCTCGAGGAGCGGATGCTGATCCTGGCCGAGGCTCCCGGACCGGGCAACTACGTCGTCCTGTTCGGCTCCACGACCGGCCGCGACGGCATCGGCGGGGCGAGCGTTCTCGCCTCGGCGACCTTCGCCGACAGCGACCCCAACAAGCGGCCCACCGTGCAGGTCGGCGACCCGTTCGCCGAGAAACTGCTGATCGAGGCCAGCCTGGAGCTGATCGACCGCCGGCTGGTGGAGGGCATCCAGGATCTCGGCGCCGGCGGCATCTCCTGTGCCAGCTCGGAATCGGCCGACAAGGCCGGGACGGGCATCCTGCTCGACCTTGACGCGATCCCGCGGCGAGAGCCCGGCATGGCGCCCTGGGAGGTCATGATCTCCGAATCCCAGGAACGGATGCTGGCCACGTGCCGGCCGGAGAACTACCCGGCCGTGCGCGAAGTGTGCGAGCGCTGGGGCATCCCGATCGCTCTCGTCGGCCGAGTGACCACGGATGGCGACATCGCCATCGTCGAGGGCGGCATCGGCATCGACGGCCTGCCCAACCCCGGGGCGAAGGAGATCGCCCGCATCCCCGCGAAGGCGCTCACGAGCGAAGCAATCGTCCACTACCGCCTGGCCACGCCCCCCGCGCGACGCCGTCAGGCGCCCGCGCCGGGCATTCCGCTGACGGCCCAGGACGGGCTTCCGGAGCGGGGCATGGACCCGGCCGCCGTTCTGGCCGCGCTGCTGGGCAGCCCGAACCTTTCGAGCCGGCGCTGGGTCTACGAGCAATACGACGCCTGCGTCCAGAGCAACACTGTCGAGTGGCCCGGCCACGGCGCGGCGGTCCTGCGCGTCAAGGGCACGAAGAAGGCTCTCGTCGCCACGACCGACGGCAATCAGTCCGTCAGCGCCCTTGACCCGTACCTGGGCGCGCAGCTCTCGGTGGCCGAGGCGACGCGCAACGTGAGCATCACAGGCGCCCGGCCGATCGGCCTCACCAACTGCCTCAACTACGGCAACCCGGAACGGCCCGAAGCCTTCTGGCAGCTGCAGGAGGCGGTTCGCGGAATGGGCGACGCCTGCCGCACGCTCGGCATCCCCGTGACCGGCGGCAACGTCTCGCTCTACAACGAATACCCGGGCGGGGCGATCTCGCCGACGCCCGAGATCGGCATCGTCGGGCTGCTCGAAGATGTCTCGCTGCTGGTCCGGCCGCCGTTCACGACCGAAGGCGACAGCGTCGTCCTGGTCGGCTCGAGCGCGCCCGGCCTGGCCGGCTCGGCCTACGCGGAACTGGCGGGCCTAGCATCCGAGGATTCGCCGCCGAGCCTGGACCTGGACCGCGAGGCAGCCCTGCAGTCGTTCATCCGCGAGGCCATCGGACGGGGGCTCGTCGCCTCGGCCCAGGACGTCTCCGGCGGCGGCCTTGCCGTCGCACTCGCCGAGTGCGCCATGTGGGGCGGGCTCGGCGCCCACCTCCGCCTCGGCATCTCGGGCTCGCCGGCCATCGAACTCTTCGGCGAGAGCCCTTCGCGCGTCGTCCTGTCGTGCCGCCCGCGCCACGCCCCCGCCATCGAGCTGCTGGCCCGCCAGTTCGGCCTGCCGGCCGTGACCCTCGGCACCGTCGGCGGGGAGCGGCTCCGCATCGAGCTGACCGGGCAGGGAGCGACCGGAGCGGCCGAGGAGCGCGGCTCGCGCGTGGCAGACGCGCTCGACGTGGCTATCGTCGATCTGCGCCACGCCTGGGACCACGGCCTGGCCCGGGCCCTCGGCGTGGAGCCGTCCGCGGCCGAGAGCAACCCCGACCCGCACGCGCCGGACAGGCCCGCGCCCGCGCCCGAGACACCCGCCACGCCAAACGCCCCCGGCGGGGCCCCGGCGCCCGGCGGCGCCGACGGCGCAACCGGCAGGGCCGGCTAGCCATGTGCGGCATCTTCGGCGCGGTGACCCCGGGCATGGATGCCGCGGCGGTCGCCGCGCTGGGTGTCTTCTCGCTGCAGCACCGCGGCCAGGAGTCCGCCGGGATCGCCGTCAGCGATGGCGAGCAGCTGATGCTGTACAAGGATCTCGGCCTGATTGCGCAGGTCCTCGACGAGCGGCGCCTGCCGAGCCTGCGCGGTCCCCTGGCGATCTCCCACTGCCGCTACTCGACGACCGGCTCGACGGTCTGGGAGAACGCCCAGCCGACCTTCCGCCTGGGGCGTGGCCGCTCGATCGCCATCGCCCACAACGGCAACCTGGTCAACACCCGTGAGCTGCTGGCGCACCTCGAGGGCGGCAAGTCGCGGCTGTCCGCCACCACCGACACGGAGCTGCTGACCACTCTCCTGGCGGACGACCCGTCCCAGGACACGGTCGAAGCGCTGAAGCGCGTCCTGCCGCTCGTTCAGGGCGCCTACTCGCTGGCCATCCTGGACGAAAAGCGTGTCATCGGCGTGCGCGACCCGTTCGGCTTCCGGCCCCTCGTCCTTGGCCGGCTTGAGGTGGCCGAGGGAGACCCGGAAGGCAGCCATTCGGGCGGCTGGCTGATCAGCTCGGAATCGGCCGCGATAGAGGTCGCCGGCGGAACGGTCGTTCGCGACGTGGAGCCGGGCGAGATCGTGATCCTCGAGGAGGGTAAGGAGCCGGTTTCGGTCCGGTTTGCCGAGGGTCACGAGCAGCTGTGCGTCTTCGAGCTGATCTACTTCGGCCGGCCCGACTCGTACATGCTGGGCCGCAATCTCTACGAGTCGCGGCGCCGGATGGGCGTGGCGCTCGCCGCCGAGGCGCCGGTCGCCGCGGATCTGGTCATGCCGGTGCCGGATACCGGGGCGCCAGCGGCGGCCGGCTATGCCGAGGGTTCGGGGCTGCCGTATCGCGAGGGCATGGTTCGAAACCGCTATTCGGGGCGCACCTTCATCCAGCCCTCCCAGGGCATGCGCCAGCGCGGTGTCACCGTCAAGCTGAGCCCGCTGCGTGAAGTCGTGGCAGGCAAGCGGCTGATCGTCGTCGACGACTCGATCGTGCGCGGCACCACCACCCGCCAGATAGTGGCCCTGCTGCGGAAGGCCGGCGCGACTGAGGTCCACCTCCGCATCAGCTCGCCGCCGATCCACCATCCGTGCTTCTACGGCATCGACACGCAGATCGAAACCGAGCTGATCGCGTCCACCCATTCGGTCGAGGAGATCCGCGAGTTCCTCGGCGCCGACTCCCTCAGCTACCTCTCTATCGGCGGGGTCCTGGCCGCGCTGGATCTGCCGTACGACCGCTTCTGCTTCGCTTGCTTCGACGGACGCTATCCCGTGCCGGTGCCGTACGACACGACCCGCCACAAGTTCGTGCTCGAGGACGCGGTCGGGGAACCGGTGTCGCATGGCGAGGCCGAGGCGCTGGCCAGGACGGCGGCACATGAGTGATGTCCGCAGCGGGGCGGGCGCGCCCGGCGCCGGCGCCCACGGCGCGAAGTCCGGGGGCGCGTGGAGCGCCTACCGTGGCGCCGGCGTGGACATCGACGCGGGCGAGCGCGCCATCGAGCTGATGCGAGCCTCCGTCGAGGCGACGCGGCGGCCGGAGGTCATCGGCGGGCTGGGCGGCTTCGCTTCGGCGATGGCCCTGCCGGCGGGCATGCGCGAGCCGATCCTGGTCAGCTCCACGGACGGCGTCGGGACGAAGATCGCGATCGCGATTTTGCTGGGCCGATACGACACGGTCGGCCACGACCTGGTGGCGATGTGCGCCGACGACCTGGTATGCGCCGGGGCGGAGCCCCTCTTCTTCCTCGACTACGTGGCTGTCGGCCGCGTCTTCCCGGAGCGCGTGGCGGCGATCGTGGGCTCGGTCGCGGACGGCTGCCGCCTCGCCGGTTGCGCGCTGATCGGCGGCGAGACGGCCGAGCATCCTGGGCTGATGGAGCCCGACGAGTTCGACCTGGCCGGCTTCTGCGTCGGCGTCGTCGAGCACGACCGGCTGCTCGACGGGACCGCGGCGTGCGCGGGAGACGCCCTGATCGGCATCGCGGCCGCGGGGCTGCACAGCAACGGCTTCTCGCTGGTGCGGCGGATCGTGGCCGACGCGGGCGTGGACCTGGGCGAGGGCTACGCCGATCTGGTGTGTCGGATCCTCGGCCCGGAGACGGCGCCGGAGCCGGAGACCCTGCCGCTGACTCTCGGCGAGGTGCTGCTGACGCCGACGCGGATCTACGCGCAGGCGATCCTGGCGCTGCGGCGGCGCCTGGACGATGCCGGCTCGGACCTGCGGGGCGTGGCCCATATCACCGGCGGCGGGCTTCCCGGCAACGTACCGCGGGTCCTGCCCGACGGTCTCGGGGCGCGAGTCCACCCGGCCGTCTGGCCGATGCCTTCGATCATGCGGCTCATGGGCGCCCTCGGCGGGCTCTCGGAGGCCGAGCTGCGGTCCACCTTCAACGGTGGCCTGGGGATGGTCTGCGTCGTTCCGGCCGGGGCGACGAACACGGCGATCTTGAGCCTGGAGGAGGATGGCCTGGCGGCCTGGCAGGTCGGCGAGGTGGTAGCTACAGACGCCCTCGGGGCGCGCTATTCGGAGTCCTGACGAATCGATACGGAGGAGGAGCGGCGTGGCGCATCGGATCGCGGTTGGCGTTTCTGGAACCGGCAGCAATCTGCGTGCCCTGCACGCCATGGTGTCGCGCTGCGCGCTCGACGCGGAGATAGCCCTGGTCTTCGCCGATCGTCCGTGTGCCGCCCTGGACTGGGCCGTGGAGCAGGGGATCGAGACGCTGCTCGTGCCGGCGGCGCCACGGGGCGATGACGCCGCCCGGGCCGCCGAAGACGGCATCCTCGCCGAGTCGGTCGCGGCCGTCTCGCCGGAGCTGGTCGTTCTGGCGGGCTATATGCGGATCACGGGGCCGGCGATGCTGGCCGCGTTCGCGGGCCGGATAATCAACGTCCACCCGGCGCTGCTGCCGGCGTTCCCCGGTGCGCACGGCGTGCGCGACGCGCTCGCCGCGGGAGTCAAGGTCACCGGCGTCACGGTCCACTTCGTCGACAACTCGCTCGACGGCGGCCCGATCATCGGCCAGGAGGCCGTCCCGGTCCTGCCCAACGACACCGAAGAAACGCTCTTCGAGCGCATCCACGCGGTCGAGCACCTGCTGCTGCCGCGCGCCGTCGGCCTGTTCCTGGCCGGCGCGCTCTCGATCGAGCCCGACGGTCGAACCGTCTGCATCGACGCCTCGAAGGCTGCCGCCAGGATGCCGGTCCCGCGCCGGGCACTGCTCTCGGTCTCCGACAAGACCGGTCTGGCCGAATTCGGGGCCGGCCTGGTTCGCCTCGGCTTCGAGCTGGTCTCGACCGGCGGAACGGCAAGAGCGTTGCGAGCCGCCGGATTGCCGGTCACGGACGTGGCCGCGGTGACCGGCTTCCCGGAGATGCTCGACGGGCGGGTCAAGACGCTGCACCCGCGAGTCCACGCCGGGATCCTGGCCGATCGCCGCGTTACCGCCCATCGCGAGCAGCTCGCTGCCGCCGCCATCGACCCGTTCGAGCTCGTCGTCGTCAACCTCTATCCGTTCGCCGCGGCCGCCGAACGGCCCGGCATCTCCTTCGAAGACCTGGTCGAGGAGATTGACATCGGCGGGCCGTCGATGGTCCGGGCGGCCGCCAAGAACCACGCCTCGGTGGCGATCGTGACCTCGCCGGCGCGCTATGAGTCCGTTCTCGCCGCGATCGAGCGCGACGGTCGAGTGGGGGAGGGGCTCCGCTCCGCCCTGGCCATCGAGGCGTTCCGCCACACCGGCGCCTACGATGCCCGCATCGCCGCCGAGCTGCCCGGCCGGATGGCCGAGGAGGGCTGCGGCCTGCCGGACGAGCCGGGCCTGCCCGGCGCGACCGACCCCTACCCGCCGGTCCTTGTGATCGGCCTGGAGAAGGTCGAAACCCTCCGCTACGGCGAGAACCCGCACCAGCAGGCCGCCCGCTACCGCCGCCCCGGCACGAAGAAGTGGGCCGGGCCGTTCGCCCTGGGCGGCTCGATCCTGCAGGGCAAGGCCCTGAGCTACAACAACGTCCTCGACGCCTCGGGAGCCTACGCGATCGCCCGCCAGCTGCGCGGTCCGGCGGTCGTGATCGTCAAGCACACGAACCCGTGCGGGGCGGCGGAGCGCGCGACCCTCGAGGAAGCGTGGCTGGACGCTCTCGCCGGCGACCCGGTCTCGGCCTACGGCGGCGTCGTGGCGCTGACGCGCGAAGTGGACGCCGCCACAGCCGCGGGCCTGGCCTCGATCTTCCTGGAAGTGATCGTGGCGCCGTCCTACTCGGCGGCCGCGCTCGGGATCCTGTCCAAGAAGCCGAACCTGCGGCTGCTCGAGGACTCGGTCCTCGGCTCCGGCGAGGCCGCCCCGCCGCCCGATCCAACCGGCTCTCTGCGCGTCGCCGGCGGCGCGGTGCTGGTGACGGCACCGGACGTCCTGCCCGACGACCCGGCAAAGTGGAAGCAGGTCACCTCGCGCGCGCCCTCCACCGCGGAGCTGAGGGACCTGGATCTCGCCTGGCGCCTCTGCCGCGGCGTCGTTTCGAACGCGATCGTGCTGGTCAAGGACGGGATGGAGATCGGTCTCGGCTCGGGCCAGACGAGCCGCGTCGACGCCGCCCGCCAGGCCGTCGCCAAGGCAATCGCCTTCCACGGCCCGGACTCGTTGGTCGGCGCCGCGTGCGGCTCGGACGCCTTCTACCCGTTCCCCGACGCGGTCGAGGTCTGCCTGGAGGCCGGCGTCAGTGCCTACGCCCAGCCCGGCGGCTCGATGCGCGACGCCGAGGTGATCGCGGTCGCCGAGGCGGCCGGCGCCGCGATGATGGTCACGGGAGTGCGCCACTTCCGCCATTAGGCCGTTCGGCGAGTGCTGGATCGTCGACCCTGGCTCGGCTGAGCTTCGCGCGCTGGAGCGCGTGCCGGAGTAGGCTGGAGCGCGTGCCGGAGCAGGAAGATCGGGCTCTTTTGGCGCTGCTCGCCGGGGTAGACTGCGGCAGTCGCTCTTGTGGGCGGCGAGCTGGAGGTCGGGTTCTGTGGCGCTGTCGACTCGCGGCAAGGTTGCGACTGGACGCCCGTCGGGTGGTCGCGGACAGGCAGCCAGTTCGATCGCCGCCGGCAACCTGACGACCGCGGCGGGCTCGGGGCTGCCTCTGCCGCGATCTGAGTTGATGTCTGCCGGGCGAAGCATCGTTCGATGCATGCGGCGCGTCACGGCCGGGACCGATCCGAGCGCCTACACCGCCGCCGACGTCACCCAGCTGATCGGCGACGCGGCCCGCATTGGCGCGCTCGCCAGCATCCTCGACCCGGCCGCCGGCCTGGTTTCGCTCGCCGCCGCGGGTACGGGCGCCAACGCGGAGGCCGATTCGCCCGGCGAAGTGGTCGAGCGGCTCCGCCGCGATTTCGGCCAGCTCGGATACCTGCAGGGCGTGCTCGACGAGAACCTCAGCCAGCTCGACGGGCAGCTCGCCGGACTGGACGGACTCCCGGACGGCCCCGCTGCCGTAGAAGTACCCGAGTTGCCGGCCGATCTGGCGGCACTTTCGGACGAGGAGCTTCGCTCGGCCCGGTCCGCCTGGGCCGTTCGCGCCGATGTCGATTTCGACGCCCTGATCCAGGCGCAGGAGGAGATGAACGACCTCGACGATCGCCGGCGCAACCTCGGCCATCAGGTCGATGCGATAAGCGATCTCATGGCCCGCCTCGACGAGGCCGGCACGACCCTGGTGCCGAGCCACTTCGGAGACACGCTCTGCTACGGCCTTGGCTGGCACCTCGCGGGCGACTCGACGCGAATGTGCGGGTCCCTGCGGGAGAGTCGAGCGCAGGCCAGGGTTTCGGCGAGGCCTGCCACGATCGCGGCCCAGACGTCACCGGGGGCACTGGCTTCCTCGGCGGCTGGCCCGGCTGCCACGACGCCCTCTCCCGCCAGGCCCAGGGGCACGCCCTTCGCCGAATGGGCGGCGGCCAACAAGTTCGAAGGGGGACGGCTCGCGATCCTGCAGTCCCTGGCCGGGTTGCAGCGCTGGTGCGGCTTCTACGACGCGTTGACGGGCACTGTCCAGCGTCAGCTGGTCCAGCTCAGGGCGCAGGCCGACGCGGCCAGCACGGCACGGCGACTCCTGTCGGCGGAGTTGCAGCGCCGCGCCCTCAAGGCGAGCGAGAAGCCGGCGTCCGCCAGCTGATTCCGGGTCGAAGCACGGTCGATCGCTCGGCGGCTACGGACCTTCGAGCCGAAGCGCCGCGCCTGGGGCAGTGCGCGGCCCGCCGCGGCCGACGACCGCGGCTAACCGTGGCGTGTCGGCCCTGCTACCATCGGGCGCCATGAGCCCTGACGATTGCTACTACATCACCACGTCCATCGCGTATGCCAACAACCGCCCCGGCCTCCACACGCTGTATGAGGTCATCGGGGCGGACGTGCTGGCGCGATGGCACCGCATGAAGGGCGATCGAACGCGATTCCTGACCGGCATCGACGAGCATTCGGTCAACATCGCCCAGCGCGCGGCCGAGCTCGGCAAGACGCCCAAAGCCTTCGTCGACGAGAACGTGGCCCTGTTCAAGACGGCCGAGGATGCTCTCCTCATCAGCCCCGACCGCTTCATCCGCACGACCGATCCGGACCATGTTCGGGCGGCCCAGGAGATGGTCCGCCGGGCCTATGCCAACGGCGACATCTACGTCGGCGACTACGAGGGTTGGTACTGCCCGGCCGAGGGCTTCAAGACGCCGTCCGACGTGATCGAGACTGCCCAGGGGACCCGCTGCCCGAACCACCCGACGGTGGACCTGCAGTGGCTCTCCGAGCACAACTGGTTCCTGCGCCTGTCGGCCTACCAGGAACGCCTGGAGAAGTACTTCGAGGACCATCCCGACTTCGTCCAGCCGGACTTCAGGCGCAACGAGATGCTGGGTTTCATCCGCGGCGGCCTGGAGGACTTCTCGATCAGCCGGTCGGGGACGTCCTGGGGCATCCCGTTCCCGATCATGCCGGACGGCTCCTCCGCCCAGCTCCCCGACGGCAGCTGGAATCCCGACGCCGGCAGGATCTACGTCTGGTACGACGCCCTGATCAACTACGTCACCGGCGCCGGCTTCCCCGACGACAAAGAGGCGTTCGCGCAGTGGTGGCCGGCCGACCTGCACATCATCGGCAAGGACATCGCCCGGTTCCACTCCATCTACTGGCCGGCGATGCTCTGGAGCGCCGGGCTGGAGGCACCGCGCCGGGTCTGGGTCCACGGCTGGCTGCTCGCCCAGGGCGAGCGCATGAGCAAGAGCCTGGGCAACTTCCTCGATCCGGTGGACGTGGTCCGCACCCTCGGCGCCGACGGCGCGCGCTACGTGACGCTGCGCGAAGTTCCGTTCGACAGGGATGCCGACGTGTCCTGGGATTCGTTCGTCCGTCGCTACAACGCGGATCTGGCCAACAACTTTGGGAACCTGGTCAATCGAACGGTCTCGATGGTCAACCGCTACTTTGGCGGCGAGCGACCGCCGCGAAGTCAAGGCGCCTTGAGCCAGAAATGGGCGGACGCGCTGCCCGCCTACTCCGAAAAGCTTCAGGCTTGCCAGCTGAGCGAAGCGCTGGCTGAGTTGTGGGGTGTAGTGGACGTGGCCAACCGGTTCGTGGATTCCGTGCAGCCGTGGGCGCTGGCGAAAGCCATGAAGGCCGGCGACGAAGAGGCTGGAGCCCAATTGCGGGCCGCGTTGGGCGATCTCGTCGAAGCCTGCCGGCTGATTGCGCTGGCTGCGGCACCGTTCATGCCCACCGCCGCCCCGCGGACGCTGGCTCAGCTCGGCTACGACTACCCGTACGGCCCAGACGGCACGGGCGGGCCGGCCCTGCTCGAAGAGCTTCGGTGGGGCGCCCACGACGGACAGCCCGGGCGACTGGCAACGGCCGAGCCCCTCTTCCCGCGCCTGGAGACCGAGGTCGAGACCCCGGCCGCGGGGTAGCTCGGTCCGATTGCCGTGCGCCTGATCGACAGCCACGCCCATTTGCAGTCCGAGCCGTTCGAGACCGATCGGGCGGCGGTCGTCGAGGCTGCTTTCGAGGCCGGTATCGAACGTCTGCTCGTGCCAGGCTGGGACGCCGGGTCGTCCGCTCGGGCGCTGGCGATGGCGCAGGCCGATCCCCGAATCGACGCGGCTGTGGGTGTCCACCCGCACGACGCCTCAGCCTGTTCCGAAGCCGATTGGGCCGAGGTCGTCCGCCTGGCCGCCGATCCGCGCGCCGTGGCGATAGGCGAGACCGGCCTCGACTTCGACCGCATGCACTCCCCGCAGGAGGCGCAGCTCGCCAACCTGCGGCGCCACCTGCGCCTGACCCTGGATACGGGCAAGCCGGCGATCCTGCACTGCCGTTCCGCGGCCGGGCGCCGTGACGGGCAAGACGCGTTGCTGGCCGAACTCTGGGCCGCGGGCTTTGGGGGAGCGGCGGCCCGGGCCGCCTTCGGGGATCGCCCGGCCGCGGTGCTGCACTCCTTCTCAGGACCTGTCGACTACGCCGAAGCCGCGCTGGAGATCGGGCTCGCCATCTCGTTCAGCGGCCTGGTGTTTCGAGGCGGGGAAGAGGCCTCCGCGCAGGTCGCGCGGCTCGTCCCCGGGGAGCGGCTGCTGATCGAGACCGACTCCCCGTACCTGGCGCCGCCCGGCATGCCGCGTGGCTCCGTGCCCGGCTTCGGGGGCCGGCGCAATTCGCCGCCGTGGGTCCGCGTCACCGGGGAGTGGCTCGCGCAGCAGCGCGGCCAGAGCCCCGATAGCATTGGCGCAGGTCTCGTCGCCGCGTACGACGCCACTTTCCGGAGCCACTCCACGGGGAGCAAACCATGACCGATCGCAGCTTCGAACGTGCCAACGATCAGTCGCGAGAGCGGCTCGCACGCCTCATCGCGACCCTGACGCCGGCCCAGATGGCGGTCGATCTGGGCGGTGGCTGGGCCGTGACTGCGGCTCTGGCCCATATGGGCTTCTGGGACCGCTGGCAGGCCGCTCGTTGGACGGAGATGCTGGCGGGGCGATGGTCGGCCCAGGACGAGTCGGTCATCGCCGCTGAGCACCTGGCCAACGTCGCGCTGGACGCGTACCTGTCGGGCATCGCTCCGGCCGGGATCCCGGCCTTGGCGCTCGATGCGGCGACGGAGCTCGACGGACTCATCGCCAGCGCCCCCGACGCCACCGTCGATGCCATCGAGGGCACACCGAGCGCCTATCTCCTGCACCGCCATCGCCACCGCGGCGAGCACATCGACCAGATCGAGCGGGCTCTCGAAGCCGCGGCGCCGACGGCTGTGGACCGCGATTTCGTCGCGCGGAATGCCGCCAGCCGGCAACGCCTCGCGTCAATCGTGGAACGCCTGCGCGAGTCGGAAATGGCGTTGATCACGGAAGAAGGCGGTTGGACCGTTGCCCAGGCTCTCGCCCATGTCGCGTTCTGGGATCGGTCGACTGTGGCGCGCTGGAGAGTGGCTCAGGCCGGCGCCGCCGAGGGCAAGCCTCTGGATCCGTTCCAGATCCCATATTCGCTGCTCGACGGCCTCAACCCGCCGCTGGCAGAGATGGTGGACGCCTGGTCCGGGCGATTGGGCTTGGCCATCGGCCGGGAGGCCCTGGACGCCGCCGAGGCGGTCGATGCGATCATCGAGTCGCTGGCGGACAGCGTGCCGGCTTCGGTCATTGCCGAGAAACCCAACCTGGTGGGGCGCTGGGCTCACCGCGAGGCGCACATCGCGCAGCTGGAGCGGGCTCTTGCCGCAGGCCGTCCCTCGGCGGCTCCAGTCGATCGCTCGTTCGATGCCCGCAACGAGGCGAGCCTGGCTCGGCTGCGCGAGTTCGTGGGCGGCCTCTCGGCGGCGGACCTGGCTCAGTCCTCCGGGGAAGGCTCCTGGACCGTCGGCCAGACGCTCGGGCATCTCACGTTCTGGGACCGCTTCCTCGCGTCACGGTGGCGGTCGGCCGTTGCGGCGGGGCCCGGCGAACAGCCGACCTTCCTGCCCCACGAGCTGGCTGATCTCATCAACGGCGGTCTTCCGCCCACCTGGCTTGCGTTTGCGTCGAGCTCGCCGGAGGCGGTCATCGCCGAGACACTTGAGGCGGCGCAGGCGGTCGATCGCCTGATCGCAGGCCTGCCGGAGACGGCCCCGATCCTGGCCGTCCTGGCCGACCGGCCGGCGCTCCTCGACCGCTCGATCCACCGCCTGGAGCATCTCAAAGAGATGGAGAAGGCCATCGCCGTGCACCGGGGATGACTCGAGGGGCGTCTCGACATCGCCGGGCGGCCCCGGCCAGGCGTCGATCCGGCCGATCTCGCGGCTCGATGTGTGGACAGCGCGCACCGCTGTGGCGCTTTCGGCCTACCGGTCCTAGTACATATGGCGTACCATGACCCGGCAATCGCCCGCCTTCCGTCCCAGGGGTACGTTTTCACGTGGAGGTAGAGAACATGCGCCTTACGTCTCGTGGCCAGGGCCTCGCGGAATATGCTCTCATCCTGGCGCTCATCGCCATCCTCGCGATCACCGCTCTGCTGTTCCTGAGCGGCCAGATCAATACGATCCTGAGCACTATCGGCAACGCGCTCTAGGCCCAGGACCAATCCGTCGAAACGGGCGGCACCAGCCGCCCGTTTCGTGATTCCTGGCGGTCTCGCTCGGCCTGACGGCGCATTCCTGCGTTGGCTCCTGTGCGCCTCGCTGACGCACCTTCAAGTGCGCTCGCTCCGGTGGTCGTCGCCGCCTTGGCCTGCGCCGTCGGCCCGATCGAGACGGACACCGCGCCGGGGCGCGGCCGCTAGGTCCGCTTCCGGGCCTTCCAGACCTCTTCGCTGGGCCAGCGGCGGGCCCACTCTGCAGTGACGTACTCGCAGCGGGTCGTGGTCCCTTCCGGGGCCTGGATCTCGATCAGATCCTCGACCTCGAAGCCGCTGGCATGTAGCAGCCGGATCATCTCGCCGTGGGCGAGGTGGAACTCGACCGACTCGTCGCTCGACCATTCGAAGCGGTAGGACCCGAACTGGTCGCGGGCCAGCCGATCCGCAGCCGGCACGTTCTCCTCGTCCGGCTGGCACAGGATCTGCAGGTAGCCGTTGACCAAGAAGACGAGCCGGCCGCCCGGCCTCAGCAGGCGGGCCGCTTCCGGGATCCAGCGATACGGGTCGGCCCAGATCGAGGCACCGTACTCGGAGATGACCAGGTCGAAGCTGGCATCGGGGAACGGAGCCGATTCGCCGTTGCCGTGGATCAGGGGGAACTCGAGGCCATGCTCCTTCTGCAGCCGGCGGGCCGTCTCCAGCTGCTTGGCCGAGTTGTCGATGCCGACCGGGCGGGCGCCGCGGCGGGCCAGCCAGGCGGAGACGTAGGCCGTGCCGCAGCCCAGCTCGATGGCGTCGTTGCCGGCCACGTCGTCGAGCATCCTGAGCTCGGCTTCCGGAATACCCCAAATGCCCCACGACGGCTCGGTGCGGGCCCAGTTGCGCTCGCCGCCGGCGACCCATTCGGGCGCCCAGGCGTCCCATCTGCTGCGGTTTCGAAGTACGTAGTCGGGCAGATCGTTATCGCTCACTGCCACAGCATGCCATCCTGTGCCTGCCCGCGCTTGACAGCCCAACCGGCCCTGGTTAGGCTGTTAGCACTCTCATTGGTAGAGTGCTAATGCGTCGGTGGGACATCGGAGGCGATGGAGCGCTGCCGTGATGGCAGTCGCCCGACCCGAAGGCCCCACCGAGAGAGCATTCAGGTAGAGAAGGCGGCGTCGACCAATCGGCGCCCCATCAAATTCACATCCATGAGTCGCGACGGCGGGCTCAAACCTGCCGCCAACAGGAGGATTGCGCGTTGGCAACGGCCACTGCGACCAGCAAGAAGCTTCGGCCCCTAGGCGATCGCGTCGTCATCAAGCCGACGCCTCGTGAAGACATGACCAAGAGCGGCATCGTCCTGCCGGACACGGCCAAGGAGAAGCCGCAGGAGGGACTCATCCTCGCCGCCGGCCCGGGCAAGATCCTCGATGACGGCACGCGCGAGAAGATGGACGTCAAGAAAGGCGATCGGGTCCTGTACTCCAAGTACGCCGGCACCGAGTTCAAGGTGGACGGCGAGGATCTCCTCATCGTCAGCCAGAAGGACATCCTGGCCATCGTCGAGGCGTAGGCGTCCGTCGGGCGGACGTCGACACTGACCCCGGCCCCGGGCGCGACCCGTGCGGCCGAAGAAGAGCGGAGGAAATACAGACTTGGCTAAGCAGCTCGTCTTCGACGAGACAGCTCGTCGATCACTCAAGCGCGGCGTGGACCGTCTGGCCGAGGCCGTCAAAGTGACGATCGGCCCCAAGGGCCGGAACGTCGTCCTGGACAAGAAGTTCGGCTCGCCGACGATCACCAACGACGGCGTCACGATCGCCCGCGACATCGAGCTGGAAGACCCGTTTGAAAACATGGGCGCCCAGCTGCTCAAGGAAGTCGCGACCAAAACCGACGACGTCGCCGGCGACGGCACGACCACCGCCGTGGTTCTCGGCCAGGCGATGATCAACGAGGGCATCCGCAACGTCACCGCGGGCGCCAACCCGATGCTCATCCGCATCGGCATCGAGAAGGCCGTCGAGGCCGTCGTCGCGGAGATCAAGAAGCAGTCCCGCCCGATCGACTCGCGCCAAGAGATCGCGGCCATTGCCACGATCTCGGCCGCCGATCCGGAAGTCGGCGACATCATCGCCGAGGTCATGGACAAGGTCGGCAAGGACGGCGTCGTTACGGTCGAGGAAGGCCAGTCCCTCGGGCTCGAGAAGGAATACACCGAGGGGATGCAGTTCGACCGCGGCTACATCTCCGCCTACTTCGTCACCAACGCCGATCGCATGGAGGCGGTTCTCGACAACCCGCGCATCCTGATCACCGACAAGAAGATCTCGGCCGTTCCGGACATGCTGCCGGCGCTCGAGAAGGCCGTCCAGATCGGCCGCCCGCTCCTGATCATCGCCGAGGACGTCGACGGTGAGGCGCTGGCCACTCTCGTCGTGAACAAGCTCCGCGGCACCGTCCAGGTGCTGGCCGCCAAGGCCCCAGGCTTCGGCGATCGCCGCAAGGAGATGCTTCGCGACCTGGCCATTCTGACGGGCGGCACCGTCATCAGCGAGGA
>PMXQ01000093.1 GCA_003171065.1 Chloroflexota bacterium
CACTCCGAGGCCAACGGCTTCGATGTCGCTCTCGGAACATCGGGTCACGTCGCTCTCGAATGGGCCGGCACTACCGGCTCCACTGCCAATCTCGCCCTCGATATCACCGGCTACTGGAAGTAGTGAGCGGCGGGGGCGGGATCGTGGAGCAGGACTCGGACGAAGCCCGCTATCAGGTAACGGTGTCGCCCACTCTGGTCGGCGCCCCGCCGCCTGTTGCTGGCGATCCGGACTTCGCCGGCCAGTTCGAGCGGCTGCTCTATGGCGGCTGGCCGATGATCCTTTCCGGCCTGAAGACGTGGCTGGAGACGGGTCAGGTTCTCACCACGCCGGGATCGCTTCTGTACGGCTGAGCGCGCGACAGGTCTCGGCCGATCAGCTGGCTTGAGCCGGCGGCTTCGTCAGCGTCCAGGGCAGGAAGTCGATCGCCAGGCCCAGACAGAACGCGCCGATAGCCGTACCCAGCGCCACGAAGCCGTAAGGGCTGTCGGGCCGCAGCGGCGCGAGCGCGATCGTCGCGAACACCGCGACGCCGCCGCCGCAGTAGGCCAGCACGCCGAATGCGTTGAGCAGTCGATGGCGCCGCGACCAGTCGCCGCGCCAGTCATCGACGCGGACGCCGGCACGTTCCATCGCCCCGACGACGCGTGAGGTCTGCCAGGGTTCCACGTCGATCGCGTAGCCGCCCGGCCAGATACGCCAGCGGGACCAGGCGACGTGGACGCACTCGACCTGTCGGCCCAGCTCGATGGTGGCCGAGGGTTTGCTGCCCGGCCGGGAGAACCATCGCCGGCGGCGCAGCTCATGGTCCGCGATGCTCCACTCCGTGCGCGCGAACGTGTTGGAGAGCCAGCCCACAAGCCAGAGGATGGGGTAGTAGGCGAGTATCCAGAACGACCACCCGTACCCCAGGCCGAAAGCAAGCTCGCCCACGCAACCCACGGCGACGTACCAGCCCACTCGTCTCAGGATCGCTCGCCTCGTGCGCTCATTGAATCTGACGGTCTGGTCCGCGATGTCCGCTGATCCGATCATTTCTCCCTCCCACTTACCCTGCCGACTACGGTGTCCTCCTGCGCTTCAGGCCCACGGGGGGGGTCGAGCCCAGGGACTGGCTGTCCTCGTCCGTGACGGACCCGCGGCCGGTCAGGCACCCCGGGCCGACGGTCTCTTTATTCTCCAGGGCAGGAAGTCGATCGCGAAGCCCAGCATCATCGCGCCCCAGAACACGCAATAGGCCGCGACACCCTCAGCTCGCCAAGGTGCCTGTGCGGCCGTCACGAGCAGACCCGCACTGCCAACCAGTGTGATCGGCACGGCCAGTCTGTCGAGCAGTCGATGCCGGCCCGCCCAGTCGCCGCGCCAGTCGACGACGCGGACACCGGCGCGCTCCATTGCACCGGTGAGGGATGCGGCTTGCCCACGGGCCACGTAGACCGCGGGTCCGTACGGCCGGATGCGCCAGCCGGACCTGGTTTCGTGGACGATCTCGAGCTGCGGACCGAGTTCCATCACGGCGGCAGGCTCGCTGCCGGGCCGGGAGAGCCAGCCCCTGCGGCGCAGCTCGTGGCCTGCGATGGTCCATTCCGTGGCCGTACCCAGAATGGTGAGCCAGATCGCGATGATGACGGGGATTGGGATCAGCATCATTACTGGGTCGACCCAATCGAAACCCTGGGCCATCAACGATCGAGCGCCCACGAACTCCAGGAGGCAGAGCGCGACGGCGCCGAGCCCTATCCACACCAGGACACCGCGCCGCGTTCTTTGGCCGAATCTCACCGGCTGGTCTGTAGCGCCACTTGAGTCGATCACGTTTCCCTCCCGCTCACCTTGCGTGTCGGGCAAAGGCTAGCATCGGCTCACGCGCGACACCCCTGGACGAGTTCAGTAGAAAGCGGGTTCGATCCGCCTCGGCGTAGACGGTCACCCTGGCGGGATCAGTTGGCTGGCGCCCTCAACCTCTTGCGGGCCCTCTCAAGGATCCAGCCGACCGACGACCTGCCAGCCGGTTTGCGGGTTGGCGCCGGGTCGCGGATCCTGGACAAGCCGCAGAAGATACGTTCCCGCGCGAGGCACGTGGCCGGGACCGTCTGCCGGCGTTGCCGGATCGGGCGCGAACTCGGCGTAGGCGTTGGGCTGGACCTGGACCGCTCCGACGGGCGG
This sequence comes from Chloroflexota bacterium, assembly GCA_003171065.1. Taxonomy (GTDB): domain Bacteria; phylum Chloroflexota; class Limnocylindria; order Limnocylindrales; family CSP1-4; genus Fen-1039. The sequence continues at coordinate 2,167 of PMXQ01000093.1, forward strand.
AGTGACGGCCAGCCCGCTCGCAGTCACCGAGACCGGCTGAACCTCGCTCGGCGTCACCCACGCCCACGGGCAGGTCGCAAACGGCGTGTCAGCGGGCGGCAGCGGAGGAATCGGCGCCGGACACCGGACCAACCCGGAGTCGACGAGCCAGCCGTCCACGACAACCGTGAGGAGTGGGACGTGGAAATGGAGATCCGGGCTGGCCAGCTGGCTCGGCTGGAACGCGAACGTGTTGTCCGTGTTGTAGCCCATGTCGCCGAGGTACTCCAGGCCGTCCTGCCGCACGACCACGGCGAGCACGCCCTGCGTCGAGAGGTCGGCTTCCTGGGGCAGCATCGACGCCGTGTAGGCCGAGGCGACGACCGTTTCGTTCGTGCCCTCCAGGGTGCCAATGGTGCAGTCGCCCGTCTGCGGGCAGTTCTGGGCGGTGCCGGGCACGACCTTGCCGTCGACCAGCAGGGCCCGCCCGATCCAGCTGGCCCGGTCGCTCCCGAGCAGCAATGCGAGCTCGGCAGCCGATCGGACGACCGGGCTGTTCGTGGCCGACGCGGACTCCATCGGCGCCGCGTCCAGGCGACCGACCACCAGCCAGCCTCGACAGTCGGGGCAGTTGACCGCATCGTCGACGACCATCCGGAGCAGGTAGATGGCGCGCCGGGACTCCCCGTTCCAATCGTTGAACACGGGGTTGGGCGCGTACTCGCCGTAGGCGCCCCGCTGGACGGCGACCCCGTCCGATGGGGGACTCATCGAATACGACCCATACCCCTCCGAGTTGCCCGATCCCGTGACCAGCGTCACCGGCCCGGGCGTGAGGTAGTCGCGGACGCCGCAGTCGAAGGGCGCGGGAATGGCCGGTCCGGGCTCGGGTGCGGGTCCGCAACTGAAGCCGGTCGCGCCCTCGAGCCAACCGTCAACCCCTACGACCTCCCCATCGGGCGCCGTCGACGTGGCCGCCAGCGTCTCCGCAACCGACCATGTCGGGGAGCCGCCAGCGGCGAACTGCACGTGTCCCAGCAACTCGATCGGGCCCTGGCCGGAGAGCCGGAGCGCGACGGGAGCCTGGAGATCCGCCGGATCCGTGGCCGGTGGCAGGACCCGATCCTCCTGCCGGACCGTGACCGTCCCGTCCGGATCGTCGAACCCGACCAGGGTTCCGATGACCAGGCACTGGCCCGGCGGGACGCACTCCCGCGAGAGAGGGGCGGTCTGCCGGCCAGTGTCGATGGCCACGTCGGCTACCACGTCCTGTGGCGCGAGGCCGCCGGCGCGCTGGGCCGCTATCGCCGTTCTGAGCTCGGCCGCCGTGAGCACCTTGACCTCTGTCGCCCGCACCGGGCCGCTGGCGCCTGCCGTGGCGGCGGCGGAAGGGGCGCTGCTGAACGGCAGGCGAAGCGCGATCAAGGCCACGACGGCCAGCACCATGACGGCTGTCCCAACCGCCGCGGCGAGCCCGGAGAAGCCGCGCGCGATCCCGCGGCGCGCGGGTCGGCTTGCCGGGATGGAGGCGACCCGGTCCACCAGGCTGTCGGGCAGCTCGACGTCGGCTGCCGCTCGGAACAGCTCGCCGAGCTCTCGATCGAGTCGTTCGTCGCTCACGGCCGTCCTCCTTCGATTCGGGCGGCCGCATCTCGCGCGGCCCGCAGAGCCCTGAGGGCGTAGTGCAGACGCGACTTGACCGTTCCCACGCGAGCGCCCGTCCGCTCCGCGATTTGTTCCGTGCTCAGTTCGAGATAGAAGTGCAGCACGACCGCGATGCGCTGATCCGGCTCGAGCTCGGCGACTGCCTGCGCGAGAGCCTAGCGTTCTGCAACGGCGTCGGTGTCGTCGCCGAGCCTGGCTCCGGCGCGGTCCTCCTGGAGCTGTATCGACAACGGCCTGAGTCGCCGACGCCGCAGGCGATCGCGGCACTCGTTGACGACGATCCGCCCGAACCAGGCGTCGAACCGGTCGGGATCTCGCAACGAGCCCCAGCGTTCCCACGCCCGAAGGGCGGCATCGTGGGTCGCGTCCTCGGCCTCGACCGGATCGCCCAGGATGACGGCGGCCAATCGGTAGCAGGAAGCGAGGCGGGCCGACGTGAGGCGCGTGAAGGCGGCCGCTCGCGCGTCCGCCGGCGCCTCCGTTGCCGCTGTCTGTCTCGCCACGAGGCTACTTCCCCTCCATGTCGCGCTGATCATGCCCGATCTGACGCGTGCGCTGCCGCCCGAGTTCAATCTTCGGTCGCCGAGCGGCGCGGGACCCGCGATCAGAGTCCGCGGCCTCGGCGTGGCCGCGCGCGCGTCCTACGCCAGGGGCCCTACCTCCGCCTCCACGGCCTCCAGAATCTCGCCCGATCGCACCAGCTCCTTCATCCGGTTGTGGTCGGGGTACAGCGGCCGGTCCTCCTCGAGGTGCGCGACGTGCCGCCGCACGACGTCTCGCGCGACGGACACGCCCCGGCCGAAGGCGAAGTCGCGGAAGTCGAGCGCCTGGGCCGCGGCCATGAACTCGATCCCGAGCACGCCGTAGGCGTTGTCGAGGATCTGGCCGTTCTTGATGGCCGTGTTCATGCCCATCGACACGAAGTCCTCCTGGTCGGCCGCGGCCGGGATGGACTGGATCGAGGCCGGCGCCGACAGGATGCGCTGCTCGACGATGAGGTGGTCCGCCGTGTACTGGCTGAGCATCAGGCCGGAGAACATGCCCGCGCCCTTCGTCAGGAACGCCGGCAGGCCGACGCTGAGAGCGGGGTTGGTCATCCGATTGAGGCGCCGCTCGGAGAGTACGCACACCATCGTCACCGCCGCACCCACCATGTCCATCGGAAGCGACACGGGGCTGCCCTGGAAGTTGGCGCCGGTGAGAGTGAGCCGAGCTTCGGGCAGGAAGATCGGGTTGTCGCCCACGCCGTTCAGCTCGGTCTCGACCTGCTTGCGCGCCCATTCCACCGCGTCGACCGCCGCGCCGATGACCTGGGGCGAGGCGCGCATCGAGTAGGCGTCCTGCACCTTCGTCTTCATCTTCCCGGTGGCGATGTCGCTGCCCTCGATGCAGAGCATGATCGCCCGCGCAGCCTGCACGGCTCCCGGGAACCCCCGCAGCTCGTGGAGGCGAGTGTCGTAGGGCTTGAGGTTGGCGACGAGCGCCTCGAGTGCCATGGCGCAGGCGATCTCGGCCTGCTTGAGCCAGCGCGAGATGTCGTAGAGCTGGATCGCGCTCATGGCCGTGAGGAGGTTCGAGCCGTTGATGGTCGCCAGCCCGTCGCGCGCCTGCAGCCCCGGCACCGGGATCCCGGCGCGGTCCATCGCCTCCCGTCCCGGGAGCCGCTCACCCCGGTAGAACGCTTCGCCCTCGCCCATCAGGAGCAGCGCGGCCTGGGCCATCGGGGCGAGGTCGCCGCATGCGCCCACCGAACCCTTCTGGCAGACGACCGGTGTGACGCCGCGGTTCAGCATCTCGACGAGCGTAAGCGTGATCTCCGGCCGGCACCCCGAGTGCCCCCGTGCGTGCACGTTGATCCGGCCGGCCAGCGCGCCGCGCACCGACTCGATCGGCGCCGGGTCCCCGATCCCGGCCGCGTGGTTGTAGATGAGGTAGCGCTGGAACTCGCGGACCTGCTCGTCGGACAGGACGATCTCGGAGAACTCGCCGATGCCCGTGTTCGTCCCGTACATAATCTCTCGGGCCGCGAGCTTCTCCTCGATCATGGTCCGGCAGACACGGATCCGCTCGAGTGCCGCCGGGTCGAGAGCGACCTCCTCGCCGTGGCGGGCGATGCGGACGAGGCGGTCGATGGTGAGCGACGATCCGTCGAGGACCATGGGCATGGCCGATCACTCCTGTCGGTTCGAGCCGCCTGGGAATCGCGGAGACTCCCGATGTTCCATCCAGGCGGCATCGGTGACTGTTGTCGACGATGGTAGGCCTCCTCGTCGCACTCGGCCGGCGACACATGCCCGCATGCGGGATCGAGGCGCCCGGGCCCCCTCGCCGACCCGGCCCCGTCGCGGGATCGCGCTGTCAACAGATACCGCACCCATTTCAGGACTTATCGAAGCCGGCGTGCTATGAATGCTTCGAGGGACGTGGGCACAGCGTCCGCTTTCCTCGGTCTTTGCTCTCCCGCCGAAAGGTGGGCGGTAACTAGAGGTGTTTTCTCATGAAGGCTTCCCTTTCGCGCTGGCGCCTCCTCCCGCTCATCGGGGCGCTGGTGCTCGCGGGCGTCGCCTCCGTCGCGTTTGCTCTGGGTGTCTCCTCCGGAGGTTCGAACTCCGCCATTGCGGCGCAACCGACGACCATTCCGGGCCATCCCGAGCTCGGGCCCGGCTGGACGGCCCCCGGCGGGTTCCAGGGGTCGGTCGGCCAGGTGGCGATCACGATCACGAAGATCGACGGCAGCAATCTCTCGCTGCAGACGACCGACGGCTGGACGCGGACGATCGATGCGACCGGCGCCACGATCACAACGGGCGGGCAGACGATCACTGTTGCGGACCTGAAGGTCGGGGACCAGATCACCTTCCGTGAGGCTCGCCAGACCGATGGCACCTACAAGATCACCACGATCCAGGTCCAGCTGCCTACGGCGTCGGGGACGGTCACGGCAGTCAGCTCGGGTTCGGTGACGATCACCCAGTCCGGCGGCTCTTCCAAGACGCTGACGCTGACCGGATCCACCACCTACACGGAGGCCGGCGCCACGGTTTCCGCGAGCGCGCTGGTCGTCGGCGACCGGATCACGGCCCAGGGAACCGTCGACTCGGCCGGTAACTTCACCGCCACCGCCGTGACGATTTCGCCGTCCTCCGTCCAGGGCACGGTCGCCAGCAAGACGGCCACGACGATCGTGGTGACAACCACGGCCGGCAAGACGGTCACGGTCGACGTCTCGTCGGCGACGAAGTACTCGGTGCGCGGCATCTCCGCTCCGACTCTCGCCAACGTCGCCGTCGGCGATCGAATCATGGCCCAGGGCACGCTCAACGCCGACGGCTCGCTCACCGCGACGATGGTCCAGGCTGGCGCGAACGACCAGCCCGGCTTCGGCGGATTTGGCGGTAACGGCGGCCCGGGCGGCGGCGGCCGCGGCTTCGGCGGTCGCGGCGGCTTCGGCGGCGGATACGGCCGCCCGAGCCCGGCCCCATCCGCCGCCGCATCGGGTGCAAGCATCTAGACGGCAAGGTCAGCCGCCGAGCGGGCGGGTCCGGACGACCTGAGTAGCGGCTGGGCGCAACCCCCAGCGGGCGACACAGGGGAACGTCCTGCGCGCTAGACGGCTGTGTTCCCGGGGGCCGCGCACTGCGCTCGCACTGTTCGGTCTCCCCCACCGAGGCAGGCTGCGCCTCGAGCCGAGACAGGCGCCGAAACGGCGGCTGTAGGCAGGCGTTGGGCTGCCGTGGACCGGCCGCCGGTCCGCGGGCCTTCGGCGCTTGACCGTTCTGCTGCGGCGCCGCCAGAATCGCTCATGGCGTTGCTTATCGTTGTCGCCTTCATCGCGGGACTGGTGACCGCCGTCTCCCCGTGCGTGCTGCCGATCCTGCCGATCGTGCTTGCGACCGGGGCAGATGGCGACAGGCGCCGGCCGTACCTGGTGATCGCCGGGCTCATCGCCAGCTTCTCCTTCTTCACGCTGGCCAGCGTCCAAATCATCGACGCCCTGAACCTGCCCAGCTCGACCCTGCGCGACGTGGCAATAGTCGTCATCGCGGTCTTCGGGCTGACGCTGCTCGTGCCCGCTCTGGCGGTCGCGTGGGAACGTGCCACCGCCCGTGTTCCGGCGGTCGGTGCGAGCCTGGCGAGGCCCGGAGCCGCCGGCGGCCTGATCACAGGCGTCGGCCTGGGTCTGGTCTGGACTCCCTGCGCCGGGCCGATTCTCGGCGCCATCACGAGCCTGGCGGTGACTGCCCCGGGCTCGACGGCGACGCTGGCTCTGGTTGTCGCGTATGCCATCGGCGCGGGCCTGCCGCTGCTGGCGATCGCGCTCGGCGGGCGCGCGGCGCTGGCCCGGCTCCGCCTTCGCTCGGCTTCGGCCCGGGCCGGCCGCGTCTTCGGCGTCCTCGTCCTGGCCACCGCCGGCCTGATGGCCGTCGGCGCCGACACGACGATCTCAGCCGATCTCACGAGCGCGTTGCCCGACTGGACCGGCACGCTGCAAACGCTCGAACGATCGAACCCGGTGCAGGCGGCCCTCGGCGACCTGGGCGTGGGCTCGGGCGGCAGCCAGGCTTCCGGATCGGGCTCCGATCAAGCGGACGGCCCGCTTGCGCCGGAGTTCGCCGGCATCGACCACTGGCTCAACTCGCCGCCGCTGACCATGGCCGGCCTGCGCGGCAAAGTGGTCCTGGTCGACTTCTGGACCTACTCCTGCATCAACTGCATCCGGACCCTGCCCTACGTCGAGAGCTGGTACCAGAAGTACGGCCCCGAAGGCTTCGTCGTGGTCGGCGTGCACACGCCCGAGTTCGCGTTCGAGCACGACACATCCAACGTGGCCGCCGCGATCGCCCGCTTCGGCATCACGTATCCGGTCGCCCAGGACAACGAGTACGCCACCTGGACCGCGTACAACAACGAGTACTGGCCGGCGGACTACCTGATCGACGCCACGGGCCACATCCGAGACACCCATTTCGGCGAGGGAGACTACCTCCAAACCGAGGGCGAGATTCGGAGCCTGCTGGCCGAAGCCGGCCAGTCCGCGTTGCCCAGTCCGGCCGCCTCGGCCGCCCCGCCGCCTTTCATCGCGGGCGAGACGCCGGAAACCTATCTCGGCACCAATCGGGCCGAGACTTTGGCCGGTCCCGGCATGCCGCCGGCCGGAAAGGGCCAGTTCTCATTCCCCGACCAGCTGCCGGACAGCCAGTTCGCAGTTTCGGGCAGCTTCGACTTCCAGCCGGAGTACGTCGTTGCCTCAGATGCCGGTGATAAGCTCGAGATGTCCTTCATGGCTCGCGACGTCTACCTGGTGATGGCCGCCGACTCCCCCGTGCAGGCCAACGTGGTGGTCACCGGGGCCCAAACCGGCGCGACCGAAGACGTGAGCGCCGGCGGCGCCATGGTCATCGGCCAGGCCCGCCTGTACCACCTGGTCCACCTCGATTCCGCCGCGCATGCCGTAGTGACGATCACCTTCAACGGTCCGGGCGCGCGCGCGTATGCCTTCACGTTCGGCGGCTGACCCGGCCGACCCAAGCCGACAGCCGCGCAGCCTCGTTTTCGGTCGCGCCGGAGGGTCGCAACCGTATAGACTGGCAGGCGTCCTGGCGGAGTCGGTGAGGGAGGGTTAGCTCGGGTGGTGGAGGGTCTGGGCCAGAGCTGGGCCACTCCTCTGGAACGGCTTTGAGCATCTACGACGAACCCGAGCCGTTCGTGAGTCCGCGGCTTCTGCGGGCCCGGAGAGCACTGAACGCCGTTCTTGCGGCGGTGATCCTGGTCATCGTGATCGTCGGGTCGGTGGCCATCGTCAAGGGCGTCGCCGAGGCCATCCTCGGCCAGTGCACCCCGCCATGGCTGGCCGGCACAGACCCTCAGATCTGTCTCAACGCCCAGATCAGTCAGGGGACGCTCATCGTGTCGGGTGGCACCAGCCTGACCGACGGGGCCATCGTTCAGGTCTGGGCGGATGACTACGGCACCGGCCCAGGCGAGCATTGGGGCACCGATCCGGCCAGCCTCACGGTCAGGGGCGGGAGTTTCGGCCAGAGCTTCGATGTATCCGATTGGGGGGCCGGCACGGTGACGGTCACCGCCCTCTTCGAGATCGGTTCCGGCCAGCCGCGGGATGTCATCGACCGCTACGGGACGAACGGCGAAAGACTGAGCGGGCCCGATGTCGTGCTCGACATGAATGCCGGCGACCCGCCGCCTCAGGCAGTCCAAGTGTCGACCGACGTTGACCTCTCGGCGGGGTAGCCCGGGCCGATCTCGCCATCACGCCGCCCGTCCGCGAGACGAGGCGCGCGGGATCGGGCCTCGACTGGCTCGAATTGTCCATTGCGGCTTCTCTGCGGCGGCTGGAACATGCCCTTCGTTGTGGCGTCCTGTCGCGTCGGTTGAGGCCGTGTCGGCGAACCCACCACTCGCGGACGGCACTGGGACGCGCGGCCGGCGCGCGAGGTCCAGGGCGGGAGGCGTGAAATGACCTCGATTCGGTGGATCCGGACGCTCGTGGCGCTGATTGCCGTCATCGCCATGACAGCCCCCGCCTCCGTTTCGGCGGCTATGTCCGCCGCACAGGCTTCGACAGGGGCCGCCACGGCCCAGGCTTCGGCCGATCCAGCCGGAACCGCCCCGGCCGAGACCGCCCCGACCCAGTCATTGGCCGCGCCTGCCGAAACTGCTCCGGTTTCGGCCGCCCCGGCCGAGACCGCCCCGGCCTTGACCGCGCCAGCCGCGGACTCCGGCGTCGTCAGCCTCACCGGCACTCTGCGCCTGGCAATTGCCGACGACTTCGAGGACGGCAGCTCGCAGACCATCTACTCGATCGACAACGCCGCCGGGTCCACCCCGATCACCGTCTCCGGTACAGGCGTTGACCGGCTCGACGGCGCGCTGATCCAGGTCTCCGGCCGCAGGCAGGCCGACGGCAGCGTCGCCGTCGCGGCCGGTTCGATCGTCGTCGAGAAGACCGCCGCTTTCAACCCGGACGCAGCCGCCCTCGGTTTCGAGACCCAGGCGGACAACGCTTCGCCGGCCGCGACCAAGACCCAGACCATCGCCGTCATCGTCGCCGACTACTCGGACCTGTCCGGCTATCCAGTCACCGTGGCCCAGGCCCAGAGCACGTTCACCAGCTCGCCGGCGTCGGTCCATTCCTACTTCAGCGCCACTTCGCGCGGTCGCCTGAGCACCACGACCACCGTCCTGGGCCCGTGGCATCTGGGCATCCAACAATGCCCCGGGGGCAAGACGAGCTGGTCGTTCGGCACCTCGATCAGTGCTGCTCTCACCGCTGCCACGGCGCATGGATACAACCTCAACGCGTACGACCACGTGGTGCTCTGGACGAAGGCGCCGTGCCAGCAGACCTGGGCGGGCACAGGGCAGATGCCCGGCAAGTACGTCCAGATCGACATGGACCGGGCGACCTACCCCAGCGACGAACCTGCGGTCTCGACGATGGTGGCTTCGCATGAGCTGGGCCACAACCTGGGTTTGGACCACTCGAACGGCCTGGGCTGCTTCGACGGATCCGGCAATCAAGTCGAGCTCGTCGGCACGTGCTGGGACTACGAGTACATGGATGAGTACACGACGATGGGGATGGCGGGGGCGCCCGACCACGCCCTGCTCGACGCCGACCGCCTGGATTCCCTCGGCTGGCTGGACCCCGGCGAATCCCAGACTGTAACCGCGGTGGGCACCTACTCGCTTGTGCCCGTGTACTCGAGCACGCCCGGAGTTCGCCTGCTGCGCATCGCCAGGCCGACCCCCGTCCTCGCCGGCGAACAGTCGGGCGCGTGGACGCTGGAGCTGCGATCCACGCTGACCGGGACCGCGTGGGACCAGTTCGGCACCCTGCCGTATTCCCTCGTCACGACCGGGGTGACGATTCGCTACTCGGAGGACGAGCTCCGTTCCGAAGGCGTGCCGGGACGGAGCTACCTGATCGACACGGTCGCCGACGGCAACAAGGCCGACGGCATCTCCTTCTGGGATGCGCCGCTGCAGCCTGGGAACACCTTCAGCGACCCGATCGGCGGCTTCACGATCAAGGTCAACTCCGCTGGTGCGTCCGGCGCCACGGTGACCATCGGTGACACGTTGGCGCCGACCGCCCCGCCGTCGCTCGAGGCCACGGCTATCCCGACCGGCGGCGCCGAGCTCGACTGGCAGGCCGCGACCGACAACCTGGGACTGGCCCACTACCGGATCTACCGGGACGGCTCGAAGATCGGCGAGGTGTCGGGCACGACCCTTACGTACACCGACCCGCCGGCCGGTTTCGGTGGGCTTCACACGTACGCCGTGACCGCGGTGGACACCGCGGGACTGCAGGGCGCCTCCGCGACCGCCAGCGTGACGCTGGTTCCACCGCCCTCCGCGCCGCTCTCGGTGACCGCGACACCCGGCAGCGGCGCGGCGCAGGTCAGGTGGAGCGCGCCGGCCCAGGGCGCACCGATTATGGGCTATGCGGTGACTTCTCACCCCGGCGGCCGGACCTGCACCACGACCGGCGCCACGAGCTGCATCGTTGCCGGGCTCAGCAACGGGACGCCCTACACGTTCACCGTCACGGCCACGAATTCCGTTGGCACCGGGCCCGCCTCGAGCGCCACGGACCCGGTGACGCCGCTGCCGGTCCCGGGCCGCCCGACCGCCGTGTCGGGCGTGCCCGGCGACACGACCGCCGCGGTGACCTGGACCGCCCCGGGCGATGCGGGCTCCAGCCCGATTGACGGCTACACGGTCACTTCGTCGCCGGGCGGCAGGACGTGCACCACGGGCCTCGCGATCGGCTGCACCGTCTCCCAGCTGACCAACGGCGTGCCGTACACGTTCACGGTCAGCGCGACCAACGACCTGGGCGCAGGACTGCCGTCCGCTCCGTCGTCCGCAGTGACGCCACGGACCCACCCGAACGCTCCGGTCGGCGTCGAGGCGCTCGCGTCCAACGGCTCGGCCCTCGTCTCGTGGGGCTCGCCGCCATTCAACGGCGGTGGTCCCGTGACCGCGTACGATGCCGTCTCTGCGCCGGGCGGACTGAAGTGCCACACCGTGGGGGCGCGCTCCTGCACCATCACGGGACTGACGAATCGGGTCTCGTACACATTCAAGGTCACGGCCACCAACGTCGCCGGGGCGAGCGGCCCATCCAATGCCTCGCCCGGCGTGATGCCACTCGCCGGAGCCACCTACGTGACCGTCACCCCGAACCGGCTGGTGGACTCCCGAGCCGGCACGCGCCTCGGGCTCGCGGCGTCGCTGAGCAACAAGGTCCCGGTCTCGTTCCAGGTCACGGGCCGGTCCGCCGATCCGAACCTGAACATCCCTACCGGAGCGGTGGCCGTAACCGGCAACCTGACCGTCGTGAACCAGGGCTCCTACGGCTACTTGACCCTGACTCCGAACAAGCCTGCCGGCCCCCCCACGACGTCTACGCTCAACTTCCCGGAGGGCGACATTCGGGCGAACGCCGTGACCGTTCCGCTGGGTGCGGGCGGCAAGCTCTGGGTCACATTCGTCGGCGTTTCGGGCAAGAAGGCCGACGCAGTCTTCGACGTCACGGGCTACTTCGTTGGGAACACTGGCGGTGCAACTTACCTGCCGGTCACTCCGAATCGGGTGTTGGACTCGCGTAAGCCCACGAGACTCGGGATGTCCGCGTCGCTCACCTCTGGCACGCCGGCGAGCTTCCAGGTGACCGGGCTGTCGGCCGATGCCCGCCTGAACGTCCCGTCCAACGCGATCGCGATCGCCGGCAACCTGACCGCCGTAAACGAAAGCTCGGGCGGCTACTTCACTGTGGCTCCAGCCAGGCCCGCCGGCATGCCCGGGACCTCGACGCTCAATTTCCCCACGGGCGACACGCGAGCCAACGCGGTGACCGTGCCACTCGGCGCCGGCGGCGTGCTGTGGGTCACATTCGAAGGCAAGGCTGGCGCGTATGCGGACGTGGTCTTCGACGTGACCGGCTACTTCGTCCCGAACACGAGCGGCGCGACGTACGTTGCCCTGACTCCGAACCGTCTGGTGGACTCGCGCGCGGCCACGCGCCTGGGGCTATCGGCATCCCTGACCTCCAAAGTTCCGGCTGAGTTCGCGGTGACAGGCCGGTCCGGCGACGTGGCGCTCAATGTCCCGGCGGACGCAGTGGGGATCACGGGCAACCTGACGGCCGTCGGCGCGGCCTCCGCCGGCTACTTCTCACTGACCCCGACCAGCCCGGGCGGAGTGCCGACGACGTCGACGCTCAACTTCCCAAGGGGAGACACTCGAGCGAACGCGGTCACGATTCCGCTGGGGCGCGATGGCGGCCTGTGGGTCACGTTCGTCGGTGCCACCGGAACCCACGCCGACGCGGTGTTCGACGTCTCGGGCTACTTCACGATGAACTGAGGTCGGGCCGCGGGCGACTCCGGCCGCGGGCGACTCCGGCCGGCGCTCACGGCCGACGGCGTTGCCCCTTGCGCCCGCCATGGGTCCCGGGCTCCGGCGCCGATTCCTCCTGGTGCCGCTCCACCTCTTCGCCACGCCGCCGCTGCACGTCGAGCACCTGCTTGAACTGCTTGGCCAGGCCGGTGCGCATTCCGGCCCGCGTTTGCGCCTCCGCGTCGCGATCCCGCCGCTTCTCCCGGGCCGCCTCGGCGGGCGAAAGCTGGTCCTCGTCCATTCGATCTGGCTCTCGATCTGGCTCCAGGTGCCGGACCATGTTCGAACGACCTGCTACGATCCGGAACAGATGGAACTCTACGGCGTCCGCATCCCCACGATCGTCACCGACAACGTCGCCGCCCGATGTGCCGGCTGCGGCGAGATCATCGAAGGCAGGCCCTGGCGCATCAGCATCCTCGACGTCGTGGCGCCCGAGGCGCCCGTGTCCTGGACGGAGACCGCCGGCCTCAATCCCGGTCCGTTCGAGTTCCACAGCGAGCCGAGCCACGTGCTGACGTGGATGTCCACGCGCGGCCTGCTCTTCTGCCGTCGTTCCCAGATCCGCGAGATCATGAGACCGGTTTGGCTGCCCGTCGAGCCGCGCCGGTTGGGGTTGTGCGACGGCCTTCATCGCGACGACCACGAGTTCGTGGACCCGGCCGCCGTTGCGGCCAATCGAAGCTGAGGGCAAATGCGAGTACGTAAGGCCGTCTTTCCGGCGGCGGGTTGGGGAACCCGCTTTCTTCCCGCCACCAAGGCCCAGCCAAAGGAGATGCTCCCGCTCGTTGACAAGCCGATCATCCAGTACGCCGTCGAGGAGGCGGTCGCGGCCGGCATCGAGCAGGTCATCATCGTCACCAGCAGCCAGAAACGGGCGATCGAAGACCACTTCGACCTGAACCTGGAGCTCGAGCAGCTCCTGGAGTCTCGCGGCGACATCGAGATGCTGCGGCAGATTCGGGCAATCTCGGACCTGGCCCAGATCTCCTACGTCCGCCAGAAGGAGCAACTCGGCCTGGGCCATGCGGTTCTCGTGGCCAAGGAGCTTGTAGGCCACGAACCGTTCGCGGTGATCCTCTCGGACGACGTCGTGGTGGGCGAGCGGCCCTGCATCGGCCAGCTCATCCACGCGTATCTGCAGACCCACTCGTCGGTCGTGGCCGTGACCGAGGTTCCGCATGAGGAAACCTGCCGTTACGGCATCATCGACGGCCAACTCGCCGACGGCGGCCTGGATCCCCGCCTTTACAAGGTTTCGGGCCTGGTCGAGAAGCCTGACCCGGCCGACGCGCCATCGAACCTCGCCATCATCGGCCGCTACATCCTGACGCCCAAGATCTTCGACAAGCTCGAGCAGACGCAGCGCGGCGCTGGCGGAGAGATCCAGCTGACGGACGCAATCGAAGCCTTGATGCAGGAGCAGGACGTATACGGGTACGCTTTTGAGGGCAAACGCTACGACGCCGGCACAACAATGGGTTGGCTGAAGGCGTCCGTTGAGCTGGCAATGCACCGGCAGGACATCGGCGGGGAGTTCAGGCGATACTTGCAGGGGCTCGACCTGAGCTAGCCTGCCCAACGGACCGGCAGCGCCGGCCCGGGGTAATTGATCAAGCTCCGGCGTAACCGGAGCCGGCATGTTGAGGAACGTCTGTGGCCGAGATCGGACAGGTGATCGCAGGGCGCTACCGGCTCATGGAGCTGCGTGACGAAGACGCTGTCTCGACGGTCTTCCGCGCCAGTGATACCGAGAATGGCCGCGTCGTCGCTGTCAGGGTGCTGCGGCCCGAGTTCGGCACCGACCCGGACTTCGTGGCTGAGTTCCGTCTCGCGATGAGAGCCGCGGCCGGCCTCGATCACCCCAACCTCGTCGCCATCTACGACTTCGGGGCAGATGGCTCGGACGTGTTCATCGTTACCGAGTTCATCGACGGCCAGGAGCTGGGCTCGCTGCTGGCGCGCAACGGACCCGTTCCGCCGCGCCGAGCTGCCAGCGTCGCGAGCGTGGTGGCGGCGGCGGTGGCTACGGCCCACGAGCGCGGCATCGTCCACGGCGGCGTCCGGTCCGGCAGCGTGCTCGTTACCCGGGACGGGCAGATCAAGCTCGCGGATCTCGGTCTCGCCCGTGCCCTGGCCGAGGCTTCGCAGCGGCCGGCGCTCTCTGTCGAAGAGGCGTGGTACCAGAGCCCCGAACAGGCGAGGGGTCGCCGGGCCACCGACGCGTCGGACATATATGCCCTGGGCGTGCTCCTGTTCGAGCTGCTGACCGGCCGCGGACCGTGGGACGGCGCAACGGCCGACGCCGTGGCTAGGGCCAGGCTGGCGGCGCCCAACCCGGTCCCGTCCCACTTCCAGAGTGGCGTTCCGGCCGAGATCGAGGCCGTCGACGGCAAGGCGATGGCGGCCGACCCGACCAGGCGATTCGATTCGGCCGCGGCACTCGCGGACGCGCTCGAGGCCACGATCACGCGGCTCGATGCCCAGCTCGCGACGCAGGCCGAAGACGAGGAGGAGGCCCGGCAGGAGGCGCCGAGCGAGGCTCATCCGGCGCCCGAGCCCGACCTCCAGCCCGAGCGATACGCCATGCCGGTGGCGCTGCCGATCCCGGTCGTGCCAGCCGCTCCCCCGATCCCGCCCGCCCCCGTGGTGCGCCCCGTGGCCCCGCCGCCGGTCCCATCGACTGCGCCGCTGCTCCGTCGCCCCAACCCGACCGCGCACGTCACGTACGCTCCCGATGCCTACGCGAACGGCCCGGCGGTGGAGGACGAGTACGCCGCCGCCGCCGCCCGCGGCCGAAGCGGCTACTCTCCCGACGGCATGGCCAACCGGGTGACCCGCCGGATCAATCCGGTCGAGCCCGAGCCAGAGCAGTTCGAAGACGATGCGCCCCCGGCCAGTACATGGGCCTGGGTGGCGGGATTCCTGGCGCTCTTCCTGGTCACTCTCATCGGCCTGACCATCTATCTGCTGATCAGCCGCGGGTCGTCGGGCTCGACGGTGTACGCCCCGAACCTCGTGAACGTCCTTTACGCCGATGCTCAACAGACCGCCCAGTCATACGGATTGCAGCTCTCGATTAGTGCCACAGCGACCAACGACGGCAGCCAGACCAATGACACCATCTTGTCCCAGAACCCGGTATACGGGGCCGCCATGAACAAGGGCGACACGATCTACGTCACGGTCGTCAGCGGCACGGCCACGGTCGTCGTCCCAGACGTCCGGGACCTGACCGAAAGCGCTGCCCTCAGCGCCCTCGCGTCGGCCGGACTGCAGGCGGGCGATCGCACCCAGGCCTACGATCCGACCATCCCCGAGGGGCAGATCATCAGCAGCAACCCGAAGGTGGGTCTGACCGTCCTGAAGGGCTCCCCCGTTGACTACGTCGTCTCGGAGGGGCCGGAGCCCACGCCGACACCGAGCCCGTCGCCGACACCAACGCCATCGCCCACGCCGAGCCCGTCGCCCACACCGAGCCCGTCGCCCACACCGAGCCCGTCGCCCACACCGAGCCCGTCGCCCACACCGAGCCCGTCGCCGACACCAACGCCCACTCCGACCCCGACCGCAGCTCCGACTCCAACCGCCACCGCGCCGTAGCTCTGAGGTTGCCCGCCCGCGAGTTGCCCGCCGCTCCGGGTCGCCGGCCCGATCAGGTCGTGGTCAGGTTCGTCGTCGCCAGGACCTGACTGCCATCGCTCGTAGAAACGACCACGGTGGCCGTGCCGGGTCCCGGCGTCGCCCCGGAGATGTTCACCTTCCACGTGGTGGTGCCGGTCTGATCCGTTGTCAGCGGGGGCGAGACGATCATCGCGAGACCGTACACACCCACCGTGAAACTGACACTCGCCCCGGCCAGCGGGCCGCCGTTGGCCGAGGTGGCGTGAACCGTCAGCTTGAGCGTCGTTGGGCCGATGGCCCCGAATCTGGCGGGCGAAGCCGACAGGTATGCCGCCAGCTGGCCGTATGCCCGCTTGACGGTCAGCGAGTCCGTGCTCACGTTGCCAGCCTGATCGGTAGCTGTCACCTGTATCGAGTTCGATCCCGCGACCAGGGCCACCGTTATGGCGAACCCACCGTCCGCGCCGACGACCTTGCTGCTGAGCCCGCCTCCGGGCGCCTGCCTGTTGCGGATCGTGACAGTCGAGCCCGGGTCGCTCTTGCCCGAAACGACGACCGAGCTGCCCGACTGCGAGCTGCCGTCCGCCGGCGAGGCGACTGACAGGCTGGGTGGCACCGTGTCGAGGACGTAGACGACCTCCGGCGACGGCTGGCCCTCAGTGCTGGGCGTCACCAGCGCTGCCGTGAAGGTATTCGAGCCTTCCACGAGGGTGATGGCCGGAGTGGTGAAGTGCGCGGTGGCGCCGACCGCCACCTCGGCGACCTGGCTCTTCGTCCCGTCTGATGCGACGGCGTAGACCTTGACCTGATAACCGGTTTCGCCGACCACCGCCGCCGGGACGCTGCCCGACAAAGCCACCGTGGCCTGGTTCGTGTAGCCGCCGTTGTCGGGAGTGTCGAGGACCGGAGTGTCGAGGGCCACGCCTGAGGGCGCCATCGTGGCGGGTGGCATCGACGAAACCTGCGAGATGGCGCTGTCGAACGCGTGCGCGACCTGGCCGACCACGCTCACCAGGATGTTGCCACCCACGATGAGCATCGCGATTCCCAGAACGAGGAACACGCCGATGACGCCCACACCGAGGGGAGGCGGGACCCCTTTGTTCGTCCGGACCGGCCGATACCGGCGGACCAGCTCCCGTGATGGAGCGGAGGCTTTGATCTGATGCGACCGGAGCCGCTCGCCCGACGGCGGTAGGGGTCGAACGTGGGCCCCTCGGCGTTCTCGCATCGGCATGGCTCCATTGTCGCATCAGTCGGGAGTAGTCCGGGGCGGCAGTTTCTCGCTTGCTTCTGGGTTGCCCCTGCCGACACCCCTCTTAGTACGCCCATTCCGTCCTCCGCGTGACGAACGTGCGCGCAGCGGGCGGATGGATGTACTCTGCTGCAAAGAGCGGGCGTTCAGGAATGTCCGCAACGGTACGAGGCTTACTGGTGGAGGCTCGCAACCCCAAGCCCGATCGGCCCCGCACCCCTGACGCCGGCGCCGGCGTGCGCCCGGTTCCGGCTGTGCGAGGGGTCGTGCCCGTGCGAAGCGGCTCAGCCGCGATGGCACCCACCGGTGCCGGGCCGTATGCCGCCAACCCGTTCCCGGTTTCGAGCCGGATCGTCACGCGCCCGATGCCCCGGACGCTCCCGATCATCACTCACGCGGAGACCGGACAGCCGAGCCGATACGCGATGCCGGGCCTCCGATCCGGCTTCGGGCTGCCGAACCTGCGCCGCAACGTCTGTCCGCATTTCTACATGACGGGCAGCCGCGGAGCGATCCCGATCCAGGCCCCGCACCTGCTCAAGGCCCTGATTCGCCAGGAGCAGAACGTCTCGCGCTGCCAGCTGCGCGGCGGCGTCCACCTCGAGCAGGGCTACGTCAACGACGTCTGCCTGACGCCGAGATTCAACCAGTGCGTCTTCTACGAAGACGAACTGACGAAGGATTGACGCCAACCGGCGTCGTCCGCTCTGGCCCGACCCTCGGCTACCCCGAGGCTCTTGCCGCTCTCGAGTCGCGCGGCCGATTCGGGATTCACCTGGGACTTTCGCGAACGCGCGCCCTGCTGGCGGCCCTCGGCCACCCCGAGCGCTCCTTCCGAGGCGCGCTGATAGCTGGCACGAACGGCAAGGGCAGCGTCCTGGCGCTGGTCGGCGCGGCCCTGCAGGCCGCCGGATACCGGACCGGCGAGACGCCCAAGCCCCATCTCGTCACGTACCGCGAGCGGCTCCAGATCGATGGCGTGCCGGTGGATCCGGAGACGTTCGCCCGATTGACTGGTGAGGTGCTGGCGCTGGCCGATCGTGTCGCCCGGCATCACGGCGAGCCGACGGAGTTCGAGCTGCTGACGGCGATCACGTTCCGCTGGTTTGCCGAGGCCGGCGTGGATCTGGCGGTCGTCGAGGTCGGCCTCGGCGGGCGGCTCGACGCCACTCATGCCTGGGACGGCGGCGTGGCGGTGGTCACGAACGTCTCGCTCGACCACATGGATCGGCTGGGTTCGACCGTGGAAGCGATCGCGCGCGAGAAGGCGGCGATCATCATGCGCGGCGATCTGGCGGTGACGGGAGCCTCTGGTGGGGCGCTCGATGTGATCGAGCGCCGAAGCCGGCGAGTGGCGGCTCCGCTGACCGTGACGCCGCCGGCGCCGCTTCGCGGGCTGGACCGCGACGGGATCGAGGTGGACCTCGGGCGGCTGGGTCTGGTCCGCGTGGCCCTTCGAGGGCGCCACCAGGCGGCCAACGCGGCGGTCGCGGACGCCACTCTGGACGCCCTCGAGGCGGCAGGGATTGCCCGCGTCGGCGCCGAGGCACGGCGGGCCGGATACGCGGCCGTTCGCTGGCCGGGGCGTCTGGAGCTGGTCAACGTGGCGGGCCGGGAAGTGCTGCTGGACGGTGCTCACAACCCGGCCGGGGCCGCGGCCCTCGCCGAAGCGCTCGATGACCTGGCCCCGTTCCTGGCGCCCGGCCGCCCGACCCTCGTCATGGCGATCATGGCGGACAAGGACGTGGACGGCGTTCTGGTCGCCCTCGCCGGGGCGGCGCTGCTGCGGGAGGCGCGAGTGATCTGCACCGCCCCGTCGGGAGGCCGGGCGCTGCCGGCCGAGCAACTTGCCGCGCGCTGGACGGCCGTGGCGGCTCGACGGGGAATGGCCGCGCAATCGGAGGTCTTCGCCGATCCGCGAGTCGCCCTGGACGCGGCTCTGGGGAGCGGCTCCGGCACGGGAGCCGGCCCCGTGATCGTCGCCGGCTCCCTCTACCTGGTTGGCGCGGCGCGGGCCATACTCGTGGACGACTCGCGTCTCGTGCCCGATCCTCCGCTCCCCGCACTGGAAACTGCGCGCCAATGAGCGTCTCGAAGAGCCTGCCGGCCGTGCCCGCGCCGCTCCCCCCGAGCCGCATCGGGTCGCGCACATTCGAGTGGGGCAGCCGCACCTACGTGATGGGGATCGTGAACGTCACGCCCGATTCGTTCTCGGGTGATGGCCTGCTGGGGACGGTCGCCGACGGCGGCGGCGCAGCGGTCCAGGCCGCCGTCATCCAGGCCGCCGTCATCCAGGCCCGGCGCATGGTCGAGGAGGGCGCCGACATCCTCGACGTCGGAGGAGAGTCCACGCGTCCGGGGCACGAGCCCGTCTCCGCGGACGAGGAAGTCGCTCGCGTGGTCCCGGTGATCGCCGCGATCCATGCCGCGCTGCCGGACGTGCCCATCAGCGTCGACACGTCAAAGGCAGAGGTCGCCGCCGTCGCTCTGGACGCGGGCGCCGTGCTCCTCAACGACGTCTGGGGCGTGGGGCGCGACGACGCCATGGCCCGCCTCGCCGGGGAGCGGCAGGTCCCGCTCATCGTAATGCACAATCGCGAGGTGGCCCACTACGACAACTTCGTGGCCGAGCTCTTCGCCGACCTGCGTGCCGCCCTGGATCGAGCGCAGGAAGTCGGCGTCCCGCGCGGAAACCTGATCGTGGACCCGGGCTTCGGCTTCGGCAAGACGCCCGAGCACAATCTCGAGGTCATGCGCCACCTTGGCGAGCTGCGCGAGCTGGGCTTCCCCGTCCTCCTGGGCACCTCACGCAAGTCCACTCTGGGCCTCGTCCTCGGGGGAGCTCCGCCCGAGGATCGCCTCGAAGCTACCCTGGCCACCACCGCGCTTGCCGTCGCCGGCGGCGTCGACATCGTCCGTGTCCACGACGTCCTGGCCAACGTTCGGGCCGCCCGCATGAGCGATGCCATCGTTCGTGGAGTCGCCCCGTGACCGACCGCATCGTGCTCACAAACATGCTCTTCCAGGGCCGCCACGGCGTAGAGGAAGCCGAGCGCTCGAACCCCCAGCCGTTCGAGGTCGACGTCGAGATCCACCTCGACGCCCGGCCCGCCGGCCTGGCCGACGACCTGTCCCGGACCGTCGACTACCGCGAGGTTTTCGACATCTGCCGTTCGGTCGTCGAGGGTCCGAGCCGCCAGCTCATCGAGACCCTGGCCGAGTCGATCGCGACGGCCGTGCTGGAGCGGTCCGCGGCGGCGGGCGCCACAGAGGTCGTGGTCCGCGTCCGCAAACCGGAAGCCCCGCTCCCCGGCCGCCTCGGCCATGCTTCCGTCGAAATCACCCGCCGCCGCGAGCGCTGACGGGCCCCGTGGTTCCCGCCGCGAGTCGGCGCATGGCTCCGGCCTTAGCTGGTGGCCTCCGGGCGCGTGCCGAGGGTGACGCGGACCGTCAGGTACTGGCCGCCGCGGTAGAGCTCGATGCTGACGGCTCGGCCAGGGGCGTACTGGACGAGCATTTCCTCGAGTGGATGGGTCGCGTCGACCGTCTGCCCCTCGATCGCGGTGATTATGTCGCCGGTCCTGATGCCCGCCTGGTCGGCCGGCCCGCCGGATACGACGGCCTCGACGGAGTTGCCGTCCGAGTCTTCCTTGTGCACCCAGGCGCCATGATTCAGGGGCAGGTCGTACTTCGCGGCAACGCCCGGGTCGAGGGCGACGTAGCTGATGCCGATGAACGGCCGTGACAGCTGCGTGCCCGCCAGGGCCTGCTGCATGATTGGCTTGGCGATGTCGATCGGGATGGCGAAGCCGATCCCCTGAGCCGTGTCGGCCACAGTCGTGGTGACGCCAATCACTCGCCCGGAATCATCCACCAGCGGGCCGCCGCTGTTGCCGGCACTGATCGCTGCGTCGGTCTGGATCAGGCCGTTAAGTTGCGTGCCGCCTGCGAGGCCCGTGTCGCTGGTCACGGTGATGTCGCGACCGAGTGCCGAGACGATGCCGGACGTGACGCTGTTGGAGTAGCCGACCCCGAGCGGGCTGCCGATCGCGATCGCCAGCTGGCCCACCTGCAGCTCGGATGAGGTTCCCATGGAGGCCGGCGAGAGGCCGGTCGCGCCGTTGATCTTGACGATCGCCAGATCCGTCAGCGTGTCCACGCCGTAGAGGCTGCCCGTGAAGTTGCGGCCGTCCTTGAGCAGGACGTCGATGCCGGTCGCGCTCGCCACCACGTGCTTGTTAGTGAGGATCCATCCGGCGGCGTCGTAGACGATGCCGGAACCGGCGATCTCGCCTGTCGCCTGCTGGGCCACGATCGTGACAACCGACGGGCCGACCTTCGCGACGGCCTGGATGATCGCGCTCGACTCGGACTGGACCGAGACATCGATCGCCACGGCTGCCGTCGCGGCGGGGGCGTTGAAGGCCCCAGTCTCTCTGAGCGCCATGAAGGTCGCGCCACCGCCCAGGGCCGCGCCGATCAAGGAGGTTGCCAGGAGTGCCGCGATCAAGCGCCGGCTCGGGCCGGGCCGATCTTCCGCCCCCGGAGTGGGCGCCTGCGGCGGCTCGAACCACCGCTCGGGAGTCGACCCGTCGGGCTGGAACCCGGCCTGCCAGGGGGGACGCTGCTCCGGCACCGGCTCGTAGTGGTTGGCTTCGGTCATCTGGGGCTTCCGAAATCCTGGCGACAAGGGTGACGGGGAGGGAATGCTGCGGGTCGCCGACGGATCGCGCCACGGCATCTGCCGCACGTAGTCGAGGCGACGCCTGACAGCATGCCCTGCCGCTGTTCATGTTCCAGCGCGGGGACGGTGAAGAATCCGCCACCAAGCGGCTAACGGTCCCGTGAGGATGGCTCAGGCACGGGGGCTGCAGAAGGCGTGGACGGAGTCGTCCCAGCATCCGGCGCGACCCCTGCCTCGCTCCCGGGCGGACCCTTCTTGGCGTTTTTGGCGGCACCCTTGACGGTGCGCTTGGCCTTGCCGGCCGTGCCGCCGGCCCTTCCCTCGGCGATGGCCGCCGCGGCGCGTTCCGCCGGCGTGCGCGGGTCGGCCGGCAGTGTGACCGTAAACGTGGACCCCGACCCGACCCGGCTCTCGACCGAGATCCGGCCAGCGTGCATCTCCACGATGGAGCGCACGATCGCCAGACCGAGACCGCTGCCGCTGCTCCGCGCCTCGCTCGACTTCGATCCGCGGTAGAAACGGTCGAAGATGTGCGGTAGCTCCGCCGCGTCGATGCCGACGCCGGTGTCGATGACCTGGATCCGGGCGCCGCCCTGGCGATGTGGCGCGAGCTTGACCGTGACCGACCCGCCGCGCGGGGTGAATTTGAGGGCGTTGCCGACGAGGTTGCTCACGACCTGACCGATGCGCGGCGGATCGTGACGGACGATGAGGATCCCGTCGGGGAGCTCGGTCGTGAGGCTGACGCCGCGGCGACGGGCTGCGGCTTCGGCCTGCTCCGATGCCGAGAGGACCGTGGCGCGCAGGTCGTCGGGCCGCAGGTCGAGGCGCACCAGGCCGGAGTCGAGCTTCGAGAGCTCGAGCAGGTTCTGGGCCAGCCAGTCGAGCCGTTCCAGCTGCTGGGCGCTCGATTCCAGGAATTCGGCCCGGGCGGCCGGGTCTTCGCCGGCCTTCTCGCGAAGTAGCTCATTGAAGGTTCGGAGCGCCGCCAGCGGAGTGCGCAGCTCGTGCGAGACATCGGCCAGGAACTCGCGGCTGCGGTCGCGGTCGCGGACGATGACGTCCATCGTCTCCTGGACCTGGGCCGCCATGGCGTTGAACTGGCGCGACAGCTCGGTGATCTCGGCGGCGCCTGTTCGGGCCCGGTCCGCCGGCACGCGGCGGTCGAGGTCGCCGTCGGCCAGCGCTCGAGCCGCCTCCGTCAGCCTCCGGAGCGGCGCCGTGAATCGCCGGGCCAGAACCGAGGCGACGACAACGGCAAGGACCAGCGCGGCTATCGCGGACAGGGTCAGGAACCCCACCACCACCGCAATCGTGCTCTCGCGACTCGTGTACGGGGCCGAGAGGCTGACTTCCAGATACCAGGGCGGCTTCACGCCGTCGGGATCGTCGAATTCGAAGACCTTCGTGTAGGCGATCGTGTCGCGCGTCTGCCCGTGTCCCGGCAGGACCGTCAGCTGGGCGGTGAAAGTTGATGGCTCGCTCGCGGCAACGAAGACGGGGCCGCGGGAAGTCTCAGACTCGAGCCCGAAACGCACGCGCAAGTCGGCCAGCGCCACCTCGTTGGCGTACTCGGCAAGCGTGCTTCCGAAGGCATCTCGAACGCTGTCGTTCAGCTCGCCCCCAGCCGACACGACGGTCTGGTTCTGGGGGTCCCGCGACGCTATGTCCTCCGCCTGCACGCCCAGCACTGCCGCGACAGCATTGGCTCTGGCCTCGAGACTGACCTGGTCCTGCTGGCGCAGGTCGCGGTCCAGAACGAAGATCGTCACGGCCGAAACAACCCCGACGGCGACCGCGAAGACGATCACGAACGCGAGCGACAGACGACCCTGGAAGGTTCGAGGCAGCGGCAGAGGGATGCGGATGGATCGCCTGCTCCTGGGGGCTCCGCCGCTGCCATCGACGCCCACGCCGTTGTCCGACGGTGCGTTCATCGACGTCTCGACGCTTGGCCCGATCGATCGCTCCGGGCTCATCGTGGCCGCCTCAGCGCTCAGCGAAGGCGTACCCCGCGCCCCGCACTGTCAGCACGAACTTCGGACTGGACGGGTCGTCCTCGAGCTTCTCCCGCAGGTGGCTGATGTGGACGTTGATCGTCTTCTCGTCCTGGTCCAGGGCCTCGTAGTCGCGGATCAGCTCGAGCAGCTCGCGCCGCGAGTAGACCCGCCCTGGACGGCTGGCGAGGTGACGGAGGATCTCGAATTCCGTGGCCGTCAGGCCGATGCGTCGCTCGCCCCGCTGGACGCGCCGCCGCTCCAGGTCGATCAACAGATCGCCGTGGCGCAGCATTCGTCCCCCGCCCGCATCGGATAGATCGCCATAGGCCCGGCGCAGGAGGGCTTTGATACGGCTCATCAGCTCGCGCAGGCCGAAGGGCTTTGTCACGTAGTCGTCCGCACCGAGCTCCAGGCCGATGACCTTGTCCATCTCCTCGTCGCGGGCAGTCAGGATCAGGACCGGCGCCTTCGAGCCGTTCATCCGCATCCGGCGCAGGACCTCGAAGCCGTCGATGCCGGGCAGGCGGACGTCCAGGACAACCAGATCTGGGGCGTCGCGCATGGCGAATTCGAGCCCCTCTTCGCCCGAGCGCGCAACCGCTACCTGGTAGCCCTCCTGCTGGAGCGCGTACTGGATGCCGCGAGCGACGGCGTATTCGTCCTCGACGATCAGGATGGTGGCAGCCACAAGCCGGAATCTACACCCCGCGCCCGGCGGGGATGGCTTCGCCGGCGGCGATGGGGCCGCGTGCCCTGCCGGGGCTACCCGAGTGACGTCGGACCGACGATCACGAACTTACCCCACCATTCGCGCTCGCCCACTTTGCCGTCAAGCGGGTCTTTGTAGATGGAATCGGCCTGGTAGTAGGGCGCAAAGCGCACATCGACCGGCCCGGACTTCCACTGCTGATACGTGACGTATTCGTCGAGGTGGTGACGCTCCCAGAGAGGGTCGGTGAGGTAGATGCCGTTGATCCTGAAGTTGGTCGATCCGGTTCGAGGGTCATCGCCAGTGACCGAGTAACCGGTCACGATCTGGGCGTGGGCGCCGTACCAGCCCAGGATCCCCACCGGCATGTCGGTCATTGCGATCGATCTGACCGTGGCGATGGCTGCCTCCGCGAAGGTCTTGTACGAGAGGTCGTCGTACACGCCTGCCGTCATGCTCCCCCAACCGTAGAAATTGAGGGCGTTCCGCCAGCCGGCTACATCGGCGCCCGGTTCGTACACAGGCATGTCCATGTGGGCGCGCTCCCACTTGAGGATCGACTCCTGTGACTTGAAGGTGAGGGTTGGCTTCCAGATGAAGGTCGGCGCGGGCGCCGCGTTCGGCGGCACCGTCGTCCACTGGAAGGCTGAGCCGTACGAGATCAAGTTGAGGATGATCAACGTCCCGTCGGCGGTGCAGGCCGTCTCGTCGGGGTTCTGGAAGCGCACTGCGTGAGGGGCGAACAGGTTGGTAACGTACGTCGCCCGCGTCGGAGTCGAGGCCTGCCCGAAGAGGATGGCCAGGATGGCGGCCAGGCTGACGAAGACGTTGATCATGGTCCGAGAGCGTCCACACCTTGGCTGGACCGGGTGCGGCAGCCGCCGACGGCGACGAGCGGCGGATGCCCGAGCGCATAGTCTCCCACGCTTCCGCCAACAGTGGCTCGGGCATCGGCGTCGCGGCCCCGACATTCGGATCCGGCGGCCGTCCGGCCGCCACCCGATCGGCGCATCGCGCGCGAACGAATCGATCCGGGCGGCTGCGCGTGGTAGGCTCCGCAGTCGAAGTCGCGCTCTGCCGCGACTCGATCAGACCAAACCCTCGCGACCGGTTCTTTCGGCCGCGTGCCGATCGAACCGCGCAGGAGGATCCAGCCAGTGAGCTCCACCCCGACAGTCCTGAGCGCCACGAGCCGGAGCGAAACCGGCAAGGCGGTCGCGCGCCTGCGCAGGGCCGGCAAGGTTCCCGCCGTCGTCTTCGGCCACGGCCTGGCGTCGATCTCCGTCACGCTCGACGCGCACGAGTTCGATCTGCTTCGCCGGACCATCCATTCGAACTCCATCATCTCGCTCGAGATCGACGGCAAGGACACGCGCCGGGTCATGGTCCATGGCATCCACATCGACCCGCGAACGCGTCACCTCCTGCACGTGGACCTGTTCGCCCTCAAGTCGGGCGAGGAAGTCACGGTGGAGGTTCCGCTCCATACGACAGGCGAGGCCTACGCCGCGACCAAGCTTGGCGGCACGCTCCTGCACACCGTGGACCGCGTTCGCGTCCGAGCCCTGCCCGAGGCCCTGCCCGAAGCGTTCGAGGTCTCGGTCGAGCCGCTGGTCGACTTCGAGGCGGCCATCCATCTGCGCGACGTTGCCATGCCTCCGGGCGTGACCCTGCTGGCCGATCCGGACGAAGTCGTGGCCAAGGTGATCCCGCAGCGCGCGGTCGAGGAGCCGGTGGTTGCGGAGG
Source organism: Chloroflexota bacterium (assembly GCA_003171065.1). Classification (GTDB taxonomy): domain Bacteria; phylum Chloroflexota; class Limnocylindria; order Limnocylindrales; family CSP1-4; genus Fen-1039. The sequence goes on from PMXQ01000093.1 coordinate 28,257, forward strand.
TTGCTCCGGAGGTTGCCGAGGTTGCCCCGGAGGCGGCCGAGGCGAAGCCTTCGAGCGAGAGCTAGACCCGAACGACCGAGTGGCCGCGTGAGTCGACTCAGGCGGCCGGCTCGGCGGCCGCTCAGGCCGTCCCTCAGACGCGGCGGCCGCGTCGGCGCGTTCGCGCGCGTGGGCCGCGTCGGCGCGTTCGCGCGCGTGGGCCGCGGCCCGCGCGGGCGGCACGTACGATGACGCGGTGCCCAGCTTGCGCGCCTCGCGGAAGGATGTGATCCGCAGCCTGCCGGTCCTCGGGGCCTTCATCGTGGGGGCGATCGCGTACGCGCCCCTGTACTGCTTCCCGCTGCTTGCACCGGAGTTCGAGACCACCTTTCACGCCTCGCGCGAGGTCGGCCAGATGCCCTGGACGATGTTCCTGCTGGTCTCGGCGCTGGCCTCGCCGCTGCTCGGCCGTGCATTCGACGTCCTCGGGGATCGGCTCCTGCTGACGGTGGGCGTCCTGCTGATCGCCCTCGGCTGGCTGGTGGCGTCGGCGGCTTCCGACGTGGCTTTCCTCATGGCCGCGTACGGAGTCTTCCTGGCCCTCGGTCTGCAACTGACCTTCGTCGGCACCACGACTGCGGTCGCGCGCCGGTATGCCGGCGTCGCCGGCCTGGCGCTCGGCGTGGCCTATGCCGGGCCGGGGATCGGCGTGGCCGTCATCCTGCTGCTCGCGGCCGGTGCGATTCCGGAGCTCGGCTGGCGCTCCATGACGCTGGTCTTCGCGGCAACGTCGCTGCTGGCCGTTCCGTTCGTCTGGCTCATGACGAGTGGGGCAGCCGTGATCGTGCCCGCACGGGGTCCGCGCGGCGCGGCGAGCGGAGCGGCGGGCGCGGCGAGCGGCGCGGCGAGCGGAGCGGCGAGCGGAGCGGCGGGCGCGGCGGCGACGACCTCGGCCGGCGCGGCGGCGACGACCTCGGCCGGCGCGGCAGCGACGAGCTCGGCGGGCGCGGCCCCGCCACGGGGCGGCGAAACGGGCCGGGGCCTGCATGAGACCTCGGCCCCGGGTGCGATAGCCGCGTCCCAGGAGCCGGTCCCGCCCGGCAGCCGCTCGCGGCCAGATGCGCTGCGGCGCACGCTACGGACGCGTCGGTTCCTGATCCTGCTCGTCGGAGCGGTCGGCATCGGCTGCATCGACGAGGGTATCTACCAGCTGTCGCCGCGTCACGTCGAGGCTCAGGGAATCGGTGCGGATTACGCCGCGGTTCTGCTGGCCGTGTCTTGCTATGCGTACGTGGTCGGGCAGGTCGTGGGCGGCGGGCTCTCCGATCGCTTCGGGCGGCGCTTCATCGGGCTCATCTGCGCGGCGATGATCGCCGGCGGAGCGACGGCCATCTTCCTGTCCAACGGATCGACGCTGACGCTTGCCGCTGCCGGATACGTGGCCTATGGCTTCGGCATCGGGGCGACGATCGCGATCCGGTCGGCCGCCTTCTCCGATGTCTTCGGCGGCCACAACTTCGGGGCGATCTTCGGCATCATCGCCGTGGCCTACCCGGTCGGCGGGATCATCGTCATGAACGTCGGCAGCATCTTCTACGACCGCATCGGCAACTACTGGCCGGTGTACGGGGTGGTCATGACCTCGCTCCTGGCCTGGTCCGTGGCGCTGGTCATCGCCGGTCCGCGCCGCCACGGCCTGCGTGCGCGGCTTGCCCATGTCCGGGCGAGGCTACCGGGCTAGGCTCAGGGCGGGCTGATCGAAGTCGGCAGCGGCCGACGGACCAGCCGAAGCGAGACTGACTGAACCGCCACGGTCGCCAGCGTTCCGACGCAGAAGGCGAACCCGATGCCCAGGCTCTCGATGGTGCTCGTGACGACCAGAAAGAAGACGATCGTGCCGAAGAGGCCGAACTGGAGGCCGCGCGTGACGCCCATTGCCGTCTCGGGCCCCTCCAGCCGGTGCGCGAAGACCGCCAGCACCGTCACGTAGATCGGGACAGCGGCGAGGATCCCGCTCAGTTGCGGTCCCAGGGCATCCGCCGCCTCGGTTATGGCGAGCACGATCGTCGTGCCGACGACCATTCGGGCGGG
>PMXQ01000022.1 GCA_003171065.1 Chloroflexota bacterium
CGAGTCTTCGCCTGGGCCTCCTCGATCTCGATCGCCAGTAGCTCCATGCGAGTCAGGTCGTCCTCGCTGGCCGGCTCGTAGTCCTGCTCCGGATGCCGTCCCGGGAAGTAGCGCTCGGTCGTGGCCTCAAGAATGCGGCGCTTGCGGGTCAGGTCGGAAACCCGGTGGCAGCTCCCGAAAACGACCACGCTGCGGTAGTTGGCCGAATGGTTGGGCCCGGTCTTGGAGGCGACCAGGGCGTCGAGGAGGGCGATGGAGACGGCGACAGGTCGACCATCCTCGAGGGCGCGCAGCGTGCCGTTGCCGGCAGAACCGTGGATGTAGACGTGACCGGCCTCGTAGTGGTAGAAGAACGGGATCGTGCGCGGCTCGCCACCATCCACGTAGGCGACGTGAGCCACCAGCCCGGCCCGGAGGAATTCCTCGATCCGGTCCGGAACTGCGCGATCGGAATGCCGGCGGATGCGCGTCCGATCGGTGTGCGGCTTGGGGACGGTGTAGTCGTGGCGGGCTGTCTTGTCGTCCATGGCGCCAGCTTAGAACGTGGGGGTGAATCGCATCGGGCACTGGCGCGGGGGCGCGGTTGAAGCGGAGAGCCTTAATGCAACATGCCCTAGAATCCGTGCAGCTAGCGTGGACCGTCGCCGCAGCACTCGCCGCCCAAGTCGCCGGCATCGGGCGACCGCGGCACGAAGGGTTCTCGGGAGTCGCATGAAGCCCGTCATCGTCGCAGGTCACGTGTGCGTGGATCTCACGCCCGCCTTCGACACTCCGCCGGCAATGGAGCCGGGCCGGCTCATCGCGGTCGGCCCTCTCGCGCTAACGGCCGGCGGCTGCGTCAGCAACACCGGCCTCGCCCTGGCGTCGCTCGGGGTCCCTACGCAGCTAGTCGCGAGTGCAGGAGCCGACGAGCTCGGCCGCGTTCTCGTCGCGTTGCTGGCGACCTCGGCGGCGGACACCACCGGCATCACCTGCCTCGACGGTCGAAGCACGTCCTACTCCATCGTTGTCGATGTTCCGGGCCGGGACCGGACCCTATGGCACCACATCGGTGCCAACTCGGCCTTCGACGGCAGCGGCGTAGTCGACCGGATCGAGGCCGCGGCGCGATTACCGGGCGCGGATCGCCCGGTGGGCGAGGCTTCGACGTGGCGGGGCGCGGCCGCGACCGCTGGTGCGGGCGTGGACGCCGCCCCTGGCGCGGGCATCGCCGGCGACGCGTGTGACCCCATCCTGCATCTGGGCTATCCGACGCATCTGCCCGCCCTATACGCCGACGGCGGCGCGGCTCTTGTCCGTCTCGTTCACGACGCGCGCGCCGCGGGCGCGACGGTCTCGCTCGACATGGCGGAGATCGACCCGGCTTCGGAGGCGGGGGCCGTCGACTGGGAGAATCTCATGGCACAGACCCTCGCCAGCGTCGACGTGATGAAGGCGAGCGTGGACGACCTCGACGCGATGCTGCCGCATCGCAGCGGCCTCGAACCGATTGCCTGGGCGGACCTGCTCGTCGAGCTCGGCGTCGCGGTCGCGCTCGTCACCGCCGGCGCTGACGGGCTGTACGTTCGGACCGCGTCGGCGGCTCGGATTCGGGCCGCGTCGCGGCTGTTGCGAGATGCGCTCCCCGATTGGGCGAGCCGCGAGATCTGGGCGCCGCCCTTCACGACGCACGTCGTACGGACCACGGGCGCAGGCGATGCCGCGGCCGCCGGATTCCTCGCCGGGCTCGCGCACGGACGCGGCTTGGCCGGGTCGGCGTTGCTCTCCGCTGCCGCGGCCGCCGCCCGCATATCCGGCCGCCCGATCGGCGATGCGCACGAGCTGGCCGTAGCTATCGAACCCGCAAGCGGGCCGCGGTCCGGCTGGTCAATCGGGCCGGATCGCGTCTATCACGGTCCAAGAGACAAGGAGGTCTGAGAACGTCATGTTGACCGCAGCGCAGGCGCAGCAGGCGCGCGACCGCGCCGCGGCGATGCTCGCCGCAGCCGGGATCGCGATCACCCCGTCCGAAAGAGCGTCGATCGAGGTGGTCGACTTCGGCCTCGACGACCTGGAGCATCTCGGCACCGAGATCGTCGTGTACGTCAACACCGAGCGGGTCTGCGCGAAGGAGCTGGTGCTGTTCCCGCATCAGACCTGCGCCGAGCACTACCATCCGCCTTTCGACAATACGCCGGGCAAGGAAGAAACCTTCCGCGTCCGCATGGGCGTGGTGTATCTGCATGTCGAGGGCGGCGAGCCGACTGCGGATCCACGTGCGCACCCGGTGCGCGCCGAGCGCGGCGTCTACACCGCGGCGCGCGAGATCGTGCTCCATCCCGGCGAGCAGTTCACCGTCCCGCCGAACACGAAGCACTGGTTCCAGGGCGGACCGGACGGCGCCGTCGTCTCGGAGTTCTCGACGAAGAGTCGCGACGACCTCGACATCTTCACCGATCCGGACATCAGCCGGATACCCGTTTACGCCGACTGACGTTTGTGGCCGTCCGCAGCGCTCGGCCCGAGCGCCAGGACGGGCGGCGGTTGCGGCCGGTCGGAGCGCCGCGGCGGTCGGGCGGCGGCCGCTCGGACGCCAGGATGGTCCGGCGGTGGGAGGTGCCTGCGGCGCTGCCCCAGCGTGGTAGCGTGGTCTCGTGTCCAGCTCGCGCCTCTACGTGACCGACGCCATCGTCCTCTCCCGCTTCGACTACGGCGAGGCGGATCGGATCATGACGCTCCTCACGCCCGTCTACGGCAAGTTCAAGGCGATCGCCAAGGGCGTTCGCCGGCCGACGAGCCGGCTGGGAGGTGCGCTCGAACCTCTCGCCGAGCTGCGGGTGGCGCTGGCCCGCGGCCGAACCTTCGACGTCGTGACGCAGGTGCAGGTCACTCACGCCTGGCTCCGTCTGCGCGACTCGCTCGAGTCTGCGGCCACGGCCTGGTACCTCGCCGAGCTGGCCGACCGTTCCCTGGAGGAGCGCCACGAGGCCGAGGGGCTGTATGCCTTGCTGCGCCACGCTTATGAGCTGCTGGACGCGGGTATGGAGTCGGGCCGGGTCGCGCGCTGGTACGAGATGCACCTTGCGGACGAGCTGGGCGTGCGGCCCGAGGTGGATCGCTGCGTGGAATGTGATCGAATGCTCGGGGCCGACGAGAGCTTCCGCTGGGTACCGCCACTCGGCGGCGTGCTCTGCTACCGCTGCCCGGGGCCGCCGCCGGAACGGGCCGGCCTGTCTGTGGATGCGCTCAAGCTGCTCAAGGCCTATCAGCGCCTGGACGTGGAGGCGCTGGCCGCGCTCCGACTGCCGCCCGCGGTGGAACGCGAGGTCGAAGGGGCGATGCGGGACTTCCTGCGCGTCTCCCTGGAGCGCGACGCCCGCTCACTCGAATTCCTCGACGAGGTGCGACGGGCCGGCGGGTCGGACCCTGATCTCAGGCCGGCTTAGGGCCGGATGGCGTGGCCGATTAGCCCGAGCAGGACTGGCGATCCGCCCACAGCGGCGCCTGCGCCGCTGTGTGGCCCAGCCTTTTTAGCGACGGTAGAACGTGAACCCGCCGCCGAACAGGAGGATGAGGATGACGATTATTAGCAGGAGTTCCATGGGGGACCTTCTTTCGTCCTAAGGCTGCTCTTCCTCGCCCTACTGCGCGAGGATGGAAACCCGCCAGCCCCGTTGCCAGGCACGGATCGCCCGGCGGGATCTGGGAACCGTCTCGGGCCGGGGTTGCCGGGACTCGCTCGTTGGCGCGGTTCACCAGGTCGCGGCCGTGCGCTCGTGCGAGAATTGCGCCCCGAAGGTTCGACCGTTCGATCTTCGACCGTTCGGAAGCCCGCCGTCCGACCAGATGTTCGCAGGAGGTTTCGACCGCCTGTGCCCGAGGAGACAACCGTGACCGCCGCCAAGCCGACAACTCCGGCCGACGACCCAGGCCCGTCCGTCGCCAACCTGGAAACGATCGTCTCGCTGTCCAAGCGGCGTGGCTTCATCTTCCCGAGCTCGGAGATCTACGGTGGCATCAACGCCGTGTGGGATTACGGGCCGCTCGGTGTCGAGCTCAAGAACAACGTCAAGCGGGCGTGGTGGCGGGCGATGGTCCAGGAGCGCGACGACATCGTCGGCCTGGATGCGGGCATCCTCATGGCGCCCCAGGTCTGGGTCACTTCCGGCCATGTCGCCAACTTCAGCGACCCGCTGGTCGAGTGCACCACTTGCCGGCGGCGCTACCGCCTCGACGAGTTGCCCGGCGCCGAGAACCTGACCAACACCGAGCTGGCCGACCCGACCGTCGTCGACCGCATCGGTCTCAAGTGCCCCGCGGATGGCGGACCGCTCTCCGCGCCGCGCCGCTTCAACCTCATGTTCAAGACCCACATGGGTCCGGTCGAGGATGACGGCAACGAGGTCTACCTGCGCCCGGAGACGGCCCAGGGCATCTACGTGAACTTCCGCAACGTCCGCGAGACGAGCCGCAAGAAGCTGCCCTTCGGCATCGCCCAGATCGGCAAGGCCTTCCGCAACGAAATCAGCCCGGGCTACTTCGTCTTCCGGATGCGCGAATTCGAGCAGATGGAGATGCAGTACTTCGTCAAGCCGGAGACCGCGTCGGCGACGTTCGAGGAATGGATGCCGCGGCGGCGGGCCTGGTACGAGCGCTACGGCGTCACGCCCGAGCGGCTGCGTTTCCGCGAGCACCGTCCCGATGAGCTGGCCCACTACGCCAAGAAGGCGGTCGACGTCGAATACCGCTTCCCGTTCGGNNGAGGAGCACTACGTGCCCTGGATCGTCGAGACCTCGGCCGGCGGCGACCGCGCGGCGTTCACCTTCTTGATCGACGCCTATCGCGAGGAAGAGGTCCGTGGCGAGAAGCGCGTCGTTCTCGGCTTCAACGCGGAGCTGGCGCCGTACAAGGTGGCGGTCCTGCCGCTGCTCAAGAAGCGCGACGAGATCGTCGAGAAGTGTCACGCGCTCCGCGACGACCTGGCGAAGGACGTCCTGGCGGTCTACGACGACACCGCGGCGATCGGCAAGCTGTACCGGCGCCAGGACGAGATCGGCACGCCGTGGTGCGTCACGATCGACGTCGACTCGCTCGAAGACGGCAAGGCCACGATCCGCGACCGCGACTCGATGGAGCAGATCCGCGTCGACATCTCGCAGGTGAAGCCGCTCATCCTGGAGCGGCTGGCGAAGGCGCGGGGCTAGCTCGGGGCCCCGATGGCCGCGGCGGAGGCGACCGAACCGATGGGTCTTCCGGCGGGTCGCCCGACCGTCGGTTCGGCAGCGCGGCCGGATGGTCTTCCGGCTGGTCGCCCGACCGTCGGCGTCGACTCCGCGCTCCGGCTCGGTTCCGGGCGGGTTCGACTCTGGGCCCTTGGCCTGTTCGCGATGGGAGTCGTACCGATCGTCGGCGCCCCTTTCAACCACTGGCACGACTGGGGGGCTTTGTGGGCGGCGGGCGCGACCGCCGGTGGGTCGGACCTGGTGGACGCCGGGCTCCATGTGGCCTGGCAGGAGGCGCACGGGGTTTCGGCGGCGTTCTTCGCCTATCCGCCGGCGGCGGCGTGGCTGTTCTGGCCGTTCGCCCAGCTTCCCGTTGACGTCTCGTTCTGGGTCCAGGCTTTGCTGATGGTGGCCTGCCTGGCCGCGGCGGGCTTCGTGGCGGCGCGGGTCTACGGCCTGACACCCGAGCTCGCCGTGCTGGCGTCGCTGGCCTGGGCTCCGTCCACGGCGTCGGTCGTCACCGGGCAGAACGCGCCGTTCGCGCTGCTCATGGCGATGGTGGCGATCTGGGGGCTGGCGAGCGGGCGCTGGTGGGTCGCCGGCCTGGCGGTCGGAGTGCTGTGGTACAAGCCGACACTGGCCCTCGGGTTCCTGGTGCTGTTCCTGGTCCGCGGCCGGTGGCGCGAGCTGGGCGTGGCAATCGCCGCCGGGGGAGTGGCGTTTCTGCTCTCCGTGGCCGCGGCCGGCGGCGACTGGGGCTGGCTGGGCACGTGGCTGAACGGAGCGCAGACGTGGCTGCCGGCGGACGCGGCGAAGAACGCCGACAAGGCGATCAGCCTGCCGGGGCTGCTGGGACGATTGCCCGTGCCGTGGTTCGTGCCGGCTCTCGGGGGAGTGGCCCTGGCCGTGGCCGCGGTGCCCGGGCTGAGGCGGGCCGGGATCGTGGAGGCGGCCTCGGCGGCGTGCCTGGTCGGCCTGGCTGCGGGTCCGCGCGCCTGGGGCTACGAGGCGGCGCTGGCCTTCCCGTTCTTCTGCTGGGTTCTGGCCGGCGGAGTGGGGGAGCCCTGGCGGACGCGCGTCGTGGTCGCGGCCTACCTGCTCGGCCTGCTGTGGCTCTTCTCGTTTGCCACGCAGATCAGCTCGGTGGCGGTGATCGTGCTCGCCGCGGCCGCCTGGTGGATCTGGCGGTGGAGGCCGCGGTCGTTGCGGTGGGGGCGCGCGAGCGCCGACGGGCCCGCGCCCGGGGATCGGGCCTCGGCCGCCAACGGAGTCTGAAACCGCTCCTTCGCTCACTGCGCTTGACTCCGTGCGTGGCTGCGCTAGGATGACCTACATCACATGGTGAGGTAGATCGTGGATCGCTCGCAGCTTCTGAAGGGCACGACGGCCCTGCTCATACTGGGGGTTCTCAAGGACGGGGAGCTATACGGCTACGAGATCGCCCAGCGGATCCGCGAGCGAAGCGCCGCGTTCATCGATCCGGGCGAGGGGTGGCTCTATCCCGCGCTCCACCGACTGGAGAAGCAGGGAGCGCTCCAGGCTTCGTGGCGTGAGGGTGGCCTGGGACCCCGCCGCCGCTACTACCGGATCACAGACGGCGGATTGCGGATGTTCGACGCGCAGTCGGCCGAGTGGGAGCAGTTCGCACACAGCGTCCGGCTCGTGACCGCGGGGGCCGGCAATGTCTGAGACGACACCCGAAAGCGAACGCTTCCTGGAGGCGGTCGAGCGCAAGCTGCCGTTCGCGGAGGGCGAGCGGACGGAGATCCTCGACGAGCTTCGAGGGCATCTGGCCGACTGTGCCGTGGCTTTGCGCGATGCGGGGTTGGAGCCGATCGAGGCAGAGCGCGCTGCCGTGGCTAGGCTCGCGCCGGCAGACCGCCTGGCCGACGAGCTGACCCGGGCTCGGCGCGATACCTCTCGGCTGCTGGCCGCCGCCGGCGCGGGCGTATGGGGCGCGGTGCGCGGCGGCCTGTGGGGCGGCCTAATTGGTTTTGGGGTCGTGATGGTCGCGGCCGTTGCCCTGGCGGCGGCCAACAACGCGGCCCTTCGGTTCCTCAGCGCGGAACTGTTCAGCGCGGATAGCGGCACCAACTCGATCATCGGCATCGTAATCCTCGGCATCGCGGCGCTCGTTGCCGGCCGCGTCGTCACTCCGACCGTGGCTGCTCGCGCGGGATACGCCGGGCGCCTTGTCCGCCGAGCCACCGTGCCTCTGGGCGCGGTGATGTTGCTGGCCTACGCCCTGCTGGTCTGGTCGGGCCCGCTGAACTGGCCATCGGTGGTCCTGCTGGTTTCGCTGCCGTTGTGGTGGGTCGCCGGGGCATGGCAGATCCGGCTGGTTCGACTGGGATTCCCGCGTCGACTTGCCATCGGATTGGTAGCGGCGCTTGTCGTGAGCCTTGGCGCGAGTACGATCGTCGGCCCAGCTTCGCCCCAGCTGCCGGCTTCGGGCGTCTCGTCAGGCCCGGGGTTCGATCGGATGGGCGCCCCCCTTGCCGATGGACTCTCCGGGGCAGGCGCCGGCGGGACCAGCTACGGGGACGCCTACAGGGAGCTTTCCATTGACGTGCCCGATCGAGGGCTGCTGGCCGGATGGAACGACCTGAGAATCGAGGCCTGGCGCGGAATCGACCCGACTCGAGGATGGGGGCTCGATCCGGGTGAGACCGCGCCCTTCCTGACCGGACCCGTAGTCTGGAGCGCCGCTGGAACGTCGCCGGACGGCAACCACACCTGGTACGAGAGCTCCCCTTGGCCGCCAAATGCGGCAACGCTGACCGGCGGCCTGCGCCTCGATCGCTCGCCTGGAGTTACGGACGCCTGGCTCGTGCTCACGGGAGTCGCTCCAGATGGCACGCGCCATCTGCTATCCGATCCATCGGGTACGCAGGTCTTTTTCAGCGGTACCGCGCTCGACTGGTTCGGGGCGGTTCTCGCCGGCCACTAGGGGTCGCGCCGCCCCGGCCTGCTAGTGAGCCGCCGCGCCCGCCGTCTCAGTCGCGCTCGCCGTCTCCGCCGCGCTCGCCGTCTCCGCCGCGACCGGCACCGGGGCCGCCACCGCGCCGCGCAGGTAGGCGTCGATGTTCTGAGCGGCCTTCTTGCCGTCGCCCATAGCCAGGATGACCGTGGCCGCGCCGCGGACGATGTCGCCGCCGGCGAAGACGCCCGGCATCGAGGTCTGGAGGTTGTCGTCGATCTCGATGTAGCCCCACTTGTTGACGCGCAGGTCCGGCGACGTGGCGGTGAGGAGCGGGTTCGACCTCGTCCCGATCGCCACCACGACCATCTCGCACGGGAAGATGAACTCGGATCCGGGGATCTCGATCGGCCGCCGCCGACCGGAGGCGTCGGGTTCGCCGAGCTCCATGCGGATACACTTGAGGCCGCTGACCCAGCCCCTCTCGTCGCCCAGCACTTCCACCGGGGCGGTCAGGAACTCGAAGCGGACGCCCTCCTGCTCGGCGTGGTGAACCTCCTCGATGCGGGCCGGCAGCTCAGTGCGGGAGCGGCGATAGACGCACACCGACTCGTCGGCGCCGAGGCGGCGCGCGGTGCGGACGGAGTCCATGGCCACGTTGCCGCCGCCGACGACGGCCACGCGCTGGCCGTGCAGCACCGGCGTGTCCGAGTCCGGGTTGTAGGCGCCCATCAGGTTGACGCGGGTCAGGTACTCGTTGGCCGAATAGACGCCCTTCAGATTCTCCCCGGGGACGTTCATGAAGACCGGTAGGCCCGCGCCCACCGCGACGAAGACGGCGTCAAACTTCTCGCGCAGCTCGGGCAGGGTGTAGGTCTTGCCGATGATCGAGTTCGGCTGGATCTCGACGCCGTCGGCGACCAGGCGGTCGACTTCCTTCTGGACGATGTCCTTGGGCAGGCGGAACTCCGGGATGCCGTAGATCAGCACGCCGCCGGCCGCATGGAAGGCCTCGAAGATCGTGACCTTGTGGCCGCGCTTGGCGAGCTCGCCGGCGGCCGTCAGGCCGGCCGGTCCGGAGCCGACGATGGCGACCTTCTTGCCCGAAGGCGCCGGATTGGCACGCGCGAAGACGTCCGTGTGGGTGATGGCCCAGTCGGCGACGAAGCGCTCGAGGTAGCCGATCGCGACCGGCTTGCCGGTCTTCGCGCGCAGGCAGACCTGCTCGCACTGGGTTTCCTGCGGACAGACGCGACCGGTGACGCAGGGCAGGGCGTTGTCGCCCAGCAGCGAGTCGGCCGCGCCCTTGACGTTGCCCTCGCTCAGCAGGCGGATGAAGTTGGGGATGTTGACGGCGACCGGGCAGCCATCGATGCAGTAGGGCTTGGGGCACAGCAGGCAGCGGTCGGCCTCGATGATGGCCAGCTGCTCGGTGTAGCCGAGGTTGACCTCGGCGAAGTTACGGGCCCGAGCCAGGGCGTCCTGCTCGGGCATCAACCCGCGGTCGATCTTCATCCGCTCCTTCTTGGGGAGCGGCCCCTTGTTATCCGAGGCGCGGCTGGCGAGCGTCAGGTCGTCCATCAGTGGGCCTCCGCGTGCGCAGCCTGCCAGCGCTCGAGGGCGGCCTGCTCGAATTCCCGGTAGGTGTTCAGTCGATCGGCCAGCTGGCGGAAGTCNNTCGATCATGATCGAGTTCAGCGACACGGTTGTCTTGATGCCGTACGGGCGAGTCAACTCGGAGCAGGCCCGCATCATTGGCACCGGGCCGATGGCGAAGACCTCGTCGATGCCGCCGGCCTCGCACAGCTCCTTGAGGGCCTCCGTCACGAAGCCCGGGCGGCCGTAGCTGCCGTCGTCGGTGCACACGATCACCTCGCCGGTGGCGCGCAGCTCGTCCTCGTAGATGACCCACTCCCGAGATCGCCCGCCGATGACGCTCGTCACTTTCACGCCGTTCTGGGCGAGGGCCTGGGCGATGGGGTACACCACAGCCGTGCCGACGCCGCCGCCGACGCACACCGCGTGCCCGCTCTCGAGCAGAGTCGTGGGGTTGCCCAGCGGCCCCGCGATGTCCGTGATGGCGTCCCCGACGGCTAGAGCGGTCAGATCGTGGGTGCTCTTGCCGATCGCCTGGATCACCAGGGTGATCGTGCCGGCCGATCTGTCCACGTCGGCGATCGTCAGCGGGATGCGCTCCGCGCCCGGCCCGCGCCGAACGATGACGAACTGCCCGGGCCGGCGGATCTCGGCGATCCGCGGTGCCACCACGACCAGGCGGGTGACGTTCGGCGACAGCTGCGCCTTGCTAACGATGGGGTGCATCTTGCTCCGGTACGGTAGGTCGGCAGAATGTTGTCTAATTCAGTATGAGTTATTGGAATGATGCCTGCCGCGACCGGAAGTCCAAACGCCCAGTCTGCCCCAAGGCGTCGGGCCGAAGGTCATCTCGGCCGGTCCGAATGGGTAGGTGGCGACGGCAGGTCCGGCACGTTGACGTCGTTCGAGAGTTTACCGGTGGCTTTGCCTCATTGCGCGGGCGGGGTCTCCGAGGCGGTCAACAGAATTGCCGTGGCGTCATCGTGCCGGCCGAAGCGCGGATAGCGGATCAGGCTGTCGGGCGCGAGTTCAAGGTTCCGCAGCTCCCCGCCCAGTGCGACGAGGCCTTCATTCCGGCAGCGATCCAGCAGGCCCGTCATTCCGGCCGTGGCGTGGAACGTGTCGGCGAGACGCGAGAACCCGTCTGAGCACAGCAGCATGGCAGCGACCGACTGGGGGACGAGCAGGCGGTGCAGGACATGACGGCTTGCGATCCGTTCGCCCGAGAATGACCAGTAGGTTTCCGGCGTGTTCATCCGCATACGATTCGAGGTCAGGTCCCCTGCAATCGCCAGGCGGGCAGCTTCGACGGATACTCCTGAGCGGGTCAGGTCCGCCAGCTTGCCGATGACACCCGCGTCGACACGCGAGAGACGGGGGTCTCGAATCGTGCGGCGCCGGCCCTCCTCATAGGCCACCACCACCGTGCAGTCGCCCAGGACGACGACCTCGATGGCGCCGCCAACGGTGCGAGCGAGGGCGACCGTGCAACTCAGCGGGGGTGAGTTCCGGGTGGCCAGAGGCCGGGTTGCCTCAACCGCCGCCCAGACCATCGTCCTGACCGCCTTGGTGCGCTGCGCCTCGAGCGCATCGAGGGCGGCTCGGGCATATCCGCGAACCGCCGACGGCGGTTGGTCGCCCAGCGGCGTGGCCCCATCCGCGACGGCAACGAAGTCATCCGCCAGGCGCCAGGCATCCTGGTCCTTGCCCGGCGCTGGCAGGTTCAGAACCTCGACGTCGAAGACTCTTCCCGCCACGGCGACACTGGAGGCCGCCTTCATTTGCTCATTCGGCGCCGGAGCATCCAGGAGCCGAAGAAGACGGCCCCGAAGAGGAGCACGGCAACGCCCGCGAGCACGATCAACGCGTCCTGAGGGGACTGGCCTCGTATCTCTCCCAGCGTCGCCATCACGAGGCCGAGAATGGCCGTCACGAAGCCGATGACCTCGATCGCCTGGATCTGCGACGCCTCCAGCGTGGCCTTGAGCTTGTCGGTGTCGGCCGTCAGGCGAGCGTTGGATTCCTCCGCCACGCTGGCCAGGTGTGCAATGTGTCTGTCGGCATCGATCATCGACCGCTCGATGAGGTAGACGACTCGCCGTTCCGGGGCGTCGTCGCCCTGGCGCTCAAGGTCGATGGCCCGCGCGATGTCGACACGCGCGCCGTCATAGTCGTGAAGCAATCTCTTCAGCCGGGCTCGCGTGTGGTAGAACCGCCCCTTGTCGTGGTAGCGCTCGATGGCCTCGTTTACCAGCTCCAGGCCATGGCGGAGTTCTGGTCCCGGGTCCGGGAAGTCGTCGTTGGAGGCCAGGTCCGCGATGAATACGGCGCAGGTGTGGTCAATGCCGGCGTTGTCGGGCAGCTGCGCATGAGCTGCCCATGCCAGCTCGAGGCCCCGGCGCAGGTCGGCGACCGGACCGTCTTCCAGGGCCATGGCCTGGAAGTGTCCAAAGAGCGGGACGCCACCGAATTCTGCGGCCGCATGATCGAGCACGCCCCGAGCTGCATCCGGGTGACGCTCTCGGCGCCGGCCGTTGAAGGCGATGGCGACGCAGAGGAAGCGAAGGGCGGGCTCGCCATCGTCGTTCCGGAGAACCTTCTCCGCGAGGCCGATCAGCCCCGGCACTTCTACGGCCAGATCGGTCGCCTCTCGTTCGAAGTCGTAGGTCCCGGTCCGGCCTCGGCCATCGTTGGCGGCGGCGTAGGCTCTGAGCAGGGCAAGCCGCTCATCGGCCCCGGCCGCTGCCTTCAGGCTCTCGATCAACTGGCTCAGATCGGACATGCTCAAACACCCGCCGCGCTCTGGTCGAGTAGAGGATAGCGGTCGCCGTGCCGAGGCGTCCGCCCGGCGAGGTCTGGTTGAGCGGCGGGTCGCCGGCGCATGCGGTCGAGTCACGCTCGCCGGCGCCTGTACAATCTGCGGGACATCGTGCGATTACGTCGCCCGGGCGCTTCCCCGCCGTCCGCGGCGCGACAGTCCCCGCATCCAAGGAGAGTGACACCCCCATGGCCGACTCTGGCACCAAGACCTACAAGGCCGCCAAGCGCTACATCTACGCCTGGGGCGGCGGCAAGGCCGAGGGCAACGGCGGGATGAAGGACCTGCTGGGCGGCAAGGGCGCCGGCCTGGCGGAGATGACCAACGCGGGTCTGCCGACTCCCCCCGGATTCACTATCACCACCGAAGCCTGCAACGACTACTTCTCCGCCGGCAAAACCCTTCCGGCCGGCCTCTGGGACGACGTCCTCGCTGCCGTCAGGGTCGTCGAGCAGCAGACCGGGAAGGGCTTCGGCGATCCGAAGAACCCGCTCCTGGTGTCGGTCCGCTCCGGCGCCAAGTTCTCGATGCCGGGCATGATGGACACCGTCCTGAACCTCGGCCTCAACGAGACGACCCTTCAGGGTCTCATCGCCTTCACCGGCAACGAGCGCTTCGGCTGGGATGCGTACCGCCGCTTCATCTCGATGTTCGGCCGGATCGTCCTCAGCGTCCCGCCGCGACTGTCCAAGGACAAGGACGGCAAGGAAGTCGAGTACAACCGCTTCGACGAGGCCCTCGACGCCGCCAAGGCCGCGCACGGTAAGGACGCCAAAGACACCGATCTCAACGTCGACGACCTCAAGAAGCTCGTCGCCACGTACAAGAAGATCGTCAAGGACCAGATGGGCCGCGCGTTCCCGGACGATCCGAACGAGCAGCTCGACCTGGCCATCAAGGCCGTCTTCGCCTCCTGGTTCGGCAAGCGCGCCAACGACTACCGCAACAGCCAGAAGATCGCGCACGACCTCGGCACCGCCGTCAACGTCGTGACCATGGTCTTCGGCAACATGGGCAACGATTCCGGCACCGGCGTTGCCTTCACCCGCAACCCCAACACCGGCGAGAAGGTCCTCTTCGGCGAATACCTGGTCAACGCCCAGGGCGAGGACGTCGTCGCGGGCATCCGCACTCCGTCCCCGATCGCGGCGCTGGCCCAGGACATGCCCAGGGCCTACGCCGAGTTCAAGAAGATCGCCGAGAAGCTCGAGAAGCATTACCGGGACGTCCAGGACCTCGAGTTCACGATCGAGCGCGGCCGCCTCTACATGCTCCAGACACGCAGCGCCAAGCGCACCGCCGCCGCCGCCGTTCGGATCGCGATCGACATGGTCAAAGAGAAGCTGATCACCAAGGAAGAGGCGGTAGCCCGCATCGAGCCGGCCCAGGTCGACCAGCTCCTGCGCAACCAGTTCGACACGGCCGCCCGCAAGGCCGCCAAGCGCTTCGCCAAGGGCCTGAACGCCTCCCCGGGCGCCGCCGTCGGCAAGGTCGTCTTCGATGCCGATGCCGCCGTGGCCGCCGTCGAGAAGGGCCAGAAAGTCATCCTCGTCCGCGAGGAGACCTCTCCTGACGACTTCCACGGCATGGCCGTCGCTCAGGGCATTCTGACCGCCAAGGGCGGCGCGACCTCGCATGCCGCGGTCGTCGCTCGCCAGATCGGCAAGCCATGCGTTTCGGGCTGCAGCGAGCTCGAGGTCACCTACGCGACCAAGTCGGCGACAGCCAACGGGGTGACGATCAAGGAAGGCGATTTCGTCAGCCTCGACGGCTCGACCGGCGAGGTCTTCCTCGGCGCGCTGCCGACAGTCCCCGCCGGGTTCGAGGACCAGAAGGACCTGCAGAAGATCCTCGAGTGGGCCGACAAGATGCGCCGCCTGATGATCTGGACCAACGCCGACAAGCCGGAGGAGGCCGCTCAGGCCCGATCCTACGGCGCCCAGGGCATCGGCCTCTGCCGCACCGAGCACATGTTCCGCGAGGGTCCGCGCCTGGCGATCGTCCGCAGCGCGATCCTGGTCGCCCACGCGGCGACTCGGGCCAAGGCGAAGCTCGCCGCGGGCGAGAAGCTCACCACCGAAGAGAAAGCCTCCGTCAGGCAGTTCGACGCGGCGATGGCCAAGCTCGAGGCGCTCCAGCAGGGCGACTTCGAGGGCATCCTCACCGCCATGTCCGGCCTGCCGGTCGTCATCCGGCTGATCGACCCGCCGCTCCACGAGTTCCTGCCGAACCTCGAGGATCAGCTCGTCAAGGTCACCAAGGCCGGCGACAAGGCCACGGCCAAGGACAAGGAACTGCTGGCAACGATCAAGTCGATGCACGAGCA
>PMXQ01000121.1 GCA_003171065.1 Chloroflexota bacterium
GCGGCGCAGGTCAGCACGGACGACCCTTCGCGGTGCATCGCGCGGGGTTTGGAATCTCCCCCGACCGGCTCGTACTCGTGCAGCTTCATCGGTCCACCTGCCTGGCGCGGCGCACCCCTCCGCGCCACACCAGACTACGCCGTCGTCGGCTCCGAATGGGACATCAATGCGGCGCAGATTCGGTGACAAATCGGGACGATTGCGCGGGCGCATCAGCTGGGCCCGACCTGCGCGGACGTGCGGCGCGGCGGCCGGGCTGGCGCGGCGGCCGGGCTGGCGCGGCGGCCGGGCTGGCGCGCCGGCCCTACACGCCCAGGCGACCCCTCGCCGCGGCCAGGGCCGCAGCCACGCGACGGGGTGCGGTGCCGCCGACGACGTCGCAGCTGGCCAGCGCGCCATCCAGCCCCGCCGCGGCGCGCAACTCCCCGGGTAGCGCGGCATCGCCGATGATCGTGACCGCGATGCTGTCGTCGGAGGCAGCCAGCGCCGCGGCGATCGTGGCGTCGTCGAGCGCCTCGAGCCCGATGCCGCCCCTCTCCGCTTCGGCGACCAGCGTGCCCACGACCCGGTGGGCCGCCCGAAAAGCCACTCCCCGCCGGACGAGGGCATCGGCGACGGCCGTTGCGGTGATGTATCCCTCCCCCGCCGCGGCCCGCATCCGGTCGCGATCTACGGTCAGAGTGGAGATCATCCCGGCCATGACGCCGAGCGACGCCTCCAGCGTGGCCGACGCCTCGAACAACGGTGGCTTGTCCTCCTGCAGATCGCGCTGGTACGCGAGCGGCAATCCCTTCAGCAGCGCCAGCGTCCCGGTCAGCGACCCGATCACGCGCGCCGCCCGGCCCCGCACGAGTTCGGCCGGGTCGGGGTTCTTCTTGTTGGGCATCATCGACGAGCCGGTCGAGAAGGAATCCGCCGCCCGGACGAAGCCGAACCGCGGGTTCGACCACCAGGTGATCTCCTCGGCCAGCCGCGACAGGTGGACCATGCACAGCGCGATGGCCGCCAGCGCCTCCACGACGAAGTCGCGGTCGCTCACGGCGTCGAGCGAGTTGGCGGTAACCCCGTCGAACCCGAGCTCCTTCGCCGTCGCCTCGCGGTCGAGCGGATAGCCAGCTCCCGCCAGTGCGCCCGAGCCCAGTGGCGAGACGTTCGCCCGCCGCCGGCAGTCGGCCAGTCGACCCCGGTCGCGTTCGAGCATCTCGACGTACGCCAGCAGGTGATGGGCCAGCAGCACAGGCTGGGCCGGCTGGATGTGCGTGGCGCCCGGTATGACGGCCTCGCCGTCGCGGACCGCCAGCCCGACGAGCGCCCGCTCCATGTCCAGGATCGCCACGTCCAGGCCATCTATCGTGCGGCGAAGCCAGAGCCGCAGGTCCGTGGCGACCTGGTCGTTGCGCGACCGACCGGTGTGCAGGCGCCCGGCGAGCGGCCCGATCCGGGCTCGCAGCGCCGCTTCGAGATTCATGTGCACGTCTTCGAGAGCCGGGTCCCACACCAGCGTTCCGGCCTCTACCTCGCCGCGCAGGCCTTCGAGGCCGGCGACGACCGTGGCCACCTCGTCGTCCGCGAGCAGCCCGGCCCGCCCGAGCCCGTGGACGTGGGCAATCGAGCCGGCGATGTCGTCGATCGCCAGCGCGCGGTCAAGCTCGATCGATCGGGTGAAGTCGGCCACCCGCTCGTCAGTCGTGCCTTCAAATCGACCGCCCCAGAGCCGCATGGTTCCTCCTCCGTCGCGCCGCTGACGGCATGGTACCGGGTCCAGGGGCAGAGACGCGCGCCGTCGGCTGCTCACGCAGCGGATCGGCCGACGCGGGCGGCGCCCGCCCGGGGTCAGGTCGCCGTCGCGGCCGAGGATGGAAGCGCAGGCTCCGCGGGCGCGGAGCCGGCGGGGGCCGCCGCGTCAGTTACGCCGGGCAGGACCACCAAACCCACCAGCCCGCCGGCGATCGCACACACGCCACCCGCGCCGAACACTCCGAGCGGACCCGCCGCGGAGTACAGCAGCCCGCCGCCAAGATTCGCGACGATCGCCGCGACCCCGAAGCACGCCGCCTGGAAGAGCGTCTGGCCCGTGGCCTGAAGGCGCGCCGGCAGCAACCTCGCCATCGTCAGCACGAACGAGAAGAAGATGCCCCCGAAAAAGACCCCCGACGCGAAGCGGGTGGCCAGGATCGGGCCGGCGCCGACGAGGACGATCCAGCTCATCATGCAGGCCGCGAAACCAATTGCCGAAACCGCCAGGACGATCCGAATCCCGATCCGACTCGCGAGCCAGCCAGCCAGGATGAGGCCCGGGACCTCCGCGACCGAACCGATGCCGTTCGACAGGCCGACTTCCACTGGCCCGCCGCCCAGGTCGGCGATCCTGATGGTGATGTAGGTGGCCGCGGACATGCAGCCGAGGAAGACGAGGGTCACCGAAGCCAGGACGCCGACCAGCCGCGGCTCGACTTTGAAGGCCTCCCCGACCGAACCGAACCGGCCGCGCTCCGGAGCAGCCTGGGCGCGCCCTTCGGCCGCCCTGCGGGCCATGCGGCGGCGCTCGCTGTCGCGGCCCAGCGGCACGAACATGACGCATATCACGGTCGCCGCCATGGTGAAAAAGTACACGAACGGTGCGGCCAGGTAGCCCGTCTGCGCGTAGAGGAAACCGCAACCGACGGCCGCGCTGGCCGCTCCCAGGCTCGTCAGAAGCCGGAGCCGCGAATACTCGCGCGAGGCATTCGCCAGCGTTGGCACGGCCATGGCATCGGTCAGGGCAAGGGTCGGCCCTCCGCCGGCGCTGATCACCAGCTGGCAGAAGATGATGGCGATCGCCGGGATCGGTGCGCTGAGGCCGATGGCGAAGATGGCCGCCGGGATGCAGGCCAGCTGCAGCGTGCGACGCGGGCCGCTGACGATGTCGCCCATGTGGCCCCAGGCCGGCAGGGCGATCGCGTACGCGAGCGAGCCGAGGCCCGTCGTCAGGCCGATCAGGGCCGGGTCGAAGCCCCTCGACTGCAGCAGGACGGGCACGAAGCCGTACAGGGCGCCGATGGCGAGGCCGTTGGAGACATAGAGGGCCCGTAACCAGCGCATGGGATGAGATGTTAGCGGCCGCGCGCGCACCCCACGATCACATCCAACGTTTGAGCATCGCTGCCGTGGCGCGCTACCCTACGGAAGCCGGCACCGGTCGCCGATGTCTCCTTTGCCCACCAAGGAGCTGTCGATGGCAAAGCGTCAACACGACCAACACCGGGCGAGCGCCCGTTCGATGCCAGCGCCGCCCGACCCGGGCGACTTCAACAAGGCTGCCGTGGCCACGGCAGCCGCCGTCGTGGCGCGTGAGCGCGCCCTCGCCAGAGCGGCCGCCAAGGCCCATGCGGCGCAGACGGGCCCTGGCCTGACGTCTGAAGGCGACCAGCGCCAGGACCCCGGCAAGAAGCTCGACCTCAAGTTCTACCTGACACAGCTCGCCAGCCTCAACGTCGAGCTGGTCAAGCTCCAAGAGTGGATCAAAGCCCGCGGCCTCAAGGTCGTGATCCTGTTCGAGGGCCGCGACGCCGCCGGCAAGGGCGGCGCGATCAAGACGATCTCCGCGCCGCTGAACCCGCGCGTCTGCCGCGTCGTGGCCCTGGGCACGCCGACCGACCGGGAAAAGACGCAGTGGTATTTCCAGCGCTACGTGGCGCAGCTCCCGGCTGCCGGCGAGATGGTTCTGTTCGACCGCAGCTGGTACAACCGCGCCGGCGTCGAGCACGTCATGGGCTTCTGCACCCAGGAGGAATACGCGGAGTTCCTGCGCTCCTGCCCCGAGTTCGAGCGGATGCTCCTCCGGTCCGGAATCACCCTGATCAAGTACTGGTTCTCGGTCGGCAACGAGGAGCAGGAGAAGCGCTTCCAGGACCGCCTGGCGGACCCGACCAAGCACTGGAAGCTCTCGCCCATGGACGTCATGTCCCGCTCGAAGTGGGTCGAGTACTCGCGCGCCAAGGACGCCATGTTCTCGGCGACCGACATCCCCGAGGCCCCCTGGTGGGTGGTCGCGGCGGACGACAAGAAGCGAGCCCGCCTGAACACGATCCGCCACCTGCTGAGCGTCATTCCCTATGAGAACCTGGTCGAGCCGAAGATCGAGCTGCCACCTCGCCAGGCGGAGGACGGCTACGTTCGCCCGCCGATCTTCAGCCAGCACTTTGTCCCCGACGAGTACTGAGCCGAGCGCGCGCCCGATCGGCTGAAGTCGGGCCCGATGGTTGCAGCGCTCGCGCCGGGGCGTACCATCGCCTGGTGTCCGACCAGCTGAACTTGAGCCTCACCGGGGACGTGGCGCGGCTGCCACGTACTCTGCGGCCGATGATGCCCCGATCGGCCGAGGCTCCGTTCGACTCGGCCGATCACGTCTTCGAGCCGAACTGGGGCGGCCGGCGCGCGCTGGCCTTCATCGAGCCGGGGCGCCCGGGCAGGCCGAAACTTCGACTGCTCGACGAAACCGGGCGCGATCTGGCCCCGCATCTGCCGGAGCTTGCCTACATCGTGGATCTCGTCGGTGAGCCGCCCGCGATCCTCGACGGCGAGCTGGTCGTGCCGGATCGGTCCGGCCGAATGGACCACGAGGCGCTGGCAGGCCGCCTGGCGGACGGGCAGGCCACCGGGCTCAGCCCGGTCTATCTCGTCTTCGACCTGCTCTGGTCTGGGGGGCGGCCGCTGGTCGCCCAGCCTCTGTTCAAGCGCCGCGAACGCCTGGCGAAGATCGTGACGCCCAGCCCTGAGCTGGTCGTGGTGCCCGGCGTGGTGAACGACGGCTTCGACCTGCATTTCGCGGTCGCGCAGCAGGGCCTTGCCGGCGTGATGGCCCGCCACCTGCGCAGCCCATATCTGCCCGGCCGACGCAGCGACCTGTGGCGCTGGATCCCGACCCAGCCCGGCGAAGTGCCGCTCCACCTGCTGCCCGAACCGATCGTTCCGACGCGGCCGGTCCTGGCTTTGATCCAGCGGCTGCCGTTCGACGACTGACCGCAGCCGCCGGGCCGCCGCGCCCTGCCGCCGCGTCCCGCCGCGCGCGGCACCCCTGGACCTAGCGCGAGACGCGCGCCGATTTCAGGACCTGGCGAAGGCCGATACGCTGGCCGTAGAGCAGCACGCCGGCGCTGTAGATGCGCGCCGCCGCGACGAGCGCAACGGCGATGCCGGCCAGCAGGAACACGACTGCCAGCGCGAACTCCCAGAGCGCCACGTGGCCGGCCGAGACCCTGGCCAGCATGAGGTAGGGGCTGAAGAACGGCACGAAGGAAGCGACCTTGACCCATGTCTCGTCGATCGCCTGAAGGCCGAAGATCGACATGAAGTATCCGACGAAGATCAGCATCATCAGCGGCGAGGTGGCGCTCTGGACGTCCTCCTGCCGGCTCACGAGCGACCCGAGAGCCGCGTACAGGAGCGAGTAGAAGAGGAACCCGAGCACGAACAGCACGGCGAAGGCCACCAGAACGACCGGGTCGAATCCGCCGAACGGAACACCCGAGCCTGAGCCCAGGACTATCTGGTGAATCGGGCCCTGGGCCAGGATCCCGCCGACCACCGCGGCAAGGATGATCCCGTACTGCGTCAGCCCGGCCGCCCCGTTCCCGATCACCTTGCCGGCGAGCATCTGGAGCGGCGTGGTCGCGTTGAGCATGAGCTCCATTACGCGGCTGCCCTTTTCCTCGGCCACGCTCATCGCCACCCACATGCCGTAGGTGATGATGGCCATGAAGATCAACACGATCAGACCGGTCGAAAGCAGGTTGGTCGAAACCTCCTGGCTGATGCTGTTTGCGGCACCAGACGAGGAGTTGACTGGCAGGACTGCAAACGGCGTCGCCTGCACCGCACCGATCGAGGTGCCGGCCCGAGCCAGGCCGTCGTCCAGCGCAAGCCAGGTGGCCGCGGAGTTGATGGCCCGCACGACCGGCCCATCCGCCGCGAGATCCGTTCGAAGGGTGAAGCCGAGATTCTGGGTAGCCTGGTCGCGGTCCACGATCAACAGGGCGTCGAACTTGCCCTGCTCAAGAGCCTGCTGAGCGGCCGCCAGGTCGCCTCCGGGAAGCCAGGAGAGGACGAACGGCTGGTGGTCCGAAGTCGCGTCCTGCCCGTTGAGCGTCCCGGTCACGGCCGCGACCGAGTCGGACGGCAAACCGGAGGCGCGAACGACGACCTCGAGGCGGGTCTGGGTCGTGCCGATGGCGAAATCGATCAGGACTGGCACCTGCGTCGCCGCGAAGGCGATCACCGCCAGGATGACGGTCCCGATGACGAAGCTTCGGCTCCTGGCCCGGCTGCGGAACTCGCGGACCGAGATGTACCAGGCGTTGGGGAACAGAGTGCGCCAGCCGTTCATGCGTACGCTCCCCTGGGAGCGAGCGTTCGCTCGCTGGTATCGATCTGGCCGACGTGCTCGATGAAGATCTGCTCGAGCGAGGGGTCCGCTATCTCGAATTGGCGGATCCTGCAGCCCCGTGCCAGGGCGGCCTGCAGAACGGTGGCCGGGTCCTGACCCGGCGCAACCTCCGCCTCCGTGTAGTCCTGACCGCGCCTCGTGACGCGAACTCCGTCCAGGGTCCCGAGCCAGTCGATCTGCGAGTCGCCTTCCACAGCCAGCCGAACGACCTGCCGCCCGGTGGAGCGGCGGACATCACGGACGGTGCCGCCCACGACCACCCGGCCGCGATCCAGGATGGCGATCGACTCGCACAACTCCTCGACGGTGTCCATCTGATGGGTCGAGAAGACCAGCGTCTTGCCGCGATCCTTCATCTCCTGGAAGGCCTCCTTCAGCAGCGCGGCGTTGACCGGGTCGAGGCCCGTGAACGGCTCGTCCATGAGCAGCACCTGCGGGTCGTGCAGGATGGCCGCGATGAACTGGATCTTCTGCTGGTTACCCTTGGAGAGCTCCTCGGCACGCTTGTCCGCGTATTCGGGGATGCGGAAGCGCTCCAGCCAGTCGCGCGTCTCCTGCTCCGCCTTCCGGGGCTTCACGCCGTGGAGCTTGGCGAAGAAGACCAGCTGCTCGAGGACCTTCATCTTGGCGTACAGTCCGCGCTCCTCGGGCAGGTAGCCCCAGGTATCGCGCGAAACTTCCGTGTTCAGCTGGCCGTTCCAGGCGATCGTTCCCGAATCCGGTCTCAGGATGTCGAGGACGATCCGCATCGCCGTCGTCTTGCCCGCGCCGTTGGCGCCCAGGAAGCCAAAGACCTCACCCGGCTTGATCTCCAGCGACACGTCGTCGAGGGCCTGGACTTCGCCGAAGCGCTTCGAGACCGCGTCGATGATGAGGGACATGTGATCTCCGGTTGCTGTCGAGTCACTCAGTAGGACCGAGCTTTCGACTGGTATGTTCGGCCACTCCGTCTCAAGAATGCCAGGCCTGTCGACCCTTGGCACGACGGTTCCATCGTTCCGAGGCGGGAATCGGATGGTTCGCGGACGCCGTCCCAGGAGAGCCGCAACAACCACGCCTTTCGCGCCGACTCGAGCTCGCCCCGACCGAACGCGGCGCGCCGCGACGAAGTCTGTTCTGGTGTGAGCCGCGAAGCGGGATCGGCCGGAGTTAGGGCGGAACGGAGTTCCTTGAACCGGCCCGCGGCCACCCGGTCACGCGCCGGGGCATCAGCCGCGACGCCGCACCTAGAATGGGGCATGAGTCTGAGTCCGGCCAACAAGCCGCTGAACATCAACGCCGATCGAACGACCGGGCGCCTGGCGATCGATTGGGCCGACGCCCACCACAGCGAATTCGACGCGGAGACCCTTCGCCTGCTCTGCCCGTGTGCCTTCTGCCAGGGCGAGGCGGGGCGGCCGGGCTGGCTCGACACCAACCCCGCGCTCACATCGATCCAGACCCAGCTCGTGGACGTGAGACTGATCGGCGCATACGCGCTGGCCCCAACCTGGGCCGACGGCCACGACACCGGCTACTACACGTTCGAATCGCTCCGCGAGAACTGCCCTTGCACCGAATGCGCCGCAGTCCGTCGCCGTCCGTCCTAGGCTAGCGGCGACACAAGGATGCGGGCCAAACAACTCATCGAAGGAGATCGCATGATCGTCGCCACGACACCCTACCTGGCAGGCTATCGGGTCACCGAGGTCAAGGGTCAGGTTTTCGGCCTGGTCGTTCGAAGCCGCGGCTTCGCCGGCAACTTTGCGGCCGGCCTTCGCTCGATCGTGGGCGGCGAGATCCACGAGTACACGGAGCTGCTCGAGGACACGCGACGCCAGGCGCTGGACCGAATGGTCCAGAACGCCACCACGATGGGCGGCAACGCAGTGCTCTCGATGCGTTTCGACTCGTCCGAGATCGGCACGTCGATGTCGGAGATCGTGGCCTACGGGACCGCAGTCGTCGTCGTCCCCGACGCCAACGCCAAACCCGTTGCCGAGTAGGCGGCTGGTCCACAGGCCCGAGCTGCCGACGGCGCCGCTCTTGCTTTGTACCTGGAGTTGCGCCGCCGGCTGAGAGGCGCGCGCCGATCCCTGGAGCCGGGCCAGGAGGGTTGAATGCTGTCCTCGTGGATACGGTGGCTCGCCTTCGGAATTGGGGCGCTGCTTATCCTTGGCGGGTTCGCCGCCGCAACTGGCGGCTCGGGCGTGGCTGCGGGCGTGGAAGCGATCGTCCTGGGGGCGGCCCTCATGATCGCGGCAGTCCTGCAGCGCTCTCGCTACCGCTCCGACTCGGCTGATCTAGGGCATGAAGAGCCGGGCCCGGGAGGTGGCGAAGACGGCGTGCTCGAGCCGCGCTTCCTGCCGACCAACGAGGTCTTCGTCGACCCGACGAGCCGCCGTCGCATGCGGGTCTTCGTGGATCCTCGGACCGGCGAGCGGAGGTACCACGCCGACGGCTGACGATGGCGACCCGCACGCCGGTGGCGGCGGCCGCCCGAGGGGCGTGCAGTGGGCGCGCCCGGGGGGCCTCCCTATTGCGCCCGGCGCGCGCCTGACGAGAATGGGCCGATACGCGGCGAGGCCACCCGAGTGGCCGAGGCGCGAAGCGACAGCGGCGCCACGAGCGCCCGGGGTGAAGTGACGGCAATCGTTCGCAGGGACTCGATACCAAAGGGCTCGGCCCCCCACGAGACGAGTTCCGAGTTCCCATACATCAATCGTGAGCTCAGCTCGCTCGAATTCCACCGGCGCGTCCTGTTCGAGGCCGGCGACGACCGAAACCCGCTCCTGGAGCGGGTCAAGTTCCTGGCGATCTTCGCCAGCAACATGGACGAGTTCTTCCAGATCAGGGTTTCGGGGCTGGTGGAGCAGGCGCAGGCGAAGGCCGCGCCCTCGAGCCCCGGCGACAAGCCCGCGGCGGAGCAGCTGGCCGCGATCCGAGCGCGAGTCCGCGAGATGCTGCTGGAGCAGGGCCAGGCCTTCGAGCGAGTCCGCGCAGCCCTGAGCGACGCGGGCATCTCGATCGTGGGTTACGCCGAAACACCCGAGCACCACGAGGCTCTGCGGCAGCGCTTCATCGATGAGATCTACCCCGTGCTCACGCCGCTGGCCGTCGATCCCGGGCATCCGTTCCCGTACATCAGCACCCTCAGTCTGTCGCTGGCGATCCGGATCGAGGACCCCGACGACGGCGAGGAACGCTTCGCCCGCGTCAAGGTGCCCTCCCTGCTCTCGCGCCTGATCGAGATCGAGCCGAGCAAGTTCGTCCTCGTCGAGGAGGTCATAGCCGCCAACCTGGACATGCTCTTCTCGGGCATGACGATCCGCGAGACCCATCTCTTCCGCGTCACCCGCAACGCCGACTTCGAGCTCGAAGAGGACGAGGCCGACGATCTGCTCCTGGCGATCGAGGAGGAGCTGCGGCGACGCCGCTTCGGGGACGCGGTGCGCCTGGAAGTGGACCGCGCCATGCCCCCGGCGATGCGGCTGATCCTGGAGCGCGGCGTCGGGGTCGGCCCCGAGGACTGCTACGAAGTCGGCGGCATGCTCGACCACACGGGCCTGATGCAGCTGGCCGGCCTTGACCGGCCGGACCTCAAGCTCGCCCCTTACACGCCGGTCGTGCCGCCCCGCCTGGCGCCGCCGGACGAAGACGAGCCGGCCGACGTCTTCGCCGCCATCCGGGCCGGAGATCTTCTGGTTCACCATCCCTATGAGAGCTTCGCCGCGTCCACGCAGCGGTTCATCGCCCAGGCGGCGACGGACCCGGAAGTCCTCTCGATCAAGATGACGCTGTATCGGACCAGCGGCGACTCCCCCATCGTGCGCGACCTGATCTCCGCCGCGGAGCGCGGCAAGCAGGTCGTGGTGCTGGTCGAGATCAAGGCCCGCTTCGATGAGCAGGCGAACATCGAATGGGCCCGCAAGCTCGAGCAGGCGGGGGCCCACGTCGTCTACGGGCTGGTCGGCCTCAAGACGCATTCCAAGACGAGCCTGGTGGTTCGCCGCGAGGGCTCCGCGCTGCGCCGCTACGTCCACATCGGCACGGGCAACTACAACCCGGGCACCGCCCGCCTGTATACAGACCTGGGCCTTCTCTCGTGCCGGCCGGAGCTGGGCGCCGACGTCAGCGACCTGTTCAACGTCCTCACGGGTCTTTCGCGCCAGCGCGACTTCCGGCGCCTGATCGTCGCGCCGATGAATCTGCGCAACTGGATCCTGTCCATGATCGAGCGCGAGACGAACCACGCCCGCGCCGGCAAACCCGCCCGCATCATTCTGAAGCTCAACTCCCTCGTCGATCCGGCCTGCGTCGCCGCCCTCTACGCGGCCTCCCAGGCCGGAGTCCAGGTGGATTTGCTGATCCGGGGTATCTGCTCCCTCTGGCCGGGCGTGCCGCGAGTCAGCGAGGGCATCCAGGTTCGCTCGATCGTCGGTCAGTATCTCGAGCATTCGCGCATCTTCAGCTTCGCCAACGACGGTCGGCCGGAGTGGTACATCGGCTCGGCGGACCTCATGGAGCGAAACCTGGACCGCCGCGTGGAGGCCATCGTGCCGGTCGAGGATCTGGAAGCCCAGGCGAAGATCCGCTCACTGGTTGAGGTGATGCTTTCAGACGATCGCCGCTCGTGGCAGCTCGGCGCGGACGGTGCCTATCATCGAACCGAGGAGCTGACCGGCGTTCCGAGTACGATCGACACATTCGAGACCCTTCAGGCGCGGTCGATTGCCTCCGTTGCGGTCGAGGCCGTCGCGCCGCGACGGCCTCACGCCGGGGCGGGCTCTCTCGATCCGAGGGCGTAGTCTCTATCCGGAGGAGCGGCCAGGTGGTCACGGGTCGGAAGGTCGAGGTCGAGATGAAGTACCAGCTCAGGTCGCCGGGCAGTGCCGATCGTTATCTGGTCGCGCCCGAGCTGGGCCCTTTCATGCCGGCCGGCCAGGTCCGCATCGTGCACATCGAGGACCGCTACGTCGACTCGGCGGACTGGGCCCTCACCAGGGCGGGCTTCGCCGCCAGGTTCCGCCGGACCGCCGGCGAAACCGTGATCGGCCTCAAGCGCCGGGCCACGCCGGAGGGCGGGCTGCATCGTCGCGAAGAGCTCGAGGGTCCCGCAGACCCGGACGCGCCGGTCGCGGATTGGTCGGCATCTCCGGCACGATCGGTCGTCCTTGAACTGTGCGGCGACGCGCCCCTGGTGGAGTTGCTGACCATCCGCCAGGTGCGTCGAGTCCGCCGGCTCGTGGCCGGTGAGACGACGGCCGACCTCAGCGTCGATGAGGCCGAAGTGCTTGTCGACGGCCGGACCCTCGACCATTTCGACGAGCTCGAGGTGGAGCTGGACGCCGGGTCGGAGGAGCAGCTACAGGCCGTTGGGGAGATCCTCGATCGGGACGAGGGCCTGCGCCGATCCTCCCGCTCCAAGCTGGACCGGGCCGTCCGCGCCGTCCGAAAGGCGCTCCCGACGATGCCCGAGGAGGTCCACCAGCACTGGCTCGAGGCGCCGCCGGCCCTCCTGGGCAGCCGTCGAGGACGCTCGCGGGCCGAGGCTCGAGTGGGTGCGGAAGAGGTGGCTGGGGCCATCGAAACCACCGCGGAGACGCCATCGACCGACCTTTCGACTTCTCCGCAGCTGGAGCGCGTCTCTGCTCCCGTTCACGCGAACGGCCCGAGGGCCATCGGAGTCCTCCCGGACGACAGCCTGCCGGAGGCCGCCCGCAAGGTCATCAAGTATCACTTCGCCCGGATGCGGGCAAAGGAGCGCGGCACGCGCGACGGATCCGACCTGGAGGATCTCCATAACATGCGCGTGGCCACCCGGCGAATGCGCGCCGCCTGGCGCGTCTTCGACGACGCATTCAAGCCGGGCAAGACCAGGAAGCTGCGCCGCCGGCTGCGGATCCTCGCCGATCGCCTCGGCGCGGTGCGCGACCTGGACGTGCTGATCGACGGCCTGGAGTCGTACCGGCTGGGTCTGGATCCGGACCAGCAGCCGGGCCTGGAGCCGCTGCTGGCCCTCTGGCGCCGCCAGCGCAGCTCGGACAGAGACCTGCTCATCGACGAGCTGGACTCCGGCCGCTATGCCGAATTCCTCGACGAGATGAAGGAATTCCTCGAGGCGGGTGCCAACGAGGCCGCGAACGTCGCCTCCCCCACTCTGCCCCATCGCATCAGAGACCGCGTTCCGTCGCAAATCTGGGCGGCCTACGAGGCGGTCCGAGCCTTCGAGCTGGTCCTGCCGTGGGCGGACGTCGAGACGCTCCATCAGCTGCGGATCGCGAGCAAGTGGCTGCGCTACGACCTGGAGTTCTTCGGCGAGACCCTGGGTCCGGATTCGACTCGTCTTCTCGAGCGGGTCGTCGCCCTGCAGGACTTCCTGGGCTGCCTGCACGACGCCGACGTCGCGGCCAAGCTGGCCCGCGACGTCCTGGTGGCCCGTGCCGGGGAACTGTCGCGGGCCGAGACGGAAGCCATCGGCGCGTACCTTCACTCGCGCGAGCGCGAGCTCGCGCGCCGCCGCCGGGCGCTCGGGCCAGTCTGGCGGGCGGTCGTGGGGGCGCCCTTCCGGCGAGCCCTCGGGCGAGCGACCGCGGCCCTGTAGATCTTCCGGCGATGAACTCGGCCCTTTGCCCTTCAGGTCGTCCCCGCGTCACCGGCGCCAGGGCCCGTCCGGTGCGATGATCCGGCAGTGAACGCCCGCTCCGAGATCCAGCTCTATTTCCTGCGCCACGCTCACGCCGGCGACCCACTCAAATGGTCCGGCCCCGATGACGTTCGGCCGCTGTCCGAGAGGGGCCGCCTGCAGGCCGAGCGCCTGGGCCTCTTCCTCGCCGCCGCCGGCTTCGCGCCCGACGCGATCCTGAGCTCTCCCAAGACGCGGGCGCTCGAGACGGCCAGGCTCGTGGCGGCGCCACTCGGCCTGCCGGTCCGGGTGGACGACGCGCTGGGAGGCGCACTGGACATCGAGTCGCTGGAGGCTTTGCTGACAGAGGCAGGGGATCCGGCCCGGCCGGTGCTGGTCGGCCACGACCCGGACTTCGGCGAACTGGCGGCCCTCCTGGTCGGAGTCGACGATCTGCCGATTCGAAAGGGCGCCCTGGTTCGAATCGATCTCCCGCGTCCACTCGAGCCTGGAGTCGGGATCCTTCGCTGGCTCCTGCCGCCCGATCTTCTGACCGCCCGGGGCTGACGGCGCGGCCGACGGCCCGACCGAAGGCCTCGAGCGCCCGGACGCAGGAGCGCCGGAACGCGCCGGCCGGCTTCGACCCGAAGCGCCCCGTATGTACGGCAGGCCAACTCGGTGGCACTATTGCCCCGGACGTCGCAGGCGCACCGGAGTCGAGTGCGCGCCGCCGCCGCGACGATAGCGGGAGATGCTCTCGATGGCCAAGCGTCGCGTTCGCAAGTCCAAGCAGGCCGAGCCGGATGCTGCCGGCGTGAAGCCCGAGAGCGGGGCCGCCGGGCCCGCCGAGACTCCCGCGACCAGGGCGGTCTCCAAGGCGAAGCCCAAAGCGGACCGCAAGGTCCGTAAGCACCTCCGGCGGCTCGAACGGCAGCTGGCCGACGCGGCCCGAACAGAGGCGAAGCGCGTACGGAGGCTGGAGAAGGCGCGCTGGCGCCGACAGCGCCTCGAGGCGGCTCTCGACGGGGTCAGGACATCGTCTTCGGCCGTTCCGGCCAAGGCGGCCAAGGCGGCCAAGGCGGCCAAGCCGGCAGCAAAGCCGGCGCCCGAGCCTCGATCGAAGCGCAAGGCGGTCGCCGCCGCAGCCGACCCGAAGGCCGCGGCCGACCCAAAGTCCGCCCCGGCTACCCCTGATTCCAAACCGAAAGCCACCACGAAGAGCAGCCCGCCCAAGGCCGCGGCCGCTCCGGCAACCGCCGGCAACCAGCCTGTCGAGGCCTACTGCCTGCGCGAGAAGAAGCGCGTCCAGATGGCGGACCCAAAGCCGGTGGTCACCGCCAACGGCGGATCCGCGCTGTCGGGCACGTGCCCGAGCTGCGGGGCCGCGCTCTACAAGCTCGTCAGCCGGACCGCCCGCTAGCCGGGTACCTGCATCGTCCGTCGTCGAACTGAGCAGCCGGCATCCCGCCATCGAGGACGCAGGCAGGCCGGGCCGTCCGACCGCCGTTCCTCGCCGTCCGGCGCGATATGACCTCGCGTTAACCCACTGTTCACGGGCCGATCAAGAACGCCAGCCACGCTCGGCCTCGTCCACCGATCGGGCTCGCGTCGCCAAGCGCGCCCGGTGGACAAGGAGGCCTATCGACGATGCCGCCAGTCGAAATGGAGTCGGTAGCCACGCCGACACTGGCCGACCGTGTTGCTCTCGTGCGCGCCCAGCTCGAGCCGATCAGAAGCCGGGTGGCCCTTCTCGAGTCGTATCGACGTGAGTCGCTGTGCCGGCTCGCGACGCCGGTCCTTGCCGCCGGTTCGCCGCAGAGGTTCTCGAGGTCGCTTACGCCATGCGCTGGCTGGAGCTCGAGTCCGACAGGGCGGCCGAGGACTCGGACGACGAGCTGGAGGTAGTGATGGTGGATGAGCAGCTCCGTAGACGGAACGTCGCCTCAGCCTGCACCCGACTACTACGCCCGAGCCCTGGCTCTATGGCCGCGCCTCGGGTATCCCCGGCCAGGTCGGGTCCGGCGCAACCCGCGCCGTGTCGCCATGCTGATCACCCGGCGGACGAACCTCTCGTATCGCGCCATCCTGGAGCTCCTGGGCGCCCCTGACGACTAGACGCCTCCGCAGGACGGCGTTCACCGACCGCGACGACAACGCTATGCTTTCGAGCCAGGGGCGTCCCCGTGCGGCAGCTCACCGGTCGCGCATTCCCGCCGGGGCCGACGCGGCTCCTCCAGGGTCACAGGGGTCGGGTATGCGGGACAGCGATCGTTTCGTCGCTCATGGTCACCGGGACGTCTTCGACGGTGAGCTGCAGCAGGTTCGTGCCGGCGTGGTTCGCATGGGCGAGCTCGTGGCCAGCGGGATCGACGGGGCCATCGCCGCCCTGTCGCGCAGGGACCTGCCGGCGGCCGCGGCCGTTGTGGCCAACGACTCGAGAATCAACCTCGCCCAGACGGACCTGACCGAGCTGATCATCACGACGATCGCCACGCAGGCCCCCGTCGCCGGAGACCTGCAGCTCCTGGTTTCGCTGTACCACGTGACGTACGAACTCGAGCGCATCGGGGACCACGCGGCGGGCGTGGCCCGTCAGATCGCCAAACTGGTCGACAGCGAGATCGATGGCAGGCCGGTGGGCGCCGGCCTGGATCGGATGGGCGAGCTGGCCAGCGCCATCCTGCACGGCGTGCTGCTGGCCCTGGTTGACCTCGACGCAGAGGCCGCCCGCAAAGTGGCAGTCCAGGATGACGAGATCGACCGGCTGTACCACGCCTACTTCGATCGGACGCTCGAACGGATGCGAAAGGAGCCCGGCTGGGTCGAGTCCGGCGCCCACCTGCTGTTCGCCGCCAAGCACTTCGAGCGCATCGGCGATCGGGTCACGAACATCGCCGAGGAGGTTGTCTTCCTCTCGACCGGCGCAGTCGAGGATCTCAATCCGTAACCCGGATCCACCGGCCAGGCAGATCGCCGGGCGGACCTTGTTCAGCCCTGGGCGGTGCCGGTCGAGCCGACCCCATGCCCGGGGGCGGCCGGAATCGTGAACGCGAACCTCGAGCCCTGGCCTTCCTCGGACTCGACCCAGATACGGCCGCCATGCGCGTTGACTACGTGCCGGGCGATCGAGAGTCCGAGACCCGTGCCTCCGCGACCCCTGGCGCGCGCCCGGTCGACCTTGTAGAACCGCTCGAAAATGCGGGTCAGATCGGCCCGCGGAACGCCGATGCCGGGGTCGCGTACCCAGACGGTGACCTCGTCGACGGTCTCGGACGCGCCAACGACTATCGTGCCGCCATTCGGGCTGAACTTCACTGCGTTGTGCAGCAGATTCACCAGGACCTGGCCAAGCCGATCCTCGTCGCCGCGAACCGGGGAGATGCGGTCCGGCACGTCCAACGTGATCTGCAGGCCCTGTCGTTCGGCGAAGAGCCGTAGCCGTTCGGCCGTGGACCGGACCAACCGGATCATGTCCACGTCGTCGAGCAGCAGCTGGGCCGTGCCGCTCTCGATGCGCGACAGGTCGAGCAGCTCGTTGACCATCTGCGTCAGGTGCCCCGTCTCAACCTCGATCTTGGCGATGCGGTCGCGCAGGCGAGGTGTGGCGGTCTCGGCCTCCCGGGCGGCGGTTTCCGCCAGCAGGCTGATCGTCGTCAGCGGCGTGCGCAGCTCGTGCGAGAGGTTGTCGATGAATTCCGCGCGGATCCTCTGGAGGCGCCGCAACTCGGAGACGTCTTCCAGAATCAACCACACTCCCGAGACCGGCGAACGTCGGGCACGGGCCGTGACCGTGGGGCCGCCACTTGAGCGGATCGTGAGCTCGCCGCTCGCCGATCCGAACTCCATGGCGGCCCGGGCGATGCCCTCGATTCGGGCGTCGACGAAGGCCTCCAAAGCCGAGCGGCCGATCATCGTGCCGGGCCGCCGCTCGAGCATGACGTGGGCGGCGCCGTTGGCAAACTGGACGGTCAAGTCGTCCCGAAGGCGCACCACTCCGGCCGTCATCAGCTCGGTCAGGTAGTCACTGTCATGGAGCGCCTGCTCCGCGTCCCAGCGGGCGTCATCAGCCCGTTCGAGGGCGTCCCGGACGCGCCGTTCAACATCCTCAGTGTCCATTGCGCCGGTCGCGTCGCGCAGGCGCTCGAGCGTGCGCCCGCGTGAGATCGCCACCGCGAGAGCCCAACCCAGCAGAGAGGCCAGGACCGCGATGAACAGCACCACGACGGCATCCATGCATCGAGCATGGCACACCCCAGGCGGTTCGGCTCGGGCAACTGGAACTGCTGAGCAGCAGGACTCACCTATCGCTACGCTAAGGGGTGTTGAAGCAGGCGCGTCCCTCCTGGGCCGGAACTCGCCCGGACCCTGGATGCACGGTGACGCTTCCGGAGGTACAGGTGCCGTCTTTTCGACTGATCCCGCGCGAAGAGCGCTTCTTCGACCTCTTCGTCCAGGACGCGGCCAACGTCCTCGACGGCGCTCGCCAGCTGGAGGCGATGCTCCGTTCATACGACAACGTCGACAAGGCCGCCAAGAAGATCCGCGACACGGAGCATCGGGGCGACGAGATCAGCCACGACATCGGCCGCCGCCTTGAGTCGACCTTCGTGACACCGTTCGACCGCGAGGAGATCCACGCCCTCATATCGGGCCTAGACGACGTTCTGGACCTCATCGAGGAAGTCGCCGACACGTTTGTGCTGTACCGCATCGACTCCCCCACCAAGACGTCGGTCAAGCAGGCCGCGTTGATCGTCCAGGCGTGCGAAACACTTCACCAGGCCCTGTCCAATCTGCGTGGCTTCAAGGGGCTCGAGCCGTTCCTGGTGGAGGTCCATCGTCTCGAGAACGAGGGCGACCGCCTGGTTCGATCCGCCATCGCTGGGCTCTTCGACGATGGCACTAAGACCATCGACGTCCTCAAATGGAAGGACGTCTACGCCCTCCTCGAAGACACGATCGACAAGTGCGAGGATGTGGCGGACCTGATCGAGCGGATCGTCGTCAAGCACGCCTAGCCGTCCTGCGGCGGGGAGGCTCGCGGCTCGGCGAGCCGCGGCCCCAAATCCTGACCTCCGCCGCCGTCCGCGCGGCGCACCTGCGGTCCCAACGTTCACGTCGCTGGAACACGGCGTTAACAGCGCACGGCCAGATTCGGCGGATGACGCGGGCCCACAGCGACGTCCCCTCTGCGGCCGAGGCTAGCCTCAGGGTCGGCAGCCTCCCCTTCCGGCCCACGGCCGAGCCCTTTCCCGGCTGGCTCGCCCTGGCCGACCCGGACGGCCCGATCGATCTCCCCCGCCTGTTCCCCGATGTCGAGGTTCGGGTCGAGCAGAGTTCCACCGCCTTCGCGGAGGTCCTGGCGGAGGTGGAGCCGAGCCTGGTCGTGCTCATCGCTCCTCCCGCCGGACCCGGCGACCTCCAGCGCGTCGCCGGCTGGCTCGCCGCGCATCGCCGCTCCTGCGCCGTCCTGCTGAGCTCACATCAGACCGTGGCGGCTCGACTCCACGCCCTGGAACTCGGCTTCAACGACGCCATCGATCTCTCGTCGGACCCGATGGAGGTCGTGGGGCGCCTTTCCATCGCTGGCCGCCGAGTGCCCGGCGCCGGGCTGCTGCCGGGCCACCGGATCCTGGTCGGCCCCGGAGTGGAACTCGACCTTCGAGCCCGGGCCATTCGCCGCGACGGCCACCTCCTGCCGCTCCGGCCCAAAGAACTGGCTCTGCTGGAGTTCCTGGCCATGCATCCCGGTCGGGCCTTCTCGCGCGAGGAGCTGCTCAGGAACGTGTGGCCCGGCATCGCCGGTAACGAGCGGATGGTCGACGTATACGTCTTCTGGCTCCGCACCAAGATCGAGCGGGACCCGGCCGAACCCATCCACCTGCTGACCGTGCGCGGCTCGGGATACTTGTTCGATCCCCCCGCGGCGTCCGAAGACAGTCCCTCGAACGTTAACGAACCGCCAACACAACGTTAAGCCAGGGCTCCGACCATCGCACTGGAACCTGAACCCGGAAGCAGGATGAAGTCGTTCGGTTGCCCAACAGACGAGGAGACATTGAGTCGATGAACGGAATGCGTCGCATGAGCGCACTGGCCGTCGCGGCCACCCTGGTGCTGGCTGCCTGCTCTGCCAACGCGACACCGAGCCCAGCGCCCACGAACCCCCCCGCCCCCACCACGGCCGCCACCGTCAACTGCGTCAGCGGCAGCATCACCGAGGCGGGCTCGACCGCCCTCCAGCCGCTGATCCAGGACGCCGCCACCGCCTACCAATCCGCCTGCCCGGGCGCCACGATCACCGTCAACGGCGGCGGCTCCGGCACCGGCCTCGGCCAGGTGGATGGGGGCTCCGTCCAGATCGGCGCGTCCGACGTTCTCGCCAACACAAAGCTGGCCACGCCCGACGCCGACACGCTCGTCGACCACGTCGTCTGCCGCCAGGGCTGGATCGTCGTCACCAATCTCGACGTGACCGGCATCACCAACCTGACCACCCAGCAGAACATCGACATCTGGACCGGCACGGACACCAACTGGAGCCAGGTTGGCGGCCCGAACATCCCGATCGTGCTGATCTTCCGCCCGCAGTCGTCCGGCACCCGAGCCACCTTCTTGAGGCTGGTCCTCGGCGGGGCCACCGAGGCGACCGGCGGACAGACTTTGACCGAGGACTCGAACGGCGCGGTCACGACGGCCGTCACCAAGACCAACGGCGCGGTCAGCGTCATCGGTTTCTCCTATTACAACGACCCGGCCAACAAGCCTCTGCTCAACGGCCTGCAGCTCGACGGCGTCAGCGCCACCATCGCCAATGTCGGCAACGGAACGTACAAGCTCGCCGCCGACGGCAACCTCTACACCAAGGGCACGGCCACCGGCCTGACCGCCGCATTCCTCGATTTCATGATGGGACCGGAAGTCCAGGGAACGATCATCCCCAAGGACTCGTACGGCCCCGTCTCCATGCAGTAGGTTCCTCTCCTCCGCTCCGGGCACCGCCGTTCGCATCGGGGCCCGGAGCCTTCCCTTTTCTCGGAACCGATCGAGTCGAGGCAGCGCCGATGGCTCAAATGACAACAGCCAACCGCCTGACCGGGCTGCGGGCCCGGCCGGGCCTGCTCGAACGGATCGACGTTCCCCGGCGCGTCGTGTTCCTGGCGGCGGTCTCGATGATCGCCATCGTGGCCCTGCTGATGGCCTTCATAGCCTGGCAGGGCATCCAGCTCTTCGTGAAGGATGGAGTTTCCGTCGGCGAGATCTTCTCGCCGACATGGAATCCCCTGGCCAACGCCGGGCCCGAGTTCGGCCTCCTGCCCTTCATCGCCGCCACGGTCTGCGTAACGGCCGTGGCTCTGTTGATCTCCACGCCGCTCTCAGTTGGCCTCGCCCTGTTCCTCTCGGAGGTCGCACCGAATTGGGCCAAGGCAGTCGTCCAGCCCTCCCTCGAGATCTTCGTAGGCATCCCGAGCGTCGTTTGGGGTTGGCTCGGTATCACGGTTCTCGTCCCTTTCCTGGCCGACACCTTCAGCGGCCCCATCGTCATCTCGCTGCCGATCGCGGGCCCGGTCTTCAGCATGCCGGGCTTCCTCACCGGCTTCTCCTGGATGGCGGGCTCGCTGGTGCTGTCGATCATGGTTCTGCCGACCATCACCAGCGTTTCGTACGACGCGTTCCGCGCCGTCCCCCAGGAGCTCCGGACGGGCTCGCTGGCCCTGGGCACCACCCGCTGGCAGATGATCCGCCATCTCCTCCTCCCGTCCGCCCTGAGCGGCGTCCTGACGGCCGTCGTACTGGGCATGACTCGAGCAGCCGGTGAGGCTCTCGCAGTTCAGATGGTCATCGGTAACTCACCCACGATGCCCGCGGCAATCACCCAGCCGTTGACGACGCTTACCTCGCAGATAACGCTCGACATGGGCAACACGGTCTTCGGCGAGCCGTGGCAGGACGCTCTATGGACCATGAGCCTGGTCCTGCTCATCATCTCGATCACCTCCGTGGTGCTCGTGCGGTTGATCAACAAGCGGAGGTTGGCGTCGTGACCGCGACCTCAGGCTCCTTCGGCCGGCCGATGGCCCCCAAACCCAGCCTTCGACGCAAGAGCTCTCGCGGCAGCATCCTGGCCGACCGCGCTGCGACCGTGGTCCTGTGGGGCACGGGAGTGCTGGTCCTGCTGATCCTCGGGAGCATCATCCTGCACTTCGCGCTCGCGGCGTGGGGGGTGGTGTCGCCAAGCTTCATCCTGAGCGACCCGAGCGAGACGACCCTGGGCGGCATCCTGCCCGTCCTGTGGAACTCGATCTACATGCTCGTCCTAACGATGCTGATCGCCGTTCCGGTAGGCGTCCTGGGCGGCATCTACATGTCCGAATACGCCAGCGAGAACGCGGTGACCAGCGCCATTCGATTCGCCGAAGAGGCGATCAGCTCCGTGCCGTCGATCGTGGTGGGCCTTTTCGGTTTGATCCTCTTCGTCGACGACGCCCATTGGGGCTTCACCGCCCTGGCCGGCGCGCTGGCCCTGACCTTCTTCAACCTGCCGCTTATGACCCGGCTGTCCGAACAGGCGCTTCGGGCCGTGCCACAGGAGGAACGCAGCGCCAGCCTCGCCCTGGGCGCCACCAAGTGGCAGACCATCCGGCACGTGGTCGTGCCGCTGGCCATCCCAGGTCTCATAACCGGCGTGATCCTCACGGCGGGCCGGGTGTTCGGCGAGGCGGCCGTGCTGCTCTTCACGTCCGGAATCGGGACGCCGCCCCACTACAACTTCACCAACTTCGACCTGCTGAACCCAGCCTCACCGTGGAGCCCATTCCGCCCCGCCACGACGCTCTCGGTCTACATCTACAAACTCAACTCCGAAGGCCTAGGCGCCTTCAAGAACCAGATCGTCGACGGCTCCGCCGCCGTCCTCATCTCGATGGTCCTGCTATTCAACCTCGGGGCGCGCGGCATCGGTCGCATCCTGACCCGCAGACTGACCGCATCATGAGCACCGGAGACGAGATGCCCACAACCGCCACCTACCCAGAACCCGTGCTCCGGCCCATAGAGGTGACGACGTCCAAAGAAGGCGCCGACGAATTCGCCGCTCGCACGGACGACGTCAAGCTCTCGACCGATCGCGTTTCGATCCTCTACGGCGAGAAGATAGCGGTTCGCGACGTCAGCCTCACCATCCAGGAACGCTCGATCATGGCTCTCATCGGTCCGTCCGGGAGTGGCAAGTCGACGTTGCTGCGGTGTTTCAACCGGATGAACGATCTGATCCCGGGCGCCAGCGTTCGAGGCGCGGTCACGCTCGACGGCGAGAACGTCATGGAGACTGACGTCAGCGTCGTCGAGCTTCGACGCCGCGTCGGCATGGTCTTCCAGCGGCCCAATCCCTTTCCGATGTCGATCTTCGAGAACGTCGCCTACGGCCCGCGCCGGCGCGGCCAGAACGACAGGCGCAAACTCGACGAGCTGGTCGAAACCAGCCTCAGGCGCGCGGCGCTCTGGGATGAGGTCAAGGACGACCTCCGTCGAAAGTCCGGCCTGGCTCTCTCCGGCGGCCAGCAGCAGCGGCTTTGCATCGCCCGTGTTCTGGCCACGGATCCCGAGGTCATCCTGATGGACGAACCCGCCTCGGCTCTCGACCCGGTTTCCACACTCCGTATCGAGGAGCTGTTGCGCGAGCTTCGCGAGGCTTACACGATCGTCATCGTGACCCACAACATGCAGCAGGCAGCTCGAGTGAGCGACGTCACGGCATTCTTCACGATGGCCGAGGACCGGGCCGGATACCTCGTTGAAGTCGGCCCCACCGGGCGCATCTTCACCCGGCCGAACGAGCGCCTGACCGAGGACTACATCTCCGGGCGGTTCGGATGAGCGCCCCCGAGAGCGAGGAGCTAGCCATGAGATCCCCGGAGGACCCCTCTACCTCGCCCGCCGATCGAGCGGCCGATAGGGCCGCCGATCGAGCGGCCGATAGGGCCGACCGCGCCGACGATCGAGCTGACCGCGCCGACGATCGAGCCGCCGATAGGGCCGACCGCGCCGACGACAGCAGCGCCGAGCGTCGCGCCACCCACATCCGCGAGAGCCTTGACATCGAGATGGCCGACGTCAAGGACGGCGTGCTGCGCATGGGCAGCCTGGTGGAGGAGCAGATCCTGGCGGCACACGACGCGCTGCTGAACCGCGATGCGGCGCTGGCCCAGAAGGTCATCACCTCCGACGGACGGATCAATGAGGTCCAGCGCTCCGTCACCGCGCTGGTGGCTATGACGATTGCCACGCAGGCTCCCGTCGCCAGCGACCTGCGCTTCCTGATTGCCCTGGACAGGGTTACCTGGGAGCTCGAGCGGATCGGCGACCATGCCGGCTCCGTGGCCAAGCAGGCCCGCAAACTCGCGGGAGTGGTCAGCATGGTCACCTACGACGAGCTGACCCCGATGGCCACGCTGGCGGCCCGCCTGGTTCGAGACGTGGTGATGGCCTTGGTCGACATCGATGAGGCCAAAGCACGTCTCGTGGCCAAGCGCGACGACGAGATAGACCGCCTGTATCACCAGGTCTTCGACGACGTCCTGGCCGAGATGCGGACCGATCCCGCCAAGGTCGACCCGGGCACGAGGATCCTCTTCGCCGCCCACTACCTCGAGCGGATTGGCGACCGGGTCACCAACATCGCCGAAGACGTGGTCTACCTGGCGACCGGCGAGGTAGAAGACCTCAACCCGTAGCCGCCACCGAGCTCCACCGGCTGCGCCCGCCTCGATGGTCGTCCGCTCACGCCACCGGCGCAACTATCACCCACTTGCCGTCCCATTCGGCGTTGCCCGTCTGGCCGTCGATGGGGTCCACCTTGGGCGAGTTCGTCATCTCGTAGGGAGTGAACCTGATCGTCTTGCCGCCGGACTTCCAGGTCGCGAGAGGTACGTAGTAGTCGCGGAAGCCGTGGGATTGTAGGGGATCGGTCAGGTAGACGCCGACGACCGTGAAGTAGGCTGTGCCCGTCCGTGGATCGCCGCCCGTCACCCGATAGCCGGTGACGATCTGGGCGTGATTCCCCGCCATGCTCAGGATCCCGACGGGCTTTCGAAACAGCGCGATGGCCGTGACGGTCGCTCGGGCGGCGGCGTCGAACGAGGTGAACCACTGGTCGCCATAGACGCCAGCGTCGATGCTGCCCCAGCCGTAGTAGTTGAGGGAGTTGCGCCAGCCGTGAGCGTCCGCACCCGGCCACGACAACGACATCGTCCCCGTCTTCCGCTGGTAGGCAAGGATCGATTTCTGGCGCGCTAACGTGATGTCCGGCTTCCAGCCGCGTGGAGGCGACGGCACCGGCTCGAGGGCGCCCAATGGCACGTAGTCCTGCCAGTAGACCGCCATGTTGAGCATCATCAAAGCGGAGGCGGCGGTGCACGCCGACAGATCGGGGTTCTGCCAGCGAACGGCTCGGGCATCGTAGACGTCGAGGGTCCAGCTGCCCGGGGTGGCCATCGGGCTCGGAGCGGACGCCGACGGCTGAACGGATGCCGTCGCAGTTGGGGACGCGGTAGTGGTCGGGAGCGAAGGCGTGGGCGAGACGAGCGCGTCGCTCGGCCCGGCCGACGCCGCCGAGGGCACCGGGAGAGCGGGGAGCAGGGACGAACCCGCTGCGTTCGAGCAGGCCGCCAAGCCTACGACGAAGGCTAGTGCGATCGCCGGGAGACTGTACGGTCGGGGACGACCCATATCGCGCGATACCTCGTTCGCTTGTCGGCAACAATCGCGAGGTTAGCTCATTGGCGGCGAAGACGGGTCGAAGGCGGCACGAGCCCCGGTCCCCGGTCTCGTCCGGCGCGTTCGTCACGTGCGCTCGTTCCGGCGCGCTGCGGAGCGTCTCCCAGCAACGAGCAACTCCGGGGGACTCGATCGCCGCGACGGCCGGCGACCGACCTGCTAGCCTCTCAAATGCGGCGATCCCTGCCGCGGTCCGGCCGTTACCGCGAGGGCGAGCAGGTTTGTCCGAGAGCACGGTCCTGGGGCTGATCGCGATCTTCGCGCTGGGCGTCTCGTTCGACTACATCAATGGCTTCCACGACACCGCCAACGCGATCGCCACTTCGGTGGCGACCCGGGCGCTCAAGCCCGAGTACGCGATCTTCTTGTCGGCCTCCGCCAACTTCGTCGGGGCCCTGGTGTTCGGCACCGCCGTGGCGAGCACGATCGGCAGCGGGATCGTCCAGGACAACATGATCCTGGGCAACGGCGCCACAGTCCTCGCCGCGGCGCTGCTCGGGGCGATCGCCTGGAACCTGATCACATGGGCCCTGGCGATCCCCAGCTCCAGCAGCCATGCCCTCATCGGTGGCCTGATCGGCGCTGCCTGGGCCTCTGCCGGCCCGAATGCCGTCCAGTGGGGCAACTTCGCAGGCAAGGTGCTGCTGCCGCTCGTCTCCTCGCCTATCCTCGGCCTGCTGATCGGGTTCGGCTTCATGGTGGTCCTGCTGAACTGGATCGTTCGAGCCGGACCGAATCGCATCAGGCGCTCTTTCCGACGTCGCCGGGCGGGAGGCGCATCCGGACGGCCCGACCCGACCGAACCTCAGGACGTCAGCCCCCGCCGAATCAGCGAGCGCTTCCGCCGCCTGCAGATCCTGTCCGCGACCTACATGGCCCTGAGCCACGGCTCCAACGACGCCCAGAAGACGATGGGCATCCTGACGCTGGCTCTGTTCAGCGCCGGCGTCATTCACGACAAGACTGTGCCCGTCTGGGTGATCCTGATGGCGGCCACGGCCATGTCCCTGGGCACGGCCGCCGGTGGCTGGCGGATCATGAAGACGATGGGCCAGAAGGTCGTCAGGCTCGACCCGGTCCACGGCTTCGCCGCGGAGACGACGGCCGCCTCGATCATCCTCACAGCATCCCGCTTCGGAATGCCCGTCTCGACCACCCACGTCATCTCGACCGCGATCATGGGCGTCGGCTCGAGCGACCGACCCAACGCCGTTCACTGGGGAGTCGCCCGCAGCATCGTCACGGCCTGGATCCTGACGATCCCGTGTGCCGCCGTCATCGCGGCGGGTGCGTTCTTCGTACTGGAGATCCTGTCCGGCCCGATCGGCGCAACGCTGCACGTGTTCGGCGTCTAGCCCGGCGTCGCCGACCCATCGAAGCACGGGCCCCGCGGCACGGCCCCGCGCCAGCTCAGCCCGCCTCTGGCCGCCTCAACACGTAGCCCACTCCGCGCACCGTCTCGAGGTAGACCGGGTTGGCCGGGTCGGCCTCGATCTGGGCCCGCAGCCAGTGGACGTGCACGTCCACGGTCCGCGTCTCGCCGGCATAGTCGTAGCCCCAGACCCGCTCCAGCAGCTGGTCGCGGGTGAAGACGTGGCCGGCGTTGCGAATGAGGAAGAGCAGCAGCTCGAAGGCCTTGGGCTTGACCGGCAGGACCTCACCGCCGCGCAGCAGCCGCCGCCCCGCCAGGTCGACGCGGACCGCCCCAAGCTCGATCGTCTCCGATTCGGGCGCCTGGGCCTGCGCCTCCGACCGGCGCAGCAGAGCGCGGATGCGTGCCAGCAGCTCGCGGAAGCTGAACGGCTTGGTGACGTAGTCGTCCGCCCCCAGCTCCAGCCCGACGACCTTGTCGACCTCCGCGCTCTTGGCGGTCAGCATCAGGATCGGCACGTCCGATTCGGCCCGAACGATCCGGCACACCTCGGTGCCACTCAGCTCGGGCAGCATGAGGTCGAGCAGGATCAGATCCGGCCGGTGGCGCCGAAACGCCTCCACGGCCTCGCGCCCGTCGGCCGCCTGGACGACGGCGAAGCCTTCCGTCTCCAGGCTCTCGGCCAGCGTCTCGCGCAGCGTCTTCTCGTCGTCGACGACCAGGATGGTGCGCGCCATCGTCCCTCCTAGCTCGTCGGGGCCGCCTGGGCTCCCAGCCGCTCGATCGCCCGGTCCAGCCGGGCCAGGGTCCGCTCGTAGCCCAACGCCACCATCGTATCGAAGAGCGGCGGGGTGGCAGTACGACCCGTCACGGCGACGCGAATGGACATGAACAGGTCGCCGGCCCTCCAGCCGCGCTCCTCCACGAGACGTCGCAGCGGCGGCTCGATCTCGTCCGCCTCCCAGGCCACGCGCCCGACGTCGGCGATCGTCTGGCGGGCGGCGGTGAGGGCGGCCGCAGTCGTGGCCGCGTCCCAACGCTTCGGAACGATGAGAGCCGGGTCTGGATCAAGGTCCTTCACGAACAGGAAGCCGATGATCTCGCCGACGGCGGAGAGCGTCGGCAGACGCTCCTGCAGGACCGGCAGCAGCGCCCGCATCTCCTCGTCCGCCGGCAGCCAGTCGATGCGGCCGGCCTCGAGCTCGGCCTCCATGAACGGCCGCAACCGATCGATCAGATCGTCAGCCGAGA
This sequence comes from Chloroflexota bacterium, assembly GCA_003171065.1. Taxonomy (GTDB): domain Bacteria; phylum Chloroflexota; class Limnocylindria; order Limnocylindrales; family CSP1-4; genus Fen-1039. Next base: position 27,427 of record PMXQ01000121.1, read on the forward strand.
GCCGCCTGATCCACTGGCCGTTCAGCCATTCGAGCCTTTCGGGGTCGAAGATGGCGCCGGCCTTGTTGACGGTCGAAAGCTCGAACCGCTCGACCAGCTCGGCTAGCGAGAGGACCTCCTCCTCGGTGCCGGTCGACCAGCCCAGGAGCGCCAGGTAGTTGACGAAGGCCTCGGGGATGAAGCCGTCGGCGCGATACGCCGCCACCGCGGTCTGGCTCTTCCGCTTGCTCATCTTGGTCCGATCCGGATTGAGGATGAGCGGCAGGTGGGCGAACTGGGGCACGGCGGAGCCCATCGCCTCGAAGAGCAGGATGTGCTTGGGCGTGTTGGAGAGGTGGTCCTCGCCGCGGATCACGTGGCTGATCGCCATGGCGGCGTCGTCCACCGCCACGGTGAAGTGGTACAGCGGCGTGCCATCGGAGCGGATGATCACCAGGTCGCCGCCCAGGGCGTTCGTGTCGATCTCCACGTGCCCGCGCACGATGTCGTCGAAGGCTATCGTCCGGTTCGCCGGGATTCGGAAGCGCACCACCGGCGTGCGCCCCTCGACCTCGAAGGCGGCCCGATCCGCCTGCGTCAGCTGAGCGCAGCGGCCGCTGTACCGCGGCGTCTCACGGGCGGCCTCCTGGCGCTTTCTCTCGGCATCGAGCTCCTCCGGGGTGCAGTAGCAGTAGTAGGCCTTGTCCTCGGCCAGCAGCCGCGTGGCAGCTTCGGTGTAGCGCTCCAGGCGCTGCATCTGGCGGTACGGGCCGTACGAGCCGCGCTCCGGCTCGTCACCGATCCCCGGTCCCTCGTCCCACCGAATCCCCAGCCAGTGAAGGCCCTCGAGGATGTCCAGCTCGTGGGCCTCGGTCGAGCGGGCCTGGTCCGTGTCCTCCAGGCGGAAGATGAAGGTCCCACCGAGGTGCCGCGCGAACAGGTAGTTGAAGAGCGCCGTTCTGGCGGTCCCCAGGTGCAGCGGCCCCGTGGGGCTGGGCGCGATTCGAACGCGGACGTCTGTCATGCGCCTAGTGTACGGGCAGGGCCCCGGGACCTCAGCCCGACGCGCCGCCTGGCGTCCCGCGCTCAGCTACAGCAGCTCGCCCAGAGGCGCCAGCTCGAAGTCCGCGACCGCTTCGCCGACCGACTGGCCGCGAGGGTCGAGCGCCACGGGTCGGTGATACCGAGCGAGGGCGCGCAGGGCCGCGGAGTCGAGAACGCCGATCTGGCGGAGCGCCTCCACGGAAGCCGCCGCGGCCGCCCGGTCGAACCCTCCGCCGTCCTCGATCTTGAGCGCGACCCCCGACGGGCGACGACGACCGGCACCTGCCTCGGCCACGATCGCGAAACCCCGCAGGCCCTCGGCGCCGCCCTTGGCGATCACGCGGCCCGGCACGGCTTTCATGACCGAGGTGTCGAGCCGATCGCGGCTACCCGCCACCATTTCCGGGTTGGCCATCATGGCGTCGCGAACGCGTGTCAGGGGCTCGACCAGGCTGAAGCGCGAGTCGGTCGGCCGAACCGCGCCCGGATCTGCCAGCATCGCGAACGCGCGCGCCACCTCCGCCAGCGGGAAGGCGTAGGTCGGGACCCCGCAGGCGTCGGTCGAGGTCACCAGGAGCGCCGCGCTGGTGCTGAACGCGCGCGCGATCGTCGCCGAATACAGGCTTTGGACCGGATGGTCGGGGCGCCAGTACTCCTCCAGGGGCCAGTCGTTGATCCTGCACAGGAGCAGCAGCGACGTGTGCTGGCCCGAGCACATGTGCCGTATCTGGCCCGCCTTCTCACCGTCGCGCGCAAGACGGGCGGCCGTCAGGGCGTCCAGCGGTGCCCCCACCGAGCCACAGCCGAGCATCTGCTGCGAGATGCCCGATCGCCGGAAGACGGCCTGCAGGGTCCGAACGTGGAGGTCCTCGCCCGAATGGGATCCAGCCATGATCGCCAGCTCCGCCGTCGAGAGGTCGAAGGCCTCGATGCCGCCGGCCTCGACGAGCGCGACGAGTCCGAAAGGCTTCACGGCCGACCGCAGATTGACGATGACGTCCGGGTCGCCCAGGGCGCGGTGGACCGTGCCGTCCACGTCCACCTGGACGATCGAGCCACGATGGCGGCCCTCGACGACGCCGCCCCGAACCTGGCGCACCAGCACGGGAGGCGGCTTCATGGATTCCTGGTGTCGCGCCCCGGGTCGTCCCGCACGGGTCTGGACCGCCTCGGACTCGACTGCCCGGGACCGAACCGCCGACCGCCGACCGGTGCCGTCACCGCCTTCAATCCGGGCCGAGCCGCCTGGCCTCGAGGCCAGGGTCCTCTTCCTTTCTGAGCCGGAACTTGTCGGCGACATCGAGCCTCCCATAGGGGAATGATCCGAGGATACTCCGGCACCGCCAGACGGAAAGCGAGCAGCCATGGGCATGGCCGCGGAATACGCGATCTACCGTGGAGCCGCCTCTGCGATGCTCCTGGGTTCGGGGAGATTGGCCCCGTCGTCCATGTTCCCGGCCCGGTCGGCGGCCTTTCTCGCGGCACGCGCCCGTCGCCAGTCCCACAGGCCGCCTACGAGGAAGATGACCACGCAAGCGGCGAAGACGAACATCAGCACAACCTGCTCGGCCCGGAACGGCCCGGCGACCTGCGCGTCGCGCCACGTGAAAGCGGCCGCGAAACGCGCCACCGACCACAGGCACAACACCGTGAGGAAGCGGCGGTAGCCGGTGAGCATCCGCCACTCGCGCCGCGGCGCCAGACCCGGCCGGACGATCCGGCGCCAGCGCCGCAGACGAAATCGCAACGCGAACGGGACCGCCAGGATTGCTACCAAGGCGAGCAGAACGAGGATGCCCTCCAAGGCCTGGGACGGCAGCGCGGAGGCATTCGCACTGACGCTCTGCCAGGGCCCGGGGCGCAGGTAGGCGGTCGCCCACCCGGCGTCGGAGAACTGGCCCTGACCATCCGCGCCCAGAACCATCGCCAGCTTGCCCAGGCCGAGCCCCACGAGCAGCGGTCCGCCGGCGACGTGCAACCAGCGGCCGATCGGCGCGGCCAGAAGGAGGGCCACGGCAAGAGCGGTGACGGTGCCGAACACCACCGCCAGCGAAAGCGCCAGGCCACCCTGCCCCGGGTCGGCCAGGCGGCCCGGGTCGACGCTAAAGTAGTCGAAGTGGATCAGCCCGTAGTCGAGCCGGCCGCCGACCACGGCGCCGGGCACGGCTCCGAAGGCGATGAGGATGAGGTCGTCGCGGCGGAGGCGGGCCGCGTCCTCGGTCGAGCCGTCCGGGGTGGCCTCGAACCGGGAGCGCATCCGGCCGGCGCCGAGCGCCGCGAGGACGAGAGCGACGAAAATGACGCCAGCGAGGGCCAGCGTCTCCAACCGGACGGTCAGCCCGAATGGGGCGATCGTCGGGTCGAATTGGAGGCGGATCACATCCAGCACGGCCCGCAGTGTACCGGGCCCGGGAGTTCCGGGTCGCGCGGCCGGCGCCCCTCCTTCGGAACCGTCGCCCGACGACAGCCGGCGCAACGCTCCAGTGTCGCCCAGCCGACACCGCTCGTGTCGCCCAGCCGCTCCGCATCAACAACCAGGGCATGGCTTGATACGGGGGTCGTCGGCTTCAGGATCAGATCCCGGGACCGGCGATGTGCATCCGGGGGGAAATCGCCCGATGCGCGGCGCGAGCCGTTCCGAGGGGGATCGGACGGGCGACCGCGCCGGTTCCGGGGTTCCGGGGGTCCGGGACCGGCGCCCTAATTGCGTACAGCCCAGGAAGCCCCGGCCGGACGGGACCGCCGGGGCTTCCTTGTGTTTGCCGACCGGCATCCTCCGAGCGCGGGCCGCGTCGCCCGCCAGCGCCGGCTCCAGCGGCTAGGCCGAAGCGATGTGCATCGTCTCGACGAGCCCGCGGACCGAGCCTGCCGAGGTCATCAGCGCGGTCCGCTCCTCCTCGGTCAGGGCGACCTCGATGATCCTTTCGACGCCCGACGCTCCCAGCACGAGGGGCACACCGACGACCAGACCGTCGAGGCCGTATTCGCCCCGCAGCAGGACGGCGCAGGCCAGGACACGCTTCCGGTCGTTGAGGATCGAGTCGACCATGTGAAACACGGACGAGGCCGGGGAGTAGAAGGCGCTGCCGGTCTTGAGCAAGCTGACGATCTCGGCGCCGCCGGTCCGGGTCCGCTGGACCAGCTCCTCGATCCGCTCGGGCTTCATGAGCTCCGGCAGCGGGATGCCGGCCACGGTCGAGTAGCGCGGCACAGGGACCATCGTGTCGCCGTGCCCGCCCAGCACAAAGGCCGAGACGTCGGATGCCGAGACGCCCAGGTCCTGCGCGATGAAGGTCCGGAAACGGGCGCCGTCCAGCACGCCCGCCATGCCGATGACGCGCTCGCGCGGAAAGCCGCTGGCCTCGAGGGCGACGTGGACCATCGCGTCGAGGGGGTTCGTCACCACGATGAGGATCGCGCCGGGAGAGTAGTGGACCGCCTGCTGCACGACGGACCGGACGATCCCGGCGTTTTTGAGCAGCAGGTCGTCGCGGCT
>PMXQ01000052.1 GCA_003171065.1 Chloroflexota bacterium
CACCGCGGACCTGCCGCGCTGAGCGCCGAGCCGATGCCGATGAAACGCGCCCTGCCGCTCCGCCGGCCCGGGACGCAGGTCCGGCGCCAGCCGATCCGCCGCGCAACGCCGCCACGGCTGCGCTCGACACAGATCTACGCCCTCGTGTTGATGTTCCTGTGCGTGCTAACGGTCATCTCGCTGGGCGGCTCGCCCGTCTTCGCCGCGCGGCACCTGGAGGTGTACGGGGCGACGTTCACCGGCGAGCAGGCCGTGAGCCAGATCGTGGGCATGGACGGCTCGCCCAATCTCTTCCGCCTTCGCACCGACCGGGTCGCGCAGGCGCTCGCCGGGCTGCCGGCCGTGGAGTCGGCTCGGGTCGACGTCAGGCTGCCGGACACCGTCGTCGTCACCGTCGTCGAGCGTCAGCCGCGGCTGATATGGGTGATCGGCGATCGGCGGTATGTCATCGACGACACGGGGCTTCTCTTCGGTCAGGTGGATTCGGCCGGCAATCCCATCTACCCGCCGCCCGGGACCGTGAGCGCGCCGAGCGCGTCCAGCGCGCCCGGTTCGGGCGCGAGCTCGTCCGCCTCGACCGGAACTCCGGACGAGAGCGCGAGTTCCGGCGCTGCCGGTGCGTCGGATACGGATCAGGCCCTGGGGCGAGTGGCGACGGCGACGGTGACGCCCCAGCCCAGCCCCTCGACGAAGCCGACGGCGGAGCCCAGCCCGACGGCGACCCTGGTGCCGGCCCCGTCGCTTCTGCCGGTTCCGACAGCCGAACCGGCCGCGACGGCGGGCCCGCAGGTCGTGAGCCTGCCCGCCGTCTACGATCGTCGGGCCGACGATGCCAATCTGTCACTCGGTGACGTCATCGACCCCATCGCGCTGGACGCGGCCTATCGCCTGGCCGGCATCACTCCGGGCGACGTCGGTAGCGACGCGCCGAGCCTGGACGTCGTCCTCGACGACCAGTTCGGCTTCACCCTGAGCTCGGGCCCAGACGGTTGGGTGGCCGACTTCGGGTTCTATACCGAGACCCTGCGCAAGGACACGGTCATACCCGAGCAAGTGCGCGACCTGCGGTCGCTGTTGGCGCATTACGGCGAGAACCACGTCGCGTGGGTGTTCCTCGTCGCGGACATCGCGGACAATCACATCGACACGTACATCGCCAGATGAGTGGCGGCATTCGAACTGCCCCGGTCGGACGCGGCCGGATCGGTCAAGATTAGCGAAACGGAGCGAGACCCTAGACCGAGGACGGAGCCAGTGGAACGCGAAGCGGTACTGGTCGGAATCGATGTCGGTACAAGCAAGGTTTGCGCGCTCATCGGTGAGGTGGGTCGCGATGGCGGCCTGACCATCGTCGGCAAGGGCGTCGTGCCGGCGGCGGGTCTCAAGAAGGCCGTCGTCGTCAACATCGAGCAGACGGTTCGGTCGATCGCCGGCGCCGTCGAGCACTCGGAGCGCTCCTCCGGATATCAGATCGACCGCGCCTTCGTGGGTGTCGGCGGTCAGAATGTCGAGAGCCAGAACTCGCGTGGTGCCGTCGCCGTCAGCGGCCACCACCGCGAGGTCACCCGCGAGGACATCCTCCGCGCCACGGAAGTCGCGCGGGCCGTCACGATCCCGTCCAACCGCGAGGTGCTGCACGTCCTGCCGCGCGGCTTCATCGTGGATGGCCAGGAAGGGGTCAAGGATCCGCTCGGCATGAGCGCCATCCGCCTCGAGATCGAGACGCACATCGTCACTGCGTCCGCCACGGCGGTCCGGAACCTGGCCAAGTGCGTCCAGTCGGCCAACGTGAAGATCGACGAGCTGGTGGCCGCCTCTCTCGCCTCGGCCGAGGCGGTCCTGTCCGAGACGGAACGCGAGCTCGGCGTCGCCGTAGTCGACATCGGCGCCGGAACGATCGATCTGGCGCTGTTCCTCGACGGCCAGGCCTACAAGACGGCAGTTCTGCCGGTCGGCGGCAACAACGTGACCAACGACGTGGCGATCGGCCTCAAGACCAGCCTGCAGGTCGCCGAGGAGCTGAAGATCCAGCACGGCAGCTGCGACCTCTCGACTGTCCGAGCCGACGAGATGATCAGTGTCTCGATGCTGGGCGAGCCGGCCGGCCGAACGGTCAGCCGGCTGGACATCTGCCAGGTCATCGAAGCCCGAATGCGCGAAACCTTCGAGCTCCTCCGGGCCGAGATCAGAATGGCCGGCGAGGGCATGCTTCCGGCCGGCGTCGTCCTGACCGGCGGCGCGGCTCAGCTGGGCGGAGCGGCGGCCCTGGGCCGCGAGGTTCTGGACATGCCGGTCCGCGTGGCCGGCCCCACGGATGTCGGCGGTCTCACTGACAACATCCTCAACCCGGCCTACAGCACTGCGATCGGGCTGCTGCTGTGGGGCGCCAGGGGCCTGGAAGGCGCGGATGGCTCGCGCTACGAATCCGCGCCGGCGGGCGGGGCGGTGGGCAGGCTTCGCGACGCTCTCCGCCATCTGTTCCCCTGAACCGAGATAGCTCGTGAAGACGGAGGAGCTGACCATCCAGACCGGCCGCCACCGCGGGCTGCACGATCTGACCGCTGCCTGCGAGAGATTCGTCGCCGGCGAGGGCGATGGACTGCTCGTCGTCTTCATCCCGCACGCTACGGCCGGGGTCGTGGTGATGGAGCTGGGCGCCGGTTCCGATGCCGACCTGATGGCGGCCCTGGATCGGCTGCTCCCTCGGGGCGCCGATTGGGTCCACCAGCACGGTGCGCCCGGCCACGGCGCCGATCATGTGCTGCCCCTGCTGGCACCGCCTTCGCTGACCGTGCCCGTGACCGGTGGCCGCCTGACGCTCGGCACCTGGCAGTCGATCGCATTGCTGGACCCCAATTCGGACAACTCTGTGCGGACCGTTCTATTGACCTTCGCGCCGGCCTGAGACCGCCCGTTCGGGCGGCTGCGGAGGGAAGTCCCGGCGACGGGTGGCTCCGCGGCAAAAGTGCGCACATTTGTTCGTATCGCACGCTCAAACATCGTGTTTCAGCATGCGATTCACAGGGCATGCAAACCAAAGTCGGCGTATACTTGTCCACATCCGAGCCGGCCCGCACAGCGCTACACCTCTACCAAGTCTCGGGCGGCCGGACCGAACGACAGGCATCTGCCGGAGAGCCACCGGAGGATAAGAAATGCCGCTACGGTCCGATTCCGAGAACTTCGCCCTGATACGGGTCATTGGTGTCGGGGGCGGCGGGTCCAACGCCGTCAACCGGATGATCCGGGCCGAGATGATGGGCGTGGAGTTCATCGCCTGCAACACGGATGCCCAGGCCCTTCTCCAGTCAGACGCGCCCCACAAGATCCGGATCGGCGACAAGATCACGCGCGGACTCGGCGCGGGCGGCGATGCCTCCATCGGCCAGAGGGCGGCGGAGGAAGATGCCGAGAAGATCACCGACGCGCTGCGCGATTCGGACATGGTCTTCATCACTGCCGGACTGGGCGGTGGCACTGGCTCCGGCGCCGCCCCGATCGTGGCCGAGATCGCCAGGGACCTGGGCGCGCTCACCATCGGCGTGGTCACCAAACCCTTCGCATTCGAGGGTGTCCGTCGCAAGCTGGTGGCTGAGCGAGCGGCCGAGGCTCTGCGGGCCAAGGTGGACACGCTGATCACCATCCCCAACGATCGACTGCGCGACGTCGTCCAGAAGAACACCTCGTTGGTCGAGGCCTTCCGCTTCGTCGACGATGTCCTGCGCCAGGGCGTCCAGGGGATCAGCGATATCATCACCGTTCCCGGCCTGATCAACCTGGACTTCGCCGACGTCAGGGCGGTCATGAAGGACGCCGGGTCGGCTCTCATGGGGATTGGCCGGGCGACGGGCGACAATCGGGCCATCGACGCGACCCGCCAGGCGATCGCCAGTCCGCTCCTCGAGATCAGCATCAACGGCGCCCAGGGCATTCTGTTCAACGTCTCCGGCTCGTCCAATCTCAGCCTGTTCGAGGTCACTGAGGCTGCCGAGGAGATCCGCTCCGTGGCGGATCCGGAGGCGAACATCATCTTCGGTACGAGCTTCGACGATCGCCTCGGCGAAGAGGTCCTGATCACGGTCATCGCCACGGGCTTCGATGCCAGTCGCAAGCGCGAGCCGGTGCGGCGCGAGGCCGGAGCGGCCACGCCGGGCGCCGGCCACTCGCAGCGTTTCGACAGCGCCGACTTCCTGGAGGAGATGGAGCGCCAGCGCATGCACGCGGTGGAGGCGGTGCCGGTCCACACGCGGGCCGCGGGCATCTACGGCGCCACAGGCGCGCTCGAGCGCGCGCCGGTGCCGGTGCCGATCCAGACGACCCAGTCCGTTCGCCGGCCGGCGATCGATCGGCCGCGGCCCACCTACGACGACACAGATCTCGAGATCCCGAGCTTCCTGCGGCGACCTCCGCAGGAGGAGCAGGCGTAGCCGTTCGCCGCCTTGGCTGGTCCTGATTCGGAAGCAGTGGCCGCGTTCTCCGCTGCGCGTTCGCGAGTCCTTTCGGTCGTCGCCGGCGCGTGCCGCCGTGCCGGGCGCGATCCGGCCGGCGTCCAGCTCGTGGCCGTCTCCAAGACCGTGCCGGCGCCACGGTTGGAGGCGGCGATCGCGGCCGGGCTGGCTGCGCTGGCCGAGAATCGCGTCCAGGAGGCCGAGTCGAAGGCGCCGCTGTTGCCGGGCGCGACGTGGCATCTGATCGGCCCGCTGCAGTCGAACAAGGCCCGCCGGGCGGTCGAGCTGTTCGATGTAATCGAATCGGTCGACTCGCTCGATCTGGCGCGCAGGCTCGATCGACTGGCCGGCGAGCTCGGTCGGGCGCCCCTGCGTATCTACCTGCAGGTGAACGTCGACCGCGACGAGGCCAAGGCCGGGTTTCTGCCCGAAGCCCTGGAGGCGGAGCTGGGCGGGCTTGCGGGGCTGCCGAACCTGCGCATGCTCGGGCTCATGACGGTCGGCCGGCTGGTGGGCTCCGCCGATGAGGCCAGGCCGACGTTCGGGCGGTTGCGGGAGCTGTCCGAGCGGCTGCGCGACGCGGCGACCGGGCCCGATGGCGCGCCCGGGCTCGGCGCGGGGCTGTCGATGGGTATGACGGACGACTACCCGGTGGCTGTGGAGGAGGGCGCAACGGTCATCCGCGTCGGTCGAGCCCTGTTCGGGGCGCGGCCGGCCGGGTAGGGGAGAGCGGCCGCAAGCGGGCCGGCGGGCGGGATGATCGGCCTGTCGAGTGCGGCTTTTCGGAACGCGACCATAATCGAGCGGCGATGGAATCCGATTTCCGTTTCGCCGATCGAACGCGCCGCTCCGAGGTCCGATTCGCTGTCCGCCTGACGCCCCGAGCCGGGGCCGATCGAGTCGACGGCGTGAATGACGAGGGAGTGCTGCAGGCCAGGGTTTCGGCGCCGCCCGTGGGCGGGGCAGCGAACGCCGCCCTCGTCAGGCTCCTGGCCGACGAGCTGAATGTCGCCCGCAGCGCCGTTCGCCTGGTGGCGGGCGCGACCGGGCGGCACAAGCTGGTCGTCGTCGAGGGAGTCTCGCCCGAGGAAATCGCGGCCCGCTGGCCCGGCCTCAAGCTGTAGGGGAAGTGGCGCCGGCAGGCGCGACCCGTTCGCGGCCCGGGCCGTCGCCCGTCGCGGCCCGGCCCGTCGCGGCCCGCCTTCGGCCGCCCCGTCGCGGCCCGGCCCGACGCCCGTCGCGGCCCGGCCCAATCGCTCGGGGCATCTGGTCAGACTTGCGCCCCATGAGAGTTGGAGCGGATGAGACCGCCTCCGTCGTCTCCGGACCGGTCATAAGGCGCCCATCGAGTCCGCGCCCGAGCGTGGCTCTGGTGGTCGCGCGTGGTCCCGCCGCTTCACCACCCGCTGTAGCGCCGCGATCGGATGGCTAACTTTCGCTCCTGGCAAGTTGGACCAGAAGGCGATGCCGGATTCGGGCCCACGCTCAGGGTGGAGGAAGAGCGGCCCAAGGGATCGACCGTCTCGCGGGAGGGCCGACGTCAGCAACGTGCGGTGGTCGGCGACCCTGCGGCGGTTGGTGCTCGAGGCGGCGACTATCAGCCAGGCACTCACGGATCGGGCCGGCCAACCGCGGCTCGCCGCGATTTGGGCCGCCAGCCGGCGCTTCCGGTCGAGTGTCCCGATGAGTTCGTCCACGTCGACGATGGCGGTCTTGAGCTCGATCACCACGACCGAGCCTGTTGCGGCGTGCCAGGCAAGGAGGTCGACGACTCCGCGTTCGCCGCAGATGGCGAAGGAAACCTCAGCAACCACGACCCAGCCGGGCCGGCGTGCGATCCAAGCAGCGACGTGTTCGCCCAGGGCCGCATGTCGGGCGTTGATGACGCGGTCGAACTCGCCGCCCGCAGATCTCGGGACGAGTTCCAGGCTGACGCCGAGCTTCGCCGCGATTCCGCGCAGAACGCGCAGCGACGCCCGATCGAGTTCGCCGTGTTCCAAGCGAGACACGACCGCGGCTGACACTCCGGCCTGCGCCCCCAGATCGATCTGACGCAGGCGGCGCCTGACGCGAGCAGCTCTGAGCGCGAGGCCGAGGTGGAGATCGTCCATCTACGCCAGGATGGACCGCGCGCCTCACCTTGCACTTATCTGGCGATTGCCCCCGCACGTCTCCGCGCCCCGCCTTCGGGCGCCAGGGCGCGGCGTCGGCCCCGCCTTCGGTCGCCCGCCCGGTATAATCGGCCTCCGTCGCCGCCCCGACGCATGATGTGGGCGATTAGCTCAGCTGGTTAGAGCGCGCGGTTCACATCCGCGAGGTCACTGGTTCGAGTCCAGTATCGCCCACCACCTCTCGTTTCCCATCCGGCCGACGCCGCCTGCCCGGCGTCACGCCCGCCCGCTGGATCCGTCATCCTGCAGTCAGTCCGAAGGCAGTGGGAGGCAGAGGGTGAGAGTGGGTCTTGGCTCGCTAGGGCGGCCCCTTCGCGCAGCGGCCCTCGTCCTGGCGGTCGCGGGTTGCGGAGGCGGCCCGGCCTTGCCCTCGTCGAGCCCGAGCCCGATGACGAGCCCTACGTCCAGCGTGAGCGCCGAACCTACGTCGCCCTCGACGCCAACCTCCTCGCCGACTCCTGCCCACGGAACCTTCACGCTGACCGGCTCGACGCAGGAGCCCCGCATCGCGCACGCGGCGGCGATACTCCTCGACGGTCGCGTCCTTATCGTGGGGGGCGACTCGCTCGCGGCGGAGATCTACGACCCCTCGACCGGGACGTTCACCACGACCGGCTCACTTTCGCATGACCGGACGCAACCAGCGGCGATAACCCTGCACGATGGCCGAGTTCTCGTCGTGGGCGCCGCGGACAACGTCGACGCCAAGGACACGGGCGCCGAGCTCTACGATCCAGCCACGGGCAAGTTCACCCCGGTGAGGGCTCTCGTCGACCGGTATGGCGCGGCCGTGGCGCTCCTGCAGGACGGACGCGTGCTGGTGGCGGGCGGCTCGGATGTCCGCTCCGGCAACTACTCGTTATCCGCGGAGCTGTACGACCCCGCATCAGGCAAGTTCACCCTGACCGGCTCGATGAAAGGTGCGCGCGTGGGCGCCACGGCCACGGTCCTGGCGGACGGCCGAGTCCTCATCGCCGGCGGAGGCGCGGGCGGAGATCCCCAATCGGGGACGGCGATCACTCTCGCGACAGCCGAGATCTACGATCCCGCCTCGGGCAGGTTCAGTCCGGCGGGAGACATGACGGCCCCACGCGAGGACCACGCCGCGACCGCCCTTTCGGACGGCCGGGTCCTGCTCACCGGCGGCTTCAGCTACGAGGGCGGCTCGTATCTCTCGTCCGCGGAGATCTTCGACCCCAAAACGGACGCGTTCACGGTTACGGGATCGATGACGACGCCAAGAGGCGACCACGTGGCGGTCCTGCTTCCCGACGGGAAGGTGCTGGTCGCGGGAGGTATCAACGACGACAACCCGGTCGACGGCGTGGCAACGGCGGAGTTGTTCGATCCGACCACGGGCACGTTTAGCGCCACTGGCTCGATGCACTCACCGCGGCAGGCTTTCACCGCGACCCTGCTCGCAGATGGCGAGGTGCTCATCGTCGGGGGCACCGGCTATGAGACCTCCTGCGAGCTCTATAGGCCCTAGACTGCGCGGACCTTCCTCTGCGCGGTGGCGCGGACTCGGGCGACCTGGGAACCGGATGGCCGCCTGGCTGTTGGCAGATGGCTGCCGCCTAGCTCCTGCGACGATCGGCCGAGCGCGTAGGGACACCCAAGCCGCTGCGCCGCGAGAGATCCAGCGATAGTCGGACCAGCCCGAGGTTGCGGTTCGCACACTGCCCAGTATCGCCCACCACCTCTCGTCGTTCACTGCCCGCTGCCGCGCCGCCGTAGCTCGCGAGCCACATGCCGCACCCGCCGCCACCGGCCCAGCGCCCGAGCGGTCTCCTTCTCGCCGATCGCTGTCCGCCCGTAGACCGCGAGCTCGTAGTCCGCGGCAAGCAGCCCGAGCGGCCGCCGCGGCAGCCCGAGTGTCCCTGCACGCTCGGCGTGGGCTTGCGGCGTCTCGGCCGGTCGCCGTCCCAGCTCGCCGCGGCCCGCGAGCTCGTCCAGCAGCGCGAGGTACGCCTCCGGGGCCGACGCCGGCCGCCGCGGCAGGGCGACGTGGGGATGGATGGCCGGCCGCGGCAGGTGGAGGTTCAACCTCGGCGGGTGCACTTCCCTGTGGCGCTCCTCGCGCGGAGGTGCCGTGAACTGCAGGTCAGGCCGATTGACGGCGAGCCGGCGGAGACCGATGACCAGGAGCACGACGACCGCGACGAACCCAGCCACTACCAGCCAGCCGAGGGGCAGCGAGCCCCCGGGCACGGGTCCGCCGACCGGCGACACGCCGTGCGAGCCGCCGGGGCTCCCGGCGGTCCCGCTGGTGGGAACGCTCCCGGACGTGCCGGGAAGTGAGGGCAGATGAATGCCGTTGAGCACCTGCCCGATCGCGGCCGCCAGAGCGGTGAGAAGGCTGCCGAGCGGTGCGAGCAGCAGGCCGATCGCACTGCCGACCGGGCCGCCGGCCGCAGTCAGCAGGTCCCGAGCGGAGGTTCCGCTCAAGAGCGCGATCGGGATCCCCAGGGCGGCGACCACGACCACGACGCCGGTCGCAACCATCTGCCAGGTGCGCCCGCCACGGCTATCCGAGCCGAGCAGCTCGAGTTCCCGCAGGCGAGCGTGGCCGATCGCGAGCAACCCGGACGCGACGCAAACCGCCGACCCGACGAGGGCCGGCCCGACGAAGGGGCCGCCGGATCGAAGGTGGAGCAACCACGAGGCGGCCAGCACCGGGAACGCATACGCGAGCGCCCGGGTGGAGGTCTCGATCTCGTCCTCCGCGTGCTCGTGCACGGCGCCGCGAAGGACGGCGACGCCGAGCAGCCAGCCTGCGGGGTGAATGAGCAGGGCGCTCGTCGGACCGTCCAGGGTGTTGAGGGCGGCGCGAGCCGCCGGGTCGGCGAGCCAGCCGAGAGCGGCGGCAAGGAGGGCGAGCGCAGCGATCCAGAGCGCCCGCGGCGCCTCTCGAGGGCGCAGGCGAGCCCAGACGAGTCCGGCCGCGGCGACGAGGCAGAACTCGACGAGCGACAGCGGTGCGCTCGAGCTCGAGCCCACGAGCGCGATGGCCGCGTACGCGACGCCCACGAGGCTGCCTTCGAGCAGGGCGTCGAGAACGACGGGCAGAAGATCAGTTCGCCAGGACCAACGCATCGCTCGTCCGCCAGTCCGGGGCTAGAGAGCCGATCGTTGCCGCCAGTCCGAACGCCCGTGTCTCCGCCACGGCACGATTGCCGTCCGGGCCAAGCCCGACCAGCTGCACGGGATAGCCCGACCGGTTGAGCCGGGTGAGAGAGGCGAGGTAGGGTGCCGGGTCGCGGGCGGTGAGCACGATCACGGTCGTGCCCAGCGAGATTGTCTGCGGCAGCCGGGCGATGAGCCGCTCGAAGGGCGCCGACGGGAACTCGCTGAGGCGGCCCAGCAGGTCGGTGATCGCGGCAAGCTGGTCCCGGCCGGCGCGAGGGGCGACGAGGGCGAACCGATCGAGCGTCCGGCTGAACGCAGCTGCCGTAAGCCCGCACGACGCACCTTCGGCGAGGGCGTGACGCGCCAGCGACGCCGCCGCGACCATCAGACTCTCGACGAGCTCCTCGTCGAAATGGAGCGGCCAGTGAGGGCCCTCCATCGTCTGCACGTCGATGGCGATCAGGACCTCTCGCGCTCGCGACGGGTCGAACCGCTTGCTCACCGGCGCTCCCGTCCGGGCCGTCGCCCGCCAGTGAACGCGCCGTAACGGATCGCCCGGCTGATACGGGCGGACGCCGGCGAAGAGCGCCGGGTCCTCGAACAGGCTGCGCTGGGCGGGCAGGAATCCGAGTGGAAGGTGCTGCGGGCTTGCGATCCGGACGGGCACGCTACGCGGCCGAACGATGTACGTGGCCCGGTCTTCGTGCTCCTCGGTTGCTGCCCCGCGCCCGAACAGGTCGGCGACGGTCGCTTGCACTGGGCCGAAGGAGTACACGCCGCGGTGGTCGGCGACGATCGTGAGGTGGCGCACCACGCGCTCGTACCAGCCGACCGTCCAACGGCTGCGCAAGATGGTCAGGCCCGGTCGTTCGCTCCGTGCGAGTGGTTCGTCGCGCACAACAACGCCCTGGGTCGCGAAGTCGTCGACCGACAGCCAGGCCAGCGGCAGCGGCTTGTCGTTCCAGACGGCGATGTCGAGCGGCACCTCGTCGCCCCACACCGCCCGGTCGCGGCCGATCTTCCGTTCGTAGCGCAGGTCGCGCAGCCCGTAGCGGGTCCACAATTCGGTCACGCCCGTGGTGAAGAGCGCGAGGAGCCCCACGAGCACGAGCCCCGGGGCCGCCGCGACGGCGCCCGCTGCCACGAGGGCGAGACCGAAGGCGAGCCCCCATCGGGTCATCGTTCGGGCACCGGCACGGGCACCGACGCGAGCACCTCGGTCAGCACCCGCTCGACGGTCGCGCCACGGAGCTGGCGGTCCACGTCGAGCAGGAGCCGGTGGCCCAACACCGGGCTCACGACCGCGGCAACGTCGTCGGGCAGGACGAAGCCCCGCCCCTCGAGTGCGGCCCATGCCTGGCTGGCCCGGAAGAGAGCCACGCTCGTCCGCGGGCTCGCCCCAAGGCGCAGATCGGCATGCTCGCGCGTTGCCCGGACAAGGTCCACGGCATAGCCTTCGACGGCGTCGCTCACGACGATCTCGCTCACGGCTCGCCGCAGCGCGAGCAGCGTGTCGCGATCGACGATCGGCTTGATCCGCTCGAGCGGCTCATCGCCGCCTCGATACCGCCGGGCAATCCGCCGTTCGTCGTCCCGGCTCGGGTAGCCCAGGGTCACGCGAAGCAGGAATCGGTCGAGCTGGGCCTCGGGCAGCGAGAAGGTTCCCTCCAGCTCGATGGGGTTTTGCGTGGCGACGACCAGGAACGGCGCGGGCAGCGATCGGGTCTCGCCCTCGATCGAGACCTGGCGCTCCTGCATCGCCTCCAGCAGCGCGGACTGGGTCCGCGGCGTCGCGCGGTTGATCTCGTCGACGAGCAGGACGTTGGCGAAGACCGGGCCGGGCAGGAAGCGCAAACGTCCGGCTTCGAGAATGCTCGAACCCGTCACGTCGGTGGGCAGCAGGTCCGGCGTCCCCTGGATCCGGCCGAAGGACAGACCCAGGGATTGCGCGAAGGCGCGCGCAAGCAGGGTCTTGCCGACTCCGGGAACGTCCTCGATCAGGGCGTGACCGTCGGCGAGCATGGCGACGGCAAGGAGGCGGAGGGCTGGCTCCTCGCTCACGACCGCGACGGCGACGGCATCGCGGAGGTCGCGCCAGAAGCGGCCGATGCGCGCCTGGCTGGGGCTCGGATGCCCGCCGGCAAGCGCGGCCTTCGTCTCGAGCGGCTCCGTCGTGCTCATTGTTCGGCCCCCGTGGGAGCGGCCGCCCGAACGCCGAGTCGGCCAATCGCGCGTTCGAGCAGCTGCCGGTCGGCATCGTGGGTCAGCAGCCGAAGCGCTTCGTCCAGGTTGACCAACCTCGCCTCGGCGAAGATCGGCTCGTGCTGGATCTCGCCACCGACGCGGTGGGCCAGGAACCAGTCCACCTGCTTTCG
>PMXQ01000027.1:0-2808 GCA_003171065.1 Chloroflexota bacterium
CTCGTGCATCAGGCGCGAAGACATGCTCACGCAGGTTAGCGTGGCCCCGACTTGCATCCTAACGCACCACCATGTCCGCGGCCGACACGACCTGCTCATCGTGCAAGGTCCCCACCCGCAAGGATCGAGTCACTTCTACACGCCGAGGCGGACACGCGCAGTGGCGCTAACGGTTTGTCGCCCGAGATTGGACGGCTGACTAGATCGTGCGGACGTGCGGAGCCGCTCGGGCCACCGACCTCCCGCCTTCCCGGCATCAACCGACGCCGGCCAGCCTGACGGATCAGGGCGCGACCTACGATGCGGACGAGTACCAGCACAGGCTGGGCTCGACTCCCCTCGGTCGGTTCGGCTCCCACCGTGCGTTCCCGACGCGAGGCCGAGACGACCAAGCTCTTCTTGGGTCGCGGACTCGCGGACGGAGCGACGGCCGTCTCAGCTGCGGCTGGGGCGCCCTTCGCGGACTGCGCCTTCTTGTCCTTCTGCGCCTTCTTGTCCTTCTTTCTGGCCATGACGTTCTCCTCGATGCGGCGGTCGGGCCGGCATGCTAAAGCTCGCCGACCAAGCCTGAGTGTAGGCGTGCTCTCGGTGCACCGGGCGCCGCGTTGCCCCGTGGTGGCGTTTCGGCGTTGCGGCAGACCTCCTGGTCCTCTCGCCACGCCGCCGCCCACTTCCAGCGACATCAAGCCACGGCTGCCAGCCTGGAGCGTCAGGGCCGGCTGGCCGACGTGGGCGATGACCCGGATGGTCTCGGCCCGACTCCTTGAACCGCTTGACCCAGGGCCTGGCGCCGCACCCGACACGAGGCGGTCATGGGGTGGGCCGGGCGGCGGACCGAGTTGCCCGTGCCGCGGGCGCAGCAGAAGCGGAGCTGCGAGGGGGGCGTGAGCCGCGACCTTCCTGGGAGAGCGCCCAGGAGCTCCGATTGGCCGGAGAGAGGCGGCTAGTTCTCCCCTTCGAAACCTCTTTGGCCTGCCGTGCCACAGGTACCTTGGCTTGGGCTCTTGTGGTGGCAGTAGCGACCCGTTAGGGTAGGCGTGCGCATCCCCCGAAGGGTAACGGGTTCGTCGGACATGCGGGGAGTCCTCTAGACGGTTGGGTGCGGCGACTCGACACGCAAGCAGCGACAGATCCTCAGGGCGCATGGTTCAGGTCTGCGGATATCGAGAGGAGCTGGTTTCGGTGAAGTTACTCATGTCGGCGGCTGTGCGCCGCCGCGCGGGTTCGTTTGCGGGTAACCGGCCGCTCGCTCGGCTGCGCGCCGTCGCTGCGGCCCTCATCCTCGTCGCTGGGCTCTTCACTGTCGCGGCCGGAACGTTAGCTAGGCCAGTTGCTGCGACGGACACCGCCTGCCACACGGTCAGCACCTGGGTTTCGGTTCCAACCTGGGTTATCCCCCCGCCATACATGGTGTACCCCCCGCCATACATGGTGTACCCCCCGCCATACATGGTCTACTTCCCCCCTCCACCGCACCTGTATTTCCCACCAGGCCAGCTGTACTTCCCACCAGGCCAGCTGTACTTCCCACCAGGGTATTGGGACTACACAACCGGCCACTACGCAGACGTCACCACCTGCGCGACCACCTTCGTGGTCCTCACCGCCAACCCCTTTGTCGCGGGTAGTGCCCACAACGTGACCGTCACCGCGAAGGACGCAGGCTCCAGCGTCGCGACGTGGTATCAGGGCACGATCCACTTCACAACCTCTGACACGGCAGCGAGCCTGCCGGCGAACTACACCTTCACCGTCGGTGACGCGGGGGTCCACACGTTCTCTCTTGGTGTCAGCCTCAAGACCGCCGGCACGCGCACGGTGACCGCTACCGACACCGTGACTCCCTCGATCACAGGCTCCCAGAGCGCCATCGTGGTCACTCCGGCCGCGGCCACGACCCTCTCGGTCTCCGGGCTCGCTTCGCCGCGGACCGCAGGCGCCGCCGGCAGCGTGACGGTCACCGCGCGAGACGCATACGGCAACACCGCCGCCGGATACCACGGCAAGGTCCACTTCAGCAGCACCGATCCAGCGGCAGTCCTGCCCGCCGACTACACCTTCACCGCCGGTGACTCAGGGGTGCACGTCTTCAGCGTCATCCTCAACACGGCTGGCACGCAGTCCGTGACCGCGACCGACACGGTGACTAGCTCGATCAAGGGCAGCCAGACCGGCATCGTGGTCGCTCCCCCCGCCTCCACATACCACGCCACGAGCCCCGCCCGGGTTCTGGACTCCCGGCCCACAGCGGCCGGTCACACCAACATCGGACTGGCCGGCAAGTTCACCGCCGGTACCGTCCGGACCTTCGCCGTGGCAGGCGTCATCGGAGTAGGGGCCACCAGTGTCGCCGTACCCACGAATGCCACCGCCGTCACTGGCAACCTGACCATCGTGAACGAGACCGCGGCCGGAGTGGTCGCTCTGGGACCGACCATGACCGCCGCCGGCGCCACCACCACGATCAACTTTGTGAAGGGTGACACCCGGGCCAACAACGTGACCCTGGGTCTCGGATCCGGAGGCACCCTGGCGGCGGTCTATCGCAGCTCTACCGCCGGGGCCACGATCGATCTCATCTTCGATGTCACTGGCTACTTCACCCCCGATACGTCCGGGGCCACCTATCACACCCTGACCCCGGGTCGGATCCTCGATACCCGACCAACCGGCTCGGGTCACACCAACATCGGCCTTTCGGGTAAGTTCACCACCAAGAGCGTCCGGACCTTCGCCGTGGCCGGGGTCAAGGCCCTGGGCTGGTCGTCTGCCCTGGTACCGGCCACTGCCACCGCAGTCACCGGCAAC
>PMXQ01000027.1:2964-3253 GCA_003171065.1 Chloroflexota bacterium
CGTCCCAACTGGCGCTGCCGGTATCAGCGGCAACCTGACCGTGCTATCTCCCTCATCTGCGGGCTGGGCTCTGGTATCACCTGAGATCGTCGCTTCTCCGATCACCTCTACCCTCAACGTCGCCTCCGGCCACTCCGAGGCCAACGGCTTCGATGTCGCTCTCGGATCTGGCGGTCACGTCGCTCTCGAATGGGCCGGCACTACCGGCTCCACTGCCAACATCGCTCTCGATATCAGCGGCTACTGGAAGTAGCGAGGGACGGGGAGCACGATCAAGCTCTATGAAAAG
>PMXQ01000021.1 GCA_003171065.1 Chloroflexota bacterium
CCCTGCGCCAGCAGGTCGAAGGCATCGGCATAGCGGCTCAGCGGCAGGCGGTGGGTGATGATCGGGCTGACATCCAGCCCTTCGCGGAGGAGCGCCGCGGTCTTGTACCAGGTTCGCCACAGCTCGCGGCCGGTGATGCCGTAAACGCGCAGCCCGCGGAAGATGATCGCGTCGCTGAGATCGATCGTGACCGGCCGCGACGGCAGCCCCAGCAGGGAGACCCGCCCGCCGTTGGTCGTCATCTCGAAGGCCTGGTGGATCGCCGCCTCGGCGCCACTCATCTCCAGGACCACGTCCACGCCGGTGCCGCCGGTTTCGCGCCGGATCTCGGCCACGACGTCGCCGGTGGCGTCGAGCACGCAATCGGAGCCCATGCGGGCGGCCATCTCGCGGCGGTGCGGCATCACGTCCGTGGCGAAGACGCGCGAGGCGCCGGCGAAGCGGCAGATCGCCACGGCCATGAGGCCTATGGGCCCGCAGCCCAGGACCGCGACCGAGGCGGTCGTGATCTCCTCCACGAACGTGGCGAAGACGGCGTTGCCCATCGGCTCCTGGATCGCGGCGATCTCCGGCGACAGCCCTTCGCTCGGCCAGGCGTTCCGCTCGGGCAGGCACATGTACTCGGCGAAGGCGCCGTCGGCGTCCACGCCCAGGATTCGAAGGTTGGCGCAGACGTGCTCGCGGCCGGTCCGGCACTGGTAGCAGGTCCAGTCGACGAGGTGCGTCTCGGCGGCCACTCTTGTCCCCAGGGGCACGGCGCCGGTGCCGGGGCCGTGGGCCA
Organism: Chloroflexota bacterium; assembly: GCA_003171065.1. GTDB lineage: Bacteria > Chloroflexota > Limnocylindria > Limnocylindrales > CSP1-4 > Fen-1039. Next base: position 782 of record PMXQ01000021.1, read on the forward strand.
CGACCCGGCCGGCCATCTCGTGGCCGAAGATGCGGGGCAGGTACTTACCGAGCCGGCTCTGCGCCCACGGATCCCAGCGATAGATATGGAGGTCGGTCCCGCACAGGGAGACCGCCTCCAGGCGGATCAGCACCTCCCCGGGGCCGGGGTGGGGGACGGGGACTTCGCGCAGCTCCGCGCCGGCTTCGGGCCTGGCCTTGACGAGCGCCCGCATCGTCTTTGGGATGCGGAGGTCGATCGAGGTGGCGGCCGCGATCGCGGCCGCGGATCCGGGTTCGCTCATTGCCTGCCCCCGCCGCGGTTTCGGCCCAGAGGCGGTGCGGACGGGCGCGGTTCGCCTGTGGGGGATTCGCCAACCCACGCGGGTCGTTCGACCATGAACCGCGCTGCCGGCGATCCTTCGGGCGCGTTGCCCTCCGCGTCGGTGACCGGGTTCGTCAGCGTGCCGATCCGTTCGACTTCGACCCTCACCAGATCGCCCGGCTCCAGGAAGATCTGCGGCTCGCGGAAGACTCCGACGCCGCTGGGCGTGCCGGTGACGATGATGTCGCCCGGGTCGAGCGTCACTTCCTGGCTGATGATCGAGATGAGCTCGGCAACGCTGAACAGCAGGTCGGACGTGTTGCCGTCCTGCATCTGGAAGGGGCGGCTGGCGTCCGGGCCCGCGGCCGCGGTGCGCCAGCTTCGGACGTGGAGGCCGCGGCCGTCGCCGACCTCGTCCGCCGTGACCAGCACCGGCCCGAGCGGCAGGAACGTGTCCGAGCCCTTGGCCCGGAGCCACTGGCCGTCGCCCTTCTCGCCCGGCCGGAGGGCCTTCGCCTGGCCCTGCCAGTCGCGGGCGGTGACGTCGTTCGCGGCCGTGTAGCCGGCCACGTGGCGGAGGCCGTCGGCCGGCGTGACGCGGCTCGCGCGCCGCCCGATCACGACCGCCAGCTCGGCCTCGAGGTCGAGAGCGTGGGTGCCGGCCGGACGCCGGATCGGCTCGCCTGCGGCGGTCACCGCGTTGGCGAACATCGAGAAGAGGACCGGCCGAACGGGCGTCTCCAGCCCCTGCTCGCGGATGTGGTCCAGGTAGTTGTAGCCGACCCCGATCACTTTGCCGGGCTGCGGGATCGGGGCCATCATGCGGACCTCCGTCGGCGCGAGCGACGCGGCTTCGAGCAAGTCCGGGTTCGCCTGCGCGAGCGCCTGGCGAATCCTGGCGAAGTCGGGGTCGCGGGCGATGATCTCCGCCAGCGCCATTCGGCCGAAGTTGGCGTCGAGGGATGGCGTGAGATGCACGAGCGCGCTGAGGGGCACGAGGTGGGCGCCGTCCAGAACCACGGCCACCCGATAGTCCGGCGTCCGATGATCCGGAGCCCCGGCCTCGCCGCCGGCCTCGGGGTGGAACGTCACGAGTCTCATGGCGGACCTCCAGCTCGGCCGTCTCAACGCATCGGAGCTCCGGTCGCCGAGCTCGTGCCCATTCTCCCACGGGACCGATCCGGGGGCCTGCGCTCCGCGCCACTTCTCCAACGCCGCCGCAGCGGCCCAGCCGCAGCAACGCTCTTTCGTGTCGAACCCGACCAGATCGGCCCGCTCCCGCGCCGCCCGCGCCGCCCCACCCCGCGCCGCGCGCCGGCCGCAGCGTTGACAGCCACTCCGGGCCCGGATAGCGTGCCGAGCGCCGACGCCGCGCACAGACCGGCGCGGCGCGATGGGCCGGCGCCGCGCACGCGCACGGAGAGCCGGCGCAATCCCAGGGCCGAGCAACGGTGGAGGACGGGCTGGTGGTCAGGACGAGGCGAGCTCGCATCGCCGACGTGGCGCGGGAAGCCGGTGTCTCCAAGACGGCGGTCTCGTTCGCCTTCAACAGCCCGGAGCGCATCAGCGCCGCAACCGCCGCCAGGATCCGCGAGGTGGCGGACGCTCTCGGCTACCGGCCCCATCCCGTGGCACGGATGCTGACTCAGAAACACACCATGACCATCGGCCTGCTTACCCCGCAGGTCCTCTCCGTTGTCTTCGCGAATCCCTTCTACGCCACGCTTTGCGGGGGAGTGGCCGCCATCACGGACCAGGCCGGCTACGGCCTGCTCTTCGTGTCGCCGCTCCACGGGTCGCTGGTGCGGGCTCTCGGCCGCGCCGCCGTCGACGGCTTTGTGGCCGTCGGCCTCTCTGAAGACCACCCCGAGGTCGAGCAGATTCGCCGCGCCGGAGTCCCGATGGTCCTCGTCGACGGCGACGCCTTCCCGGAGCACGGCTCGGTCGAATCGAACGACGAGGTGGGCGCCCGAGCCGCTGCCCGCCACCTCGTGGGCCTCGGCCATCGAGAGTTCGTGGTCGTCGGCATCGAACCGCCGAACATGCCCGACCTGTTCGAGTACTCACCGGGTCCGACCGAGACCGTCGCGTCGCGGCGGCTGACCGGCTACCGCCAGGGCCTCGAGCTGGGCGGCATCGCGCTCGCGGACGAGCGCGTCATCGTCGGGCCGGCGACTTTCGATGGCGGAGTGGCCGCCTTCCGCCGCATCTGGGAGGACGAGACCCGGCCCACGGCCGTCCTGGCAATGAGCGATGCCATGGCAATCGGCGTGATCTGGGCCGCGCGAGAGGCGGGCCTGCGCGTGCCCGAGGACCTGAGCGTCGTCGGCTTCGACGACCTGGACGTCGCGCCCCACGCCAACCCGCCGCTGACCACCGTGCACCAGCCGATCCGCCAGAAGGGCGAAGAGTCGGCCAAGCTGCTGCTGCGAATGATCGCCAGCCCGGACTCGGAGCGACCCGAGCACCGGGTCCTCGAAACGCGGCTGATCATTCGCGCCTCGACCGGCCCGGCGCCCGCGAAGGTCAGGCCGGCCGGAGCGCCGGCCGGGCGTTGAGCGTCCCGCCCGGGCCAGGTCGCCCCCGCGCCCCCGGCCCTTCCGGCGCCCCGGGCCCTTCGCGCGCCGCCGGCCCCGACTGGGTGCGCGACGCGGTCTTCTACCAGATCTTCGTCGACCGTTTCGCGGCGAGCGCCCGCGTCCCCAAACCCGGCGAAATGGAACCCTGGGACACCCCGCCCACGACCCACGGCTTCAAGGGCGGCGACCTGCTCGGCATCGCCGAGCACCTCGACGAGATAGCGGCGCTGGGCATCACCGCGCTCTACCTCACACCCGTATTCGCCTCGGCCTCGAACCACCGTTACCACACCTTCGACTACGAGAACGTGGACCCGCTCCTCGGCGGCAACGCGGCCCTGCGCGAGCTGCTGGACGCGGCTCACTCACGCGGGATGCGCGTCATCCTCGACGGCGTCTTCAACCACGCCAGCCGTGGTTTCTGGCCGTTCCACCACATCCTGGAGAACGGCACCCATTCGCCATACCGCGACTGGTTCCACCTGGACGCCGACGTCCTGGACGGCCGCCGCGGCCTCACGGCCTACCCGGGCCACGCCGACACGAACGCTCGTCTTGGCTACCGGGCCTGGTGGGACCTGCCGGCGCTGCCCAAGCTGAACCACTCCAACCCGGCCGTGCGCGAGTACATCTACGGCATCGCCGAGCGCTGGCTCCGCTTCGGCATCGACGGCTGGCGCCTGGACGTGCCACAGGAGATCGACGAGCCCGGCTTCTGGGAGGAGTTTCGGCGCCGCTCTCTGGCGGTGAACTCGGATGCGTATCTGGTCGGCGAGATCTGGAACCCGGCCCCCGACTGGCTGGTCGGGGGACCCGGCGAACCCGGCTCCGGGCGCTTCCACGGCCTGATGAACTACCCGCTGGCCGAGGCGATCCTCTCGTTCGCCGGCGCGGGCCGCCTCGACGAGGAGCTGGTCGCGAAGACTCACGAGTACGGCCGGAACGTCCGCCCGATCGACGGGTCCGAGTTCGGCCGCCGGCTCGAAGAAGTCATGACGACGTACGAACCGGCGGTCACCCAGCTCCAGCTGAACCTGCTCGACAGCCACGACACGCCACGCTTCCTCTCTCTGGCGGGCGGCGACCGATCGGCGCTGGCGCTGGCGATGCTCATCGTGATGACGCTTCCCGGCGTGCCGTGCATCTACTACGGCGACGAGATCGGCATGGAGGGGCGCGAGGATCCCGATTGCCGTCGCTCCTACCCGTGGGATCCGGCGCGGCAGGATGGCGAGCTTCGGGCCTTCGTCGCAGGCTTGATCGCGCTGCGCAAGTCCGAGCCGGCGCTTCGGCGCGGAAGCTTTCGGCTGCTGGAGGCCCACGGCTCGGCCGAAGGTTCGGCCGCCAGTTCGACAGAAGGCTCGGCAGTCGCCTACGCGCTCGACTTCGATGACTTCGAGGATTTCGGGGACGCCGAAGGTGAAAGCTCGCGCGGTGCCGGTGGTTCGGACGTCAGCCGCCCGGCCGCCGGCCGCCCGGTCGAGAGCCGCCCGGCCGGCCGTTCGATCATCGTCGCCGTCAACGCCGCCGACGTTCCAAATCGAATCCGTTTTGGGGCTCCGGGCCTGACAGGATTCCGGGTGGAGCAGGTAAGCTGGCCGGGGAACGAATGGACCGCCACCTTCGCCCCGACCACGATCCGCGACGAGGTCCTCGAAATCGGTATGGAGGCCCGAGCGGGAGTGGTTCTCAGAACCGGCCCGAACCTCTAGTGGGATCGGACAGGAGACTCGATGCCTGATCTTTCGATCGCGTTGCCGTCCGGCGCGCTGGAGGAGGCCTTCCTCCGGATCGTGGATCCGGAAGGCAAGCTGCCCGCCGCGCTCGAGGCGCTCGGTCCCGTAGTCGATCGCGACGTCGTCGTCCTGGATTGCGGCCGCGGATTCCGCGCCCGCCAGCTGGCCGAGATGGGCGCCCGCGTGGCCGCGTTCGAGTTTCCGCTGTGCGACGCCGCCTCGGAGGAGCTCGCCGGATGGGTGGGCCGAGCGGATGCCGTCGTCGTCCCGTGGTCGGAGATGGCCGCCCCCGGCTCGCGGTTCCTCGCCGAAGCGGGCGCGCTACTGCGGCCCGGCGGCCGGCTGCTCGTCATCCACGACTACGGCCGCGACGACGTGTGGGGTCTGCTGCCGGAGTTCCGGGAGCGCGACGTGGCGTGGAGCCAGCGCCGCGGCCCGTTCCTGGGCGATGGGTTCCGGATTCGCGTCATCCACTGCTGGTGGGCCTTCGAGTCGATCGAGCAGGCCCGCGAGCTGCTGAGCACGGTCTTCGGCCCGGCGGGCGTCGAGGCCGCCGAGAAGATGAGGCGGCTGCGCCTCCAATACTCGATCGCGATCTACCACCGCTCGGCGCCCGGTGGCGAGGACGAGCGGGGCGAGGCGGGCGAGGCGGGGGCCGCGGGCGAGGCTGGCGAGACCGGGGCCGGGGCCGATTCCGCGGTGACCGATGCCGCCGGCGAGACCGATGCCGCCGGCGAGACCGATGCCGCCGACGCTGCGGCCGGGCTGGTACCCTCTTCGGCACGATGACAGGAGACGGAGTCACGGCCGGCGGATCTCCGCGGGCTCCTGGGCCGGGCGAGGCTGAGGAGTTCGACGCCGGACCGAGCGCCGCGCCTGGTGCCACCCCGAGCGCCACCCCGAGCGCCACCCCGAGCGCCACCCCGAGCGCCGCGCCTGGTGCCGCGCCGAGCGCCGGCCAGCCAGCGCCCAACGATTGGCTTGCGCCCGCGGCACCCGCGCCCGCGGCGGCGGTTGCGCCTGCGGCGGGGCTTGCGCCCGCGGCGGGGCTTGCGCCCGCGGCAGGGCTTGCGCCCGCGGCGGGGCTTGCGCCCGCGGCGGCTCCCGTCGAGCCGCCCGCGCCCCTCGCCGATGAGACGCTCGCCGATGAGACGCTCGCCGATCGACCCCTCGCCGGCGGGCCCCTCGCCGATGAGACCCTCGCTGATGAGCAGCCCGAGGACGCCGAACCCGAAGTGGCGCCGCGGCCGAGACTCTCGCTTGCCGAACGCCTCAAGAGGGTACCTCCCGCGCTTGTCATCCTCACTCTCGCCGCGATCGGCTCGACCGGGTTCCTGACCTACGAGCTGGCGAGCCGGACCGCCCCGATTGCGCTCCTGAGTTCCGCCGCGGTCGTGACGGGCATGTGCTACGTGGTGATCACGGTCGTCTGCGCGATTGCCGCTTACCGGGTCGGCTCCGATGGCCGCACCTGGCGAGCGCTCCTGCTGGCGTTCATCGGCGGCACGGCGGCGATCATCGCGGCCATGTCCTTCGCCGGTGGCCTGGTGCTTGTCCTCGCGCTGGGCTTCTGAGCCGCCCCGCGCCACGCCGCGCCACCCAACCCTGCGCCAGCCCGCGCCGCCACCCCGCTCCACTCGACCCGCGCGCTCGCGCCACTCGCCCCGCCATCGCGGCCGCCCCGCGCCGGCCCGCGCCGTCCGCGCAGCCACGGTCCTGCCGCCCGCTTCCGCCCCGGCTACTCGCGCCCGCCACGCTTTCCCTAATACGCATGGGCGGAGTACTAAAGAGCGCGAGCGCACGGGGGTGTCGGCCGCGGTGCCCGGGATCGCCTCTTCGGGGCGCCAGGCGTGGCGATTCCTGGCCCACGACTGCCCCGCAAGAGTCCATTCGAGGCCGCCACCTCCCCGAAATCTGGCCTGCGCCGCCCCGAGCCAGCGCCCGTCCAACTCTGTACTCGCTCCATGCGTATTGAGGAGGAACCGTTCGCATGGCCCTCCGGCTGCTCCCCGGCTGCCCTTCGCCCCCCCGCGCCGCGCTCGCCGCCTCCCCTGCTACACTCCCGTTCGCGCCGCGCCCCCATCGTCTAGAGGCCTAGGACACGACCCTTTCAAGGTTGAGATCAGGGGTTCGAATCCCCTTGGGGGCACTCCCATTGTTTTTCGAAGAGTGGCCTTGCCGGCGGCGTCCACACAGCGCGCCGCCGCCCGGTAAGGACTAGGGTCAGCAGGATGGCTTGGTCGCGTCGGCCGGCGGCGGTGTCCGGAACGACCGAGGCGCTGGCGCCGACCTTCGGCTCAGGGACGGCCGAGCAGATCGCGTCTGCGCTCGGGGATCTCGTCTCCGAGAAGGATCGGAAGGCTCTGACCGGGGAGTTCGCGGAGCACATGGCGCAGGCCTCACCCCGAGCGCTGTCGGCCGGGATCTGGGGCTGGTATGACGACGACCTAGCCTTCGTTCATGGTTGGGGGTTCGATCTCGAGACCACCGTGGTGCCAGTGACGATCTGGCAGGGCGAGCACGATCGCATGGTGCCGATCGCCCATGGGCGATGGCTGGTGGCCCATGTCCCGGGACGGCGCCCCCGACTCGTCCCTGATCACGGCCACCTGTCTCTGGTGGCAGCTTCGCTCGACCTGATTCTGGACGACCTGCTCGAACGCGCGGGCGGCGGGCGTTAGTCGACCGGGCTGTCCGGGAGTCGAAGCACGATGCGTGGTTAGTGGCGAGCCATCGTCTGCAGGGGCAGCGGCAACACTTGCAGATCCGTCATAGACCGCAATAGCCGAAGGCGGCCAGGCGAGCGGTTGCATCGGGCGGTCGCTCGGTCAAGTGGCCGCACCAGTCCTGAAACGACTGCTGGAGAGCGCGTGGGCGGTTGCCGACACGCGGGGGAAGATCCATGATAGGTGCCTGGATGATCGGCGCGTTTGGGAGAGCGAACCTTCCGCGTATCGACCGAGGGCCCGATGGGGCAGGACGCCAGCGTCATCACACACCCGAAGTTCCGAATGTGGCTGCGGCCAGACGGCATCGTTCAAATGGTCTGGGCGCTGCGAGCCACGGTGCTCCTCGAGGACGCCACCGCGGCGCTCGAGGCGATGGCCCAACTCACCGGCGGGCGACGAAGCCCGCTGCTGGTTGACATGCGCGACACTGGCGCGCAGGACCGGGCCACGCGCGCCGAGTGGACACGCCGGAGTGACCTCTCGTCGGCCGTCGGCCTGATCGTAGGGACGCCTCTCAGCCGGATGGTGGGGAACATATTCCTCAGGATGAACAAACCGCAATTCCCGGTGCGGCTGTTCGACACGGAGGCGCCCGCGCTCGCTTGGCTACAGGGGTTCGTAGGCGAGCGCCAGCACCTGAACTAGAAAGGATCCTGGCTCGAGGCCGTCGGGCCGAGATGGCGATTTGCCAGCGTCTTCATTCACGCGACGATACCGGGTTGCCGATCCGCGGAGGACGGTCCACGATGGAATCGATCGGATGACCGACACGCTAAGAGAGCGGACTGTCCGCGCAACGACCGAGGACCCGATGGACCACGACTCCGGCGTCATCACGCACCCGAAGTTCCGAATGTGGCTGCGGCCAGACGGCATCGTTGCAATGGTGTTTGTCCCGCGGATCGCGACGGACCTCGCGGACGCCCTCGCGGCCGTCGACGCGATGACTCAACTCACCGGCGGGCGACGAAGCCCCCTGCTAGTGGACATGCACGGGTCCGGCCCGCCGGACCGGTGCGCGCGCTCCGAGTTGGCACGGCGGGATGACGTGGTGTCGGCCGTCGCCTTGATCGTCGATACCCCACTGAGCCGGATGCTGGGGAACTTCTTCATGAGCGTCAATAAACCGCCATACCCGACACGGCTGTTCGGCAACGAGGCGTCAGCGCTAGCCTGGCTCCAGACATTCGTCGGCTGACGGATGACGCCTGAGCCCGCGGCCGAGACACCCTCGCGCGGCCGAGGCACACGCACGCCGCCCCCACAAGGGCCACCTCCGGGCCGGGCCGAAACGCCCGTCCAGGATTTCGAGAGGCGTCTGGAAGGCGTCGGGAATGCCATCGTGGAGTTCGCCTCGCTCCGGTTCGACGCCCGGGCTCTGGTCGGTCCCGACGGGGACATCGTCGATGCCGTCGCGGCCGGCGTGAACTTCCTCGGCGAGGAGCTCGATGCTTCATTCAACGAGATTGAGCGCCGGGTCGCTGACCGAACGGCCGAGCTCTCGATCGCAACGCAGGAGCTCCACGATCGCGTGCGTCTGTTCACGGCGCTGGCCGAATTCGCGGCCGCCGTGAACGCGATCCGAGAACCCGGGCGTCTGGCGGCGGCGCTGATCGACGCCGTGGGTGCGGTCGTGCCCTCGGATACGGTGGTGATCACCATGCTGGATCGCAGCGATGGGCACTATCGCGTCAGCGCGGTATGCGGACTAGCCCAGGGCGCCGTCGGCGCGATCATCGAGCCGGGCGACGGGACGGCCGGTCGCGCCATCAGCGAGCGCGCCGTGATCTTGACAGAGTCCCGTCCCCGCGCCGAGATCAGCGCGGCGTTGCGAGACTACATGCAGTACGAATCGATCCGCGCGGTCGGGGTGCCACTCATCAACGATGACACGGTGCTGGGTGTGATCTCCGTGGGGAGAGCCGACGCCGACGCAACGTTCACCCTGGCCGAGCGCGAGGTGTTGGGCCTGCTCGGCTCCCACGCGGCGCTCGCCCTCGCCAACGCCTACCTCGCAGAAGAGGTGTCGGCGCTCGCCATCCGAGATGGGCTCACCGGCCTCTACAACCGCCGCCATTTCGACGCGGCGCTCGACCTCGCCATCGCCCGTTTCAAGCGCCGCGGACCGACCGCGAACCTCGCCGCGGTCATGTTCGATCTCGACCACTTCGGCGACTTCAATAACCGCCACGGGCACCTGGCCGGCGATGCCGTGCTCCGCCTGTTCGGTGAGATCCTGCGAGAGCGCCTCCGCGCCGCTGATGTCGTCGCCCGCTACGGTGGCGAGGAGTTCGTCGCGATACTGGACGATTGCGGCCTCCCAGAAGCCGTCCGACTGGCCGACGACGTCCGCCGGGAGCTCGAGGCGCGCTCGGTGCCCGGGGCCGACGGCCGACCCCTACGTGCCACCGTAAGCGCCGGATGCGCCGTCATCGATCCCGCTACACCCACGAAGGAGGCACTGCTCGGCCGGGCCGACGCCGGCCTTTTCACAGCCAAGCGGTCCGGTCGCAATCAGGTGGTCGCCGCGTAGGGCGCCTCGAGACAGGCGCCAACGCGCCGACGAGACGTGGCAGGACGCGGAAGCCCCGTCCCACGAGGCCCAACAGCCCACCTGGGGGCTTGTGTCAGACCGACTGTTGGCAGCTCCGACAGAGCGCGGTACCCAGGGCGGCTTGTTGGGTACGTCGTGCCGCGATCGCCCCAGGAAGCCGAGTGCAGGCGAAACGCCGCGAGGCGAACGTGCTTGATCCAGCAGGACTCTTCGCCGGTCGGCCGTGAGCCGGCGCCGGGGCAGCTCGGCTCGGCCGCGCTGGCATCTGACGACCCGCGCGTGAGAGCAGCATTCGGCCGGTCGTAGGTGCGGGCTTTGGCGAGGGAATCGACCGCGATCCTCCGGGCGCGTCCCAACATGCGGTGACTCTGCGAGGCCCTTGCGATGACCCAGTTGTTCCAGACCGATCCGGCGGGGGAGACTGCCGAACCGGCCGAACGGCTCGGGGCAACCCTTGGCGAGTTCGTGCACGTGAGAAGTTGCCAGCCGATGCGCGTCAAGGTGATTTGCGCTTCCTGCGCGGCCTCCGCTTGAACGGCTTCGTGGTCCCCAGGCGGGCAGGGTCTGGTCGCTAAGAGTTGATCGGCAGGGGTCGACCCAGCAGGTAGCCCTGACCGAGTTCGATGGCAAGTGATCGCAGGACGGTGAGCTCGCTGTCGGTCTCGATGCCCTCGACGATCAGCCGGCAACCGGTCACGTGAGCGAAGTGACAAAGGCCGACGATCATGGCCTGGCGTGCGTTATCGGACTCGATGCCGGCGATGAGTGATCGATCGAGCTTCACAAACGTCGGGCGCAGCTCGACGATATGGCGCAGGCTGGCGAACCCGGTACCCGTGTCATCGACGGCGAACTCCACCTTCGGTCCCAGCGAGGCCATCGCCGCGCGGAACGCCGGGTAGTCGTCGATGGCCGTGTGTTCGGTCACTTCCAGCACAAGGCGTCGACTGCTTCCAGCGAGGAGGGTACGCAGCGGCTCTCCCGCGAGGATGAGCTGGGGCGTCACGTTCAGGTTGAGCCACACCGATTGCGGCAAGCGCTCCGCGGCCGCGAGGGCGGCCCCGAGCGTGGCGGTCTCCAGCTCGGGCCCGAGACCGACCGCGGCCGCCTCGGCGAATAGGACCTCGGGGTTGGCACCGTCGGCGAAGCGCGTGAGTGCCTCATAGCCGACGATCTCATCGCGCCGGAGATCGACGATCGGTTGGAAGACTGGCCCGAAGGCTCGGCGGGCGATGACGTCCGCGATGCGGTCGTGACCACGTCCCGCCTCGGTCCGCTCGGCCACATCGCGGCCGATGAGTGCCCCGGCGAGATCGGCGAACTCGACGAGGGCCGACAGCGCCTCGGTGACGGCGACCTCCTCGACGGCTCCTTTGGCGTCGGCGACGAGGAGCCCGATGAGCCGCTGCTCGTGTCGAACGGGCGCCTGAGCAATCGCGTGGATGCCGACGCCGCTTAGCAGCTGGCTGTACCGGGACGATGGCCGGTTCACCAACGGCTCTATCCAGGGGCCCTCGGCGGCCCGATCGCGGAGGTGCCGACCGAGCCGGTCCGGGAGCCGTCTCAGCGGCGGGTCGGGCCGTCCCGTGATCACGAAGCCGATCGGCGAGGTATGCCCATCGAGCCCGAAGAGAAGAAGCTGCGCGGCCTCTATGCCGGCGAGGGTAACGACCTGGCGGCAGATCGCCTGCGCGGTGGCCTCGGGCGTGTCGCCTGGACGCAGGCCGCGGATTGTCCCGGCGATGAGCGCGCGCTGCCTGGCGAGCTGGGTCGAGCGGTCCATCAGTGCCCGCTCGTTCGTCACGTCACGCTGGACGGCCACGTAACTCGTGATTGCGCCTGAGGCGTCCGAGATGGGCGAGATGATCGCCTCCTCGGTGAAGAGCGAACCATCCTTGCGCCGGTTGACAAGGTCGCCCACCCAGGGCGAGCCACTCGTGAGTACGGCCCACATCGCCTCGTAGAACGAGAGCGTCTGGAGGCCGCTGCTCAGGAGGCGTGGGTTCTGGCCGATAGCCTCTTCGCGGGAGTAGCCGGTCACTCGTTCGAAGGCGGAATTGACGTAGGTGATGCGCGCCTCACGGTCGGTGATGATGACTGACTCGGCGACCTGCTCGATGCCAGCGGCGAGTCGATCGCGATCGGATCGCTCGCGTAGCGTCCGGATGCCAAACGCGAGGTCATCGGCAAGCTCCACGAGGATCTCGGTCTCGGCGTCGCCGAATGCGTCCGGCTCCGGCGCGTAGACGTTGAAGGCGCCGAACGCGACGTCGTCCTTGAGCAGGGGCAGGCTGAGCGACGACGCTAGATGATGCCGGGCGGCAGTAGCGCGCCACAGCTCGTAGTTCGGCTCGACGCCGAGGTCGCGCGCCAGACGGACGCGGCCGGTCCGGATCGCCGTCCCGGTCGGGCCGCGTCCGAGCTCATCGTCGCCCCATGTGACCGAGATCTCGTCGAGATACGGTGCGGCCTCGCCGTAACGTGCCACAGGACGGACGGTCTTTCGCTCGTCGTCCTCGGCGAAGCCGACCCACGCGAGCGAGTAGCCGGCCACACCCACGGCGATGCGGCAGATCGTGTCGAGTAGCTCCTGTTCGTTCGTCGCGCGAATCAGGGCCCGATGGCATTCGCTGAGCGTGGAGCGGGCGCGGCCGATGCGGCGGGCGAGCTCCGCTTCGTCAAGGTGAGTGGTGATGTCCTGGACCGTGCCGCGCCACTGGACGCCGCCGGCCCCGTCCTTGGTCACACCCGCTCTCCAGTCAGGAGGTCGCGTCCACGCGTCGGTGAACTCGTCGGAAGCCTCACCGGCCGCCACCTTTGCCGTTCGTGAGGACGCGCCCCATTGTGGTATGGGCTGCCTTGTCGCTCTGGTATACCACCTGCTGACAAGTGCACGTCCGCGGACAACGGGTGGATCGTCCTTCGAATGCGATCGAGCCCGTCAGACGTCGTGAGAGCGTGATGGGCGACACTGTGGCTGCCATGTCAATGCCCCTTGGCCACGAGCGGCCCTCTGTCCGAAATGACCTCCTCTGGGACCGGCGCGCGACGCTGCGCACACGATCAGCGGTGGCCTCCCGAACATCATTCGTTCTGCCCTCACGAGCGAGGACGGGCTAGCCCGCCGATTGTCGATCCTTCCGACACTTCCCAAAGGGGAGCGACCCGGCTCCGCGTCAGACGAAACTTCAGGCGCGTCTCCTGTATGGCGCTGGCTATAGTGAATGTGCACACCACGGTTTGGCATCCCGCCGGCCGCCGTATGCGCGCCTGGTGGCGTCTCATGAATCACATTGGCATAGGCAGGCCGGGCGAGGGGGGGATCGCCCGTGCCGCAGATCAACGGGTGATCGATGCCGAGCAGTCCGCTGCGGCGACCGACCAGACCGCGTCAGACGCAGGCCGGACCGTGGCGGAGCGAGAAGCCGACACCGCGAGCGATCAGCCGGCCGCTGAACCGGACCAGGTGAGCACGACCAGTCGCCCTGGCACGCGCCTCACCCGAGCGGCGACCAGTCGCTCAAGGAGCGAGACGGCCGCTAGGCGCGACGCCGCCGCGATCGCACGCGACGAGACGGCGCGACGCAAGGACGCTCGCGCTCAGGAGTCCGACAGTTCGATCGCCGCCTCCGACGCTTCAATGTCGGAGAAGGTCGAGGGGATCCGCGCTCGCGCCGCAGCAAGCCGCGGCCGGGCCGCGGCCGATCGAGAGATGGCCGCGCAGGATCGATCCGAGGCCGCCGATGAACGCTCCTCTCTGGAGGCCGCGTTGAACAGCGCTCACCTGGACGACCTCACCGGAGCCTTCCACCGCGGGATAGGCACGGTCGCGCTCGCGCGTGAGATCGACCGCGCACGGCGGGCGGACGGGCGCTTCGTCATAGCCTTCGTTGATATCGACGGAATGAAGCAGGTGAACGACCGGGATGGGCATGCCGCCGGCGACCATGTGTTGAAGACACTCGTCTGGACCATGCGGTCGAATCTGCGCTCCTTCGACCCGATCGTTCGTTACGGCGGCGACGAGTTCGTGTGCGGCATTGGTGGAATCGACCTTGCTGAGGTCGAACGCCGTTTCGATGCGATCGGTCGGGCGCTCCAGGGCGACGTCGGCGTTGGGATCAGCGTTGGCCTGGCTGGGCTCGAACCGGACGACACGCTCGAGCGGCTCACCGCCAGGGCCGACGCGGCGCTTCTCGAGGCCAAGAAGAGGCGCAGCGAGTAACACGCGGGTTTTCGCGAGCTGACGACGCGCCGTGCGTTTGGCTACCGGTCGCTTGTCCCGGCCTGCGCTGAATGGATCTCACGGCACCGCGCCTGGAGAGCACCTATTCAGCCATAGCGTCGGAGCGCACCGAGCGTCGGCCTTCCAAGCTGAATGTCGCGGGTTCGAGACCGTCTCCCGCTCCAGTTCCCCCTACGTGCTCAGCACGACACTCAGCCTGGAAAGCCCATCGTCTCGACCGTGCCAGACCCTGATCAAGGGGAACGGCACGCAGTTGCACTGCCTGACCCGGCGAGATAATGATCCGCCGAGATGCGGAGGAATGATGCGGCTCTACTTCGTGCGACACGGCCAGAGTGAAGCCAATGTCCAGTCGGTCATCTCGAATCGAGACCTGGCCCATCCGTTGACCGAATTGGGACGTCAGCAGGCCATGCAGTTGGCGCAGGCCATGGCCGCGCTGCCCGTGACGCGCATCTACTCCAGCCCCTTGTTGCGCGCCCGGCAGACCGCGGAGATTCTCTCGGCGGCTCTGGGTGCGCCCACTGAGATCACCGACGCGCTGCGGGAATTCGACTGCGGCATTGCGGAAGGTCGCTCCGACGACGAGGCGTGGTCTTTGTCGCGTCGTGTAGTGGACGACTGGCTTGGCCGTGGCAATCTATCCAGCCGCGTCGAAGGCGGCGAGAACTTCAAGGACATTCAGGCGCGTTTCGTGCCGTTCGTGGAGCGGTTGGTTCAGGAGCGGCGTGGTTCAACAGACAACCTGATCCTGCTCGGTCACGGCGGCGTGTTCTCGGCGATGCTGCCGCTGGTTCTGGCCAACATAGATGCCGCATTCGTGGGCGGTCATTCCATCACCCACACCGGCGCGATTGTCGCCGAGCCGCGGCCCCACGGCCTGGTCTGCCTCGAATGGTGCGGTGAGAAGCTCGCCATTGAACCTACCTTGCCACCAGCCCGAACAAGTGCGTGGACGACACGGTAACTGGACACGCTACGCTCGGGCCTCCGCGAGGAGTGCACAGCGCAAAGACGTCGAGGCCTTCCAAGCTAGATGTCGCGGGTTCGAGACCCGTCTCCCGAACCAAACCCTCTTTCACGCTCGTGCTGAGCACGAAACTCGGACGGTGACCTTCGGTAGGGCGGTCAGGCCCCCGGCCCGGCGTGAGTCCCGCAGCGTCTAGTCCAGGTCACATCGTCGGCGCCTCGCGAGACGCGCAAGTGAAGATCTCTGCTGGAAGGCCGGCGATGCGCGCCACGGGGATCGCACTATCACCCGATCGTGCGAGGCGACGGTCGGTGCGAGAGGAATCAGCCCGAGCCGACCGACCTGAATGTCCTGTTGGCGCTCTCGTGCGAGCTCATCGGCGGAGGCCGCTGGTTTCATACGGCTGCCGGATGAGGCCTGGGCATGTACGGGGTTGTGAACGTGCCTGGAGCCTTGGTCCGTCATTCAGGAAGGGTTCAGCTGAGAAATATCGTGGGCGCGCTCTTTGTAGCCTCGATGCGACGCCGGCGGAGTCGAGAGTTCCGTCACGCTATTCTTGCGAACCGACATCGCGACACAGGACCGCATGGGAGTTGCGCCAATGACGGCTCGGATCGAAGAGCTTTCGGCCAAGACGGTACGGCCGGCACCGTCAAGTCGTCGGCCGAAAGCGTCCGTCCGCGAGGCGGGTTGGGGCTTCTTCTTCATCAGCCCCTGGATCGTCGGTCTGCTCGTATTCACGGCGATCCCGATCCTTGCCTCGCTGCTGCTCTCCTTCACGAACTACGACATTCTCCATCCAGAGCTGATCCGTTGGGTGGGACTGGACAACTACGCCTGGGCCGCGTCTGACCCGACCACGTTGAGCTCGGCCTTTCTCACGCTGAAGTTCGCGGCGGTGAGCGTGCCGTTGGGAATCGGGGTGGCGCTGGGGATCGCGCTACTCGTCAATCATCGGCTCCTCGTCGGCAAGAGAGTGTTCCGGACGCTCTTCTTCCTGCCCGTCCAGATCCCGGTCACGGCGAGCGTCTTCATCTGGCTCGGCTTCATCAGCGGCGCCCACCGCATGCCAATAGCCTGGCTGCAGTCCACCTCCACGAGCATCGCCCAGACGCTCAGCAGCCTTCCGGTGTTCAGCACTTTGGCCACCGTCTATCCGACAGGCTGGTTTACCGACAGGACCTGGACGCTGCCCTGGCTGATCCTGATGAGCGTGTGGGGCGTCGGCAACATGACGCTGATCTTCCTGGCCGGGCTGCAGACGGTTCCCACCGGGCTATACGACGCCGCCCGCGCCGACGGCGCAAGCGCCTGGCGGACCTTCCGCCACGTGACCCTGCCGATGATCTCGCCGATGGTCTTCTACAGCCTCATCCTGAGCATCATCGGGGTTGCGGGGTACTTCACCCAGGCCTACTTGTGGAGCCTGAACTCGCGGGCAGGCGGTCAAACCGACGTGTGGAACCTCAACCTCTACACCACCGGTTGGGACTTCAATGCCATGGGCAGGGCCTGCGCCCTGGCCTGGATCCTGTTCGTGGTGGTGATCGCCATCTCGGTGGTTCTGTTTTGGACCGCGAGACGCTGGGTCTACTACGCCGGAGCCGATGCAAGCAGCTCGAAGGCGACCGCGCTCGAGACCGAGACTGCGCCCGGCGAGACTGAGACTGCGCCCGGCGAGACTGAGACTGCGCCGGCGGCCGCAATCCAGCCGGCGACAGCGCTCGAGACCGAGACTGCGCCCGGCGAGACCGAGACTGCGCCTGCCGGGACCGAGCCTGCAGCCGCGATGGCGGCACCCCGGCGGAGACCGGCCAGGCGCCGCTCCAAACTGAACCGGTTCATGCGCAAGCTGACATCCCGAACGGCGTTCACGGTGGTGACCGCAGTGCTCTGCGTGATGTTCCTGCTGCCGTTCCTGTACGCGCTTTCCGGGGCGTTCGGCGCCCCGAGTGCCGGCTCGGGGCGTGGAGCACCCATATACCCGGCCATCGCACGCACGTACGAATGTGCCGATTCGCAGCTGTGCACCTACCGGCCCATCGTACGCGACCGAGCCACCGGGACGTGGGTTCCAAATGGCCCGCCGGTCGACGTCTCACAGCAGCAGGACCCAACGCTGCCGGTGTATGTGGTGCCCGGGTACGGCAACCTCGCCCTGCTGGAGGACCTTTCACCGTACGGCCAGCCCAGCGTCTTCATTGACCCGGCCGCGAACAAGCAGGTCGACGTCTCCATCGACACGAGCACCTTGAGCCGAGTGTGGGACTTCCACGTCACGCTCGACAACTTCGCGACAGCGATCGACTGGGCCGGGAAAATCACCCCCACCGGGCTCGGAGGTATTGCCACCTGGCTGGTCAACTCCGGGATCGTCGCCGGCTTCTCCACCATCGGAGCGGTTCTATCGTGCGTGCTGATCGCGTACGGGTTCGCTCGGTTCAGGTTCCCGGGCCGCGACATACTGTTTCTGATCCTGATCGGTTCGGTCCTTGTCCCGTATCAGGTGACGCTGATTCCTCAGTTCATCCTGTACCGAGCGCTCGGCTTGACCTCGAGCTTCCTGCCGCTCATCTTGCCGAACTTCTTCGGCAATGCGCTGTTCATCTTCCTGCTGCGGCAGTTCTTCATGGCCCTTCCGCGGGACCTTGACGAGGCGGCGATGGTCGACGGGGCCGGCCATCTGCGAGTACTGAGATCGGTCATCGTTCCGCAGGCGCTTCCGGCGATCATCGCGGTCGCACTGTTCCAGTTCTTCTTCTCGTGGAGCGACTTCTGGGGTCCTTTGATCTACCTGAGCGGTAATTCCGCCCAATACACCGTGTCGCTGGGCGTGAACTACTTCACGTTTACTCTCCAGCAGGGCGGCTCAAACGGGCCCGGGATCCTGGAGGCGGGCTCGTTCCTCGTCCTGATCGTGCCGGTGGCGATCTTCTTCGTAGCGCAGCGATTCTTCATGCGCGGCATCGTGGTCTCGGGTGTCGATAAGTAGCGGCGTCGAGAGGGAGGTGCGGCGATTGTCGTTGCTAGATCGAGGCCTCGTCCGGCGTGTCGCGCCGCTCGGCATGGTTGCCTGCCTGGCCGTATCGGTGGCTGGCTGCCGCGGGAGCTATCCGGCGCGCACCCACATACGCGATACCCGAAGCCGGCAATGAGGCTCCTAGGCCGCCAAGGAACAGCGCGGCGAGGTCCATCGGGACTCAGTCTAGGAGTTCTAGTCGGTGCCGATCTCGACTCCGTGTGCCCTCGACAACAAGTGCCCCGAACCCGGCCCGCACGACTGTCAGAAGTGAGTTTGACGTCCACTTGGTCGTACTAGAAGCCAGGCCGGACCGCTCAGGCCGTCACGCCTAGGGCGGGGTGCGGTGGCGAGCCCAGTCCTCAGCTCACCGCTTTCTTCACGAGTTCGACGATCCTCGCCTCATCGGCGGCGGTCAACTCCGTCAGGGCGTAGGAGTTGGGCCACATCGCGCCGTCGTCCAGGTGCGCCTTGTCGCTGAAGCCGAGCGTCGCGTACCTCGCCTTGAACTTGGCCGCATCCTGGAAGAAGCAGATGACGTTGCCATCCTTGGCGTAGGCGGGCATCCCGTACCAGAGTCTCGGCGAGAGGTCCGGCGCGCTGTCTTTGACGATCGCATGGAGCCGCTCGGCCATGGCGCGATCCGAGTCCGCCATTTCGGCGATCTTCGCGAGCACCTCGGCTTCACCGTCCGCCTTGTCCGCGCGCGAGCCCCGGCGCGCGGCCGCCTTCAGCTCTTGGTGGCGCTCCTTCATCGCGAGTCGTTCCTCGTCCGAGAACCCCTCGAACGTCTTGTCGATCGCGGTGGCGCTCTTGGCGGACTTGTGCGCGTCTGTCATTCCAGGTTTCCTCCGCTGCGAGTCTTGATGGGGACGACCCTCATGCTAGGAAGCCGCCGCGGCGGCGGCTTCTCGGGTGTGTCGCGTCGCGTCAGCCGACCCGACAAAGCCAGCGGCAGACCTTCCGGTGATGCTCGTCGAGCATTTCGTTCACGCCTAACCCGGCACCGGACTGCATGGGGTCGGAGCCGTCTTCGGAGTAGAACATCCGACTTCGCGCTCAGGATCGTCGTGCGAGGGTTGTCTGCTTCTGGCCGACACGACGGCTTGATCGTTACCAGGACAAGAGCGCGGCTTCACAGTGCATCCGTCGCGGCTACACCGTGAGTTCACATTTCCAGGCGAGACTAGGCCGATGCGGCAGCCGTGAAGGAGATCCTCAAGGCACAAGCACTAGGACGGCCGGGACGTGGGCTGATCGCCGGCGTTGACGCCGGCAAGAGGAGCGACCAGCCGGGCCATGTCGCGAAGGCCTGCTGTACGCGGCGCGATCTACCAACATCGAAGAAGGGTATGTCTCCCAGATGAGGCGAGTCCTCTCCCGCAGACCGGAAGAGCTTGGAGTGCACCATGGATGTTTCGAAACTCGCGAGGGGTAGGTACCTCTCGCTCACGACCTTCCGGCGGGACGGCACGCCCGTGGCCACGCCGGTATGGGTGGCGCGGCAGGGGGACGAACTTGTTGTCTACACGGCGCGGTCGTCGGGCAAGGTAAAGCGACTGCGGAACAACAACCGCGTCCTGCTCGCCCCGTGCGACATGCGCGGTCGAGTGACTGGCGATGTCGTCGAGGGAACGGCCCGCTTGCAGGATGATGCTGAGTCTGCGATCTCACTGATACGGCGAGAATACGGTCTACAGGCTCGACTCCTGTTTTGGTGGAATGCTCGCCACGCCGGGGACGGCTGGGTCGGTCGCCAGGTCGGGATCGCCATTCGCCTGGATGGCTCGTAGGGCGGGCAGGCTTCCACAGCTGGCGCTACAAACGACTCGACACAGCCGCGTAGGACGACCGCGAGGATGCGCAGGCGGCTGGCGCTCAGTTGCCACCGAGACGGCGAGTTCCACCATGACCAGATGCGTGTCTGGGGGTCGCGCTGAACCTGTTCGCCAGCCCTCACGATGACCACGTCGCGTGCGGCGGCTCGGTCCCGGATGGTGAGCCGAGGCAGCCTCTCAATTGACAAGCTCGATGGCCGCGCCGAGATTACCCCGAGGTCAGCCGGAAGCGAGACGGTCTAGCAGGCCTCCACTCTGCCCGGACGACCCAAGAGGTCAGTCTCGTGGCCGAGCCTTCCGTGACGACCGATCCGTCAGCAGCCGACGATCCTCCAGCCGGGATCGCCGTCTCTACGGAAGCACGACCACGCCGACGGCCTCGCCGCCGCTGGCTAGTGGCCCTGCTCGGACTGGTCGTGATCGTCGGTATCGCGACCATCGGGCTGGTGCAGTTCCTGTCACCCGCGCACACGACCACGATCTGGCAGGCCATCACGTCGGGCATCACCGACGGGACCGTCCCCAAGCAGACGGCCCTTGAGGCGTTCGCCTATCTGTACGGCGTCGATATCCCCGGAGTGACCGTGCCGACGGGCATCGAGGGCGGCGACGAGCCGACCGACGGCAGCGGTGCCATGAGCTGGGTCCGCGCCGACTGGGACCAGCTCACATCCGACCAACAGGCCGTCATCGACCGCTACCTGGTGGCGGGCCCCAACGACCAGGCGATCCCGATAGGCCCGGTCGCCGCGGCCGGCAGCCCACTCGCCGCAGCTGGCTCGGGATTCCGGTTGGACGTCGCCCGAAGCGTCCGCTCGATCGATGTCGCGGCACCTCCCGACGCGCCTGCCGCCATAACGACCGCGCTGGAGAACGAGTTGCAGGCCGACATCGTCCACATCGGTCCCAAGCTCGGCATGCCCGTGCTGACGGAGGGGAACCCGCTCTTCCCGAACATCGAACTGATCATGAGCGACAGCAGTGGCGGCAAGACGCTCCTGCAAACCGCCGCGGTCGAGAACGCACTCCACTACGAGCCGTGCGAGGTGACGGTCTACAAGAACGCCTGGTCCGGCGCGACCAGCGTCACGCCTGCTCTCCACGTCTTGATGACCCACGAGGTCGTTCACTGCTATCAGAACGTGGTCTGGGGGAGCGTCGCCACGAGTCTGGCTATCCCGCCCTGGATCGTCGAAGGGACGGCGTTGTACCTCGCTGCCGACGACACGAAGATCGCCGAGCAGATGATCCCCTCCATGTGGGAGAAGGGTTACTTCATCCCCGAGACGGCGCTGACGAACCGCTCGTACGACGCCTTCGGGTACTACTCGCTCCTCGCGCATGAAGGACGGGACCTGTGGAGCCTCATGCTGCCGGCCTGGCAGGCTGCGGCCAAGAGCAGCACACGGTCCGACGCATTCATAGCTGTGCTCACTGGCGACGCCCCCGATATCCGCGACAACTGGGCCGAGTCGTACGTGCGCAAGACCTCCTGGGGCGACCCCTGGATCGCCTACGGCTTCGGCCTGCCGGCCGCGGCTCAGGTCATCGAGCATCTCGCCCAGGCCCAGCCGGCGCCGGGCTGGGACGGCTCCCTGGTTAGCAGATCGAACACCGTGTTGAACGTGGACTCGACCGCCGGCCAGGTGGTGATCGTCTCAACCGACGGCCTGGCGAGCGTCCACGACGACGCTGGGCACATGGACGTCGCATTCCAGAGCCAGCGGTTCTGCACCGTTTCGAGTTGCGTTTGTCCGAAGGGGACGAAGCTGGCTGGCCAGGACATGGCCTCGGAGCCGATGACCATCTCGTTCGTGGCCGCCTTCAACGCGCCTGAAGGCGGCTCGAAGTACAGCATTGTGTCGGAGACGCTCGCCGAGTTGTGCGGGCAGGCCTCGCCGCCGCCTATGCTCCCAGGCAACCCTTCCCCCGGGCCGTGCGCCACCGGCTGCTCCGACTCCAACGGCGATCCCCACCTGCTTACCGTCAACACAGTCGCGTACGACTTCCAGGCCGCGGGCGAGTTCACCCTGCTCCGTTCCGCCGATGGCAGCGTCGACATCCAGGCCCGCCAGGAGCCCTTTGGCGAAGCCGGGGAAGTGTCAACTAACACAGCCATTGCCGCGAAGGTGGGCAGCCATAGAGTCGGCATCTATCTGATGCCCGACACGAGTCTTCAGGCTCGCGTCGACGGTGATCCCGTCGACCTGACCGCCGGGCCGATGGACCTCGGTGGCGGTGCGAGCATCGCCGACTATAGCGACGCCTCTACGAATGGCTTCGAGGTCGTCTTCCCCGACGGCACCAAGATGTGGGATCTGTCCGTGGCGGAATGGGGCATCGACGCCCAGATCCTGCCGTCGGCGAGTCTCAAGACGAGCGGCGTCGGTCTGTTGGGTCCCGCAGTCACGAGCGGCCTCGGTGTGCCGGCCCTCCCGAATGGGACTGAGTTGCCTTCGCCGACCGACGACCAGCAGAACTTCGACTTCCTCTATGGCCAGTTTGCGGACGCCTGGCGCGTCACCGACGCGACCACGCTCTTCGACTACGACCCCGGCAAGTCCACTGCGTCGTACACGATCAAGCCCTATCCCGTCGATGGCAAGGTCATCACCATCGCGGACTTGACCCCCGCTCAGCGCGCCGCGGGCGAAGCGGCGTGCGCGGCGATCACCAACCCAGTATTGCACGACGACTGCGTGCTCGACGTCGGCCTCACCGGCGATGCCGGGTTCGCCGACACCTACAAGTCCGTCCAGGCGTTCGACGAGGCCGGCCTCGCACCCGTGAGCTTCCCGCCCTCATCGACCTCGCCAGCGACACCGCCGCCGACGGTGATCAGCGGTGCGGTCACCGTGGCCAAGGGCACTGCGGTGTCCGGCTATGCGGTTGGCCCCGATGACACCGTCTACATGTCGATCCAGACTGGCGACAACGCGTACAGCTTGCTCTCGTTCGACCCGAAGGCCGGCACGATCGTGAAGCAGGTGTCCGTGGGGGCCGCCACGGAGGTTCATTACGCCGGGGGCTCGCTGTGGTTGCCGGGCCTGAAGACCGACGCGAGCGGCGACAACTGCAGCGTCACGCGCTTCGATCCGGCCACGCTCCTCGAGCAAGCCACAATCCCGATCCCGTGCGCCGATGTCCTGGGACCGATCATCGCCAGCGACGGCAGCTCTATCTGGTTCGAAGACAACACCAACTACGACCCAGCCACGAGCAAGGGCGCGGTGGCGACCCGCATCGACGCGGCGACCAACAAGCCCGCAGAGAGCGTTCCCATGCCGACTTCGGGCGGTTATCTCATCGACTCGCAGGGCGCGATCTTCTACGCGGATACGAACACCAACGACTACTACGGACTTACGAGCGGCTCGACGAACTCGATGGCGTTCGAGCTCATCGGCAACTTCCCGACCGTCGCTGTGGCGTCCGGAACCGGACTTTGGACTCAGAGCGCCCAGGGCAAGCCGGCCGAGTACTTCACTCACGCCGGCAGTCCCGATCGCACGCTGACCATCCGCGGAACCCTCGTCGGCGGGGACGCGTCGGCCGCCTACGCGGAGGCCGAGGTGACCGGGCCCAACGGCGGAACGCAGCCGGCGTTACTGCGCTACTCGATCGATGGCTCCACTGCGACGAGGATCGCCCTGCCGCCCAAGGTTGGAGGTACCCCGCAGTCGTACCTAGACGATCCGCCTCCCTACGTAACCAGCGACGGATTCATCAAGATCTGGGTGATTCAGAGCGACAGCCCGCGGGCTTCGATCCTGCTTCAATGGGTGGCGCTGCCCTGACGGGTTTCGGTCAGCAGCCTCGCAGCACGGGGCCCGGCCCTCGCGATCACGACGCACAGGCTCCTATCTGTCAAGCAGCCTCCAAGCGAACCTCAGCGCCCTCGACCAGGAGCCTGAATACTGGGCGGACCAACTGGCGCTTGAGAGCCCGAATCGCCTCCAGCCAGGTCTTCCCGTCCGCCTCCATCCGGCGGGTCATGTACGCCTTGGCCGGGGGATGGAAGCGAGCCTGAATCACAGCGATGAAAGAACGCTCGGTTCAGCTGGCGGTTGCCGCCCCGGTTGAGACGCATTCGCTGCACCTGTCCCGAACTAGCTGGGATAGGTGCGGCCGGGTCACTCGCCCTCCGGGTCGAGAACGACACGGCTCTCTTCGAAGACGGCCCTCCCCGAGACCCGGTGCAGGTTCTCTCCGTTACCGGTGCGCTGTACGCCTACGCACTCGCCGAGCTGAGCCGGTGGATCGGCTTGGGGGTCGAAGAGGAGTGTGATGCGCTCAGGGAAGATCTCGTCCGGTCGGACGCCTTAGTTGCTCGCGCAGACCGGTGAGCCGATCTGCGGCCTCGACGGCATCCCCTAGCCGTCACCATCCCGCGATCGTAGCGGCCCGAGTGGCATCGACGCTTCACCGCGGGCGCGGCCCTCGGCTACTCATGCCCAGCCCATGTGAGTAGGATGCACGTGCTCGTCCGCCATCGGGTAGCAGGTCATCCCGACGAGCACGGGCGGACCGAACTGGTCCGATCCGACCCGCTCATGGGGTGTACCAGCGTAGATCGCGCGTCGCCGGCGATGCGATCCGTTGCGGGCCCGGAGCAGCTGATCTCGGATCTGTCTCGTACCGAGAGGAGCGGGGTTCGATGAAGTCCCTCGTGTTGGCCGCTGTTCACTCTGATACGGGCTCGTGGACTCCGGGCCGGCGGCTGGTCCGGTGCCTGGGCCTGGCTCCTGCGGCGCTCCTGATCTCGGGGCTCTTCACGGTCTGGGCCGGGCCGCTGGCCCGACCTGTCGCGGCGGCCACCGGTGACTGGGCGCAGTTCCACAACGACGCGACGCACGAGGGCTACAACACCGCCGGGACGACTCTGTCCCCCTCTAACGTTGCCGACCTGGGCGTGGCCTGGACCGGCACCACCGGCGGCTACATCTACACGTCCTCGCCAGCGGTCGCAAACGGCGTGGTCTACGTCGGGTCAGACGATGGCAACCTGTATGCCTATGCCGTCGGCTGCAACAGCGGCGGCGGATCCTGCTCGCCGCTCTGGACGGGGGCCACCGGCGGCTCTATTGGCTACTCCTCGCCTGCGGTCGCCGACGGCGTCGTCTACGTCGGCTCCCACGACGACAAGCTGTATGCGTATGCCGTCGGCTGCAACAGCGGCGGCGGGTCCTGCACCCCGCTCTGGACGGGGGCCACCGGCAACCCCATCTCCTCGTCCCCCGCGGTCGCCAACGGCGTCGTCTACATCGGGTCCCAAGACCACAGGCTATATGCCTTCGCGGTGGGCTGCAACAGCGGCGGCGGGTCCTGCACCCCGCTCTGGACGGGGGCCACCGGCAGCTACATCGAGTCCTCACCCGCGGTCGCCAACGGAGTGGTCTACGTCGGGTCAGACGATGGCAATCTGTATGCTTACGCGGTCGGCTGCAACAGCGGCGGCGGGTCCTGCACCCCGCTCTGGACGGGGGCCACCGGCGGCTCCGTCGACTCCTCGCCCGCGGTCGCGAACGGCGTGGTCTACGTTGGGTCCGACGATCACAAGCTTTATGCCTACGCCGTCGGCTGCAACAGCGGCGGCGGGTCCTGCTCGCCGCTCTGGACGGGGGCCACCGGCAGCTCTATCGAGTCCTCGCCCGCGGTCGCCAACGGCGTGGTCTACGTCGGGTCAGACGATGGCAAGCTGTATGCGTTCGCGGTCGGCTGCAACAGCGGCGGCGGGTCCTGCACCCCGCTCTGGACGGGGGCCACCGGCAGTGCCATCTTCTCCTCGCCGGCGGTCGCGAACGGCGTTGTCTATGTCGGGTCCCAGGACGGCGAGCTGTATGCGTACGCGGTCGGCTGCAACAGCGGCGGCGGGACCTGCACCCCGCTCTGGACGGCCGCCGCCGGCAGCTACATCCATTCCTCGCCTGCGGTCGCGAACGGCGTTGTCTACGTTGGGTCCGCCGATGGCAAGCTGTATGCGTACGGCCTGATCCCACCCGACCACTTGGTCTTGAGCCCGCCTAGCGCGACGATCACCGCCGGAGGCAGCCAGGCCTACACCGCCGAAGGCTTCGATGCCTCGGGCAACGACCTCGGCGATGTCACCAGCGCCACCACCTTCACCATCGATGCGGGCACCGCCTGCCCTGCTGATTCGTGCACGGCCACGCTCGCCGGCGACCACACCGTCACCGGCACCGATGGCACTGCCACTGGCACGGCGACGCTCCACGTGTTCAGCCTGGCGGCCGGCGACTGGCCACAGTTCCACAACGGCCCGACCCACCAGGGCTACAACACCGCCGAGACGATCCTGTCGCCCTCCAACGTGGACGCCCTGGGGGTGACCTGGACGGCCACCACCGGCGGCAAAATCACGTCCTCGCCGGCGATCGCCGACGGAGTGGTCTACGTCGGGTCTGGGGACGGCCGCCTTTATGCCTACGCCGTCGGCTGCGCCAGCGGCGGCGGATCCTGCACGCCGCTCTGGACGGGAGCCACCGCCGACTGGATCGACTCCTCGCCCGCCGTCGCCAACGGCGTGGTCTATGTCGGCTCCTACGACGACAAGCTGTATGCGTACGCGGTCGGCTGCAACAGCGGCGGCGGCTCCTGCACCCCGCTCTGGACGGGGGCCACCGGCGGCGACATCTACACCTCGCCCGCGGTCGCCGACGGCGTGGTCTATGTCGGCTCCGGCGACGGCAAGTTGTATGCCTACGCCGTCGGCTGCAACAGCGGCGGCGGCTCCTGCACCCAGCTCTGGACCGGGGCCACCGGCGGCAAGATCACCTCCTCGCCCGCGGTCGCCGACGGCGTGGTCTATGTCGGCTCCGACGACGGCAAGCTGTATGCGTATGCGGTCGGCTGCAACAGCGGCGGCGGATCCTGCTCGCCCCTCTGGACGGCCACCACCGGCCTCCAGATCGCCTCCTCGCCCGCGGTCGCCAATGGGGTGGTCTATGTCGGGTCTTATGACGGCAAGCTGTATGCGTATGCGGTAGGCTGCAACAGCGGCGGCGGATCCTGCTCGCCCCTCTGGACGGCCATCACCGGCGGCTACGTCGACTCCTCGCCCGCCGTCGCCAACGGCGTGGTCTATGTCGGCTCCTACGACGACAAGCTGTATGCGTATGCGGTCGGCTGCAACAGCGGCGGCGGCTCCTGCACCCCGCTCTGGACCGCCACCACCGGGAGTTACATCGCCTCCTCGCCAGCGGTGGCCAATGGGGTGGTGTACGTCGGGTCCTGGGACGGCAAGCTGTATGCTTTTGGCCTCAACCATGGTCCCCTCGACCATCTGGTCCTGAGCCCCGCGAGCGCAACCATCACCGCCGGTGGCAGTCAGTCCTACACGGCCGAAGGTTTCGACGCTTACGGCCACTCCTGGGATGTCACCTCCGCCGCCACCTTCACCATCGATGGGGACACACCGTGCCCCGATGACTCGTGCACGACCACCCTGGCCGGTGATCACACCGTCACCGGCACCGATGGCACTGCCACAGGCACAGCCACGCTCCACGTCAATGCCGGCGCCTTGCACCATCTGGGACTGAGCCTGTCGAGCGCCACGATCACCGCCGGTGGCAGCCAGGCCTACACCGCCACAGGCTTCGACGCCTATGGCAACAGCCTGGGCGACGTCACCTCCGCCGCCACCTTCACCATCGATGGGGACACACCGTGCCCCGATGACTCGTGCACGGCCATCCTGGCCACCGATCACACCGTCACCGGCACCGATGGCACTGCCACAGGCACAGCCACGCTCCACGTTAACGCCGGTCTTCTCGACCATCTGGGACTGAGCCCGTCGAGCGCCACGATCACCGCCGGTGGCAGCCAGGCCTACACCGCCGAAGGCTTCGACGCATACGGCAACTCGCTAGGCGATCTCACGTCCGCGACGACCTTCACCATCGACGGTGGCGGCTCCTGTTCACCCGTCTCATGCACGTCTACCGTCGCTGGCGACCGAACCGTTACCGGCACTGACGGTAGTGCGCACGGCACGGCGACGGTCCATGTGACGCCTGCCGCCCTACATCATCTAGTCCTCAGCCCTTCCGAGGCGGTCATCGAAGCCGGAGGGAGTCAGACCTACACGGCCGAGGGCTTCGACGCCTACGGCAACAGCCTGGGCGACGTTACATCCACGACGACCTTCACCATCAGCCCAAGCGGCAGCTGCACGGGTGCCACATGCACCTCCACCTTTGCGCTGGATTACACATACGAGCACACCGTCACCGGCACCAACGGCACGGCCACGGGTGCCGCGACGCTCTGGGTGAGCCATGCCGCCCTCGATTTCCTGTACTTGTGGCCCAACGGGACCACCAGCGTGGTCGCCGGGCAGAGTCAGGGATACACGGCCGAGGGCTTCGACGCCTACGGCAACTCCCTGGGGGACCTCACCTCGGACACCACTTTCACCATCAGCGGCTCGGGTAACTGCACCGACAATCAATGCACGTCCACCGTCGCGGGCGACCACACCGTCACCGGCGAGTACGATGGCAAGGCCGGCACGAGAACGCTCCATGTGACGCCCGCCCCTCTCGATCACCTGGCCCTGAGCCCCTCGAGCGTCTCGATTACCGCCGGTGGCAGCCAGGTCTACAGCGCCGAGGGCTACGACTACTACGGCAACGACCTGGGTAACCTGACCAGCGCCACCACCTTCACCATCGACTCGGGCACGGCGTGTCCGGCTCACCTGTGCTCCGCCACCCTCGTCGGCGACCACACCGTCAGCGGCGCCGATGGCAGTGCCACCGGCACGGCCACGCTCTCCGTCACCCCCGCCACCGCCACCACGCTCCTGGTGGCTGGGCTCAGCTCACCACGGAC
This sequence comes from Chloroflexota bacterium, assembly GCA_003171065.1. Lineage (GTDB taxonomy): Bacteria > Chloroflexota > Limnocylindria > Limnocylindrales > CSP1-4 > Fen-1039. The sequence goes on from PMXQ01000021.1 coordinate 29,615, forward strand.
AGCCGGGGTGGCAGGCACCCTCACGGTCACCGCCAAGGACGCCTACGGCAACGTCGCCATGGGCTATCTGGGCACGATCCACTTCACGAGCTCCGACACCAAGGCGAGCGTGCCCGCCGACTACACCTTCATTGCCGCCGACAAGGGCGCCCACACCTTCTCGCTGGCACTCACTCTCAAGACCGCTGGCAGCCAGTGGGTCCGCGCCACCGACAAGACGACGGCCTCGATCACTGGCTCCCAGACCGTGACCGTCACTCCGGGTGCGGCCAAGACTCTGTCCGTCTCGGGCATCCTCAACCCCTATCCCGCGGGCAGCACCCACAGCTTCACGGTCAAGGCCCTCGACGCCTACGGCAACACCGCCACCGGATATGGCGGCAGGATTCACTTCACGAGCACCGATCCCGCGGCCGTCCTGCCCGAGGACTACAGGTTCGTCGGCGCAGACAATGGCGCCCACACCTTCTCGCTGGCACTCACTCTCAAGACCGCTGGCAGCCAGTGGGTCCGCGCCACCGACAAGACGACGGCCTCGATCACCGGCTCCCAGACCGTGACCGTCACTCCGGGTGCGGCCAAGACTCTGTCCGTCTCGGGCATCCTCAACCCCTATCCCGCGGGTAGTACCCACAGCTTCACGGCCAA
>PMXQ01000049.1 GCA_003171065.1 Chloroflexota bacterium
CGCGCAGGTTGCGCGTCGAGGCGTGCGACGCGGAGCCAGGTAGGGCTGCGGAACCCGGTGGGCTCGGTGACCTGATCCCGACTAGCCTCGACGGCGCAGACTCAGGCCGCGCGAGGTCGCGGTCCCCCCGTCCTGTGGCCCGCCGGGAGGTCCCGCCCAAGTTGTCGTGCGGCCTGGACGACGCCGTACTCGGGAAGAGTCAGGGGTAGCACCCGGTCATGGCGATGATGCCGACGAGGCCTCTCGCGATGATAGCTCCGACGGATAGCGAGCGATTGCCTTCGCGGGTCATATGTCTCCGACGCTTACGTAGGCATCCCGGGGAGCGTGGGCAACCAGGTCCACCGCCGGGAGACGCTCCAGCCACTGGCTACCTGTTCAATCACGTGACCGTTGCAGTGTCTACTGTAGTGGCCGAGCCCCACTGTAGGCGAGGGGCCCGATGGTACCCTTCCCGAGTCGGACCGTGTGGCGTAACTTCAGGTGAGCTCCAGTTGTATAGCAACTTCATAAAGGTTATTCTCCGCTCGGGCGGGCGGCAGCTCGGCCTGGCGGCTGGCCGTGGTCGCGACGCGGGAACGTCGTCGTCGGAGCCCTCCCCTCCGAGCGTGACCAGCGAGGTTGAGCAGGTGGCGACAACGGCTATTCCTCCCGAGGGCGTAACGACCGGCGCACATCGGGGTTTGGACATGCTGGGGCCGGTTACCGCTGAGTCGCCCGAGCCCGCCAGCCCACGAGCTGCAAGCGCGCCACGCCGGAGAGCGGCGATCCCGCTGCGGCAGACCACGGAGGAAACCAACCGGATGGGATTGCTCGAAGGCAAGAAGGCGCTGGTGTTCGGCGTCGCGAACGACCACTCGATCGCCTGGGGAATCGCGCGGGCGCTCCACGACCACGGAGCGAAGGTCGGGTTCAGCTCGATGCCCTCGCTGATCAAGCGGCGCGTCCGCCCTCTGGCGAACTCGATCGGTTCGACCTTCGTCGAGCCCTGCGACGTCCGTGACGACGACGAGATCCGGCGCGTATTCGAGCGCTGGAAGGCCAGGCAGGGCAATCTCGACATCCTCGTCCATGCCGTCGCCTACGCCGAGAAGGAAGACCTGGCCGGCCACTTTGCCGACACCAGCCGCGACGGCTTCCACACCGCTTTCGACATCAGCGTCTATTCGTTGATCGCCATGGCCCGCGAGGCCCGCGCGTGCATGGCCCCAGGCTCCTCGATCATGACGCTCACCTACTACGGCGCCGAGAAGGTCGTGCCCCACTACAACGTCATGGGCGTTGCCAAAGCGGCGCTCGAAGCCTCCATGCGGTATCTCGCCGCCGACCTCGGGCCCAGCGGAATCCGCATCAACGCCATCAGCGCCGGGCCCGTGCGGACCCTCTCCGCCCACGGTATCGCCGGCTTCAAGTTGATGTACGGCGCCTTCGCGGAGGTCGCTCCGCTCCGCTCGCACATCACCATCGAGGACGTGGCCGGGACTGCCGTCTATCTGGCGAGCCCCCTGTCCGGCCAGACGACGGGCGAGGTCATCTACGTCGATGGCGGCTTCAACATCCTGGGTCTGCCCGTAGCCGAATAGGGGGAGGCCGGCTCGGGAGACGCAGCCTCGGCCCCAGCGGGCGCAGGCTCACGTCCGGGCCCTTCCGGTCAGTCGGTCGAGCCCGACAGCTCGAAGTGCATCAGGCGCCAGGTCGCGAGCGCGAGCGCGACCACGATGAGGATGGCCGACAGGGTCAGGGCGGTGGTCGGCGAGAGTCGGGCGGCCTGCTGATGAAGCTGGTAGAAGCTATCGGCCACGCCGAGGGCGTACTGCCGCACGGACAGGTTGGCGATACCGGGCAGGAGCGACGAAAGGGCGCCCTCCCAGACCAGTGAGTAGCCGATGCCGAGCACAAGCGCCCGGCGCGTGAACAGGCTCAGGGTCAGGAACAGGAGGACGTAACACAGCGAGCCCACAACCATCGCCCCGACATATGCCTCAGTTGCGGAGACGCCGGCGGAGCCCGCCGGCACGACCTCGATCGCACCCGCAACCAGGACGGAGGCGACCGTAAGGACGAGCGAGAGCGCCACGGCCGCGAAGGCCTTGGCCGCAACTATCACCCACCGCGAAATCGGCTTGGCGAGCAGGTAGAGGATCGTGCCCTCGTCGTTCTCGGCGCCAAACGCGCCCGTCCCGAAGAGGACCGTCGCCAGCGGCAGGACGATCGTCATCGACACCAGATCGAAGACACGGTCCGTGAAGCGGCTGACGTCCACCTCCCCAAAGGCGCGGAAGATCAGGGCGAGGAGCGGCGGCAGCGCGGCGAGAAGGACGAGGAGCAGCGTGCGCCGCCGCCCCAGCTGCTGGCGGAAGGTGAGCCGCACGATCTCCGGGAAGGCGGTCAAGGATCCGGTCATCGAAGATCCGGTCATCGGGGTCCCGCTCATCGGCGCACCAGATAGTCGAACACGCTCTCCAGCGACTCATCGGCTGGCACGACCTCCGTCAGGCGCACCCCGGCAGTCCGGCCGGCGGTGGCAATGATCCTGCGGAAGGCGGAGAGATGGGCGGTCTGCACCGACAGGGCGTTCTCCTTCAGCTCCACGGCGAAGACGGCCGGATCGGCCATCAGAGTCGTGGCCAGCCTGCGATCGTCGCTCGAGCGGATCGTGATCGTATGAGGCCGATCGGTCATCAGGGCCCGGATGGCGCGGAAGTCGCCCGACGCGGCGAGCCGGCCGGCGACCAGGACCAGGATCTCGGTCCCGATCCTCTCGACTTCTTCCAGGATGTGCGACGAGAACAGGATCGTCCGGCCCGCTCCGGCCATCTCGACGAGCAGGTCCATCATCGACAGGCGCTGGCGAGGATCCATGCCGTTGAACGGCTCGTCCAGGAGCAGAACCTGGGGATCGTGAACCAGCGCGCCGGCAACCTTGACTCGCTGGCGCATGCCCTTGGAGTAGGTGCCGATGGCGCGGTCGGCGGCGTCTTCCAGACCGACCCGAGCAATCGAGGCGCGAGCCGCGGAATCCGCGTTCCGCATGCCCTGCAGGCGGGCGTTGAAACGCACGTACTCGTAGCCAGTGAGAAACGCGTAGACCGACTCCCGCTCCGGCACGAGCCCGATCTGGCGGTACACGGACGGATCGCGATGGGGGCTCCGGCCCAGGACGTGGACCGTGCCGGCGGACGGCGCCAGGAAGCCGGCGAGCATGTGGAGCAGCGTGGTCTTCCCTGCCCCGTTGGGGCCGAGGAGGCCGGTGACTCCCGCGCCGAGACTGAAGCTCACGTCGTTCACCGCAACGACGTTCCCGTACCAGCGCGCGGCGTTGGCCAGCTCGATCGCCGGAGCCGCGACAGCCTGATCGCCAGCTGGAAGCGTCTGCGCCGTCATGCCGCCATCCTCCGATAGCGGAAGAGCAAGATGGCCGAGAACACGGCCACGCTCGCAATGCAGGCGACGACATATGTGTCCGCCCCGAGCGTCGCTGGATAGTCGGCGCCCAGTGCCTTGCCAAAGAACCAGTCCGTGGCTCCGGAAAGCGAGGTGATCGGCGTCAGGAGCACCAGCTTGTCGGCCGAGGTCCAGCCGCCCTGCTGGGCGACCGCGTAGATGATGGCCGGCACCGCTTCCATGAGCAAGAAGTAGGCGATCAGCCCGATGGCCGAGTAGGCCCGCCGCGGCGAGTAGGACGAAAGCGCCAGCGAGATGGAGGCCATGCTCGCCGCTATCAGGATGTCGGCCGGGATGGCCGGCAGCGCTTTCGGCAGTTCGACGCCGATGGCGCTGATCGTGTCCGGCTTCATCAGCACGTCGCCGACGAAGAGGGCAATCATCGGTACGATCAGGGCCAGAAAGAGCGCCGTCGCGAGCGAGGCGAGCCTGGCGAGCGCGTAGTCGGCGCGACCCATCGCCCGCGTGAAGTAGAGGGACAGGACCTGGTATCGCTGGTCGCGGCAGACGACCTCGGGGGCCTGGGCCACGCAGAAGAGGATCAGCAGGAATCCGAACTGCGTGAAGTAGCTGTCGTACGCGAACAGCTGGACCTGCTGGCCGCTGCTGATCTCATTCGCAAGCGTGGAAGAGAAAGCAAGCTGCAGGAAGGCGAAGAAGGAATACAGGCCGGCCAGGATGAACGGCGCCGCCTTGGCGCTCATCGGTCGGCCGAAGCCCCAGACGCCTCGCAGGCTCTCGACGTAGAGGGACCAGGCCGCATACCAGCGGCCGTGCCGCTTGCCCGCGTAGTGGCGGTAGCCCAGGTCGAAGATGCTGCCCGAGGGCGAGCTGGCAGACAGGCGGTTGCCGGCGCTCACTGGACGCCTCCAGCGACCGGCTCCGGCTCTTGCTCGGGCTCGCGGAAGATGTCCTCGAGCCGGCGGCGCTCCTGCTGGACCCGGACCAGGGGCAGCCCAAGATCGGCAACGGTGTCGCGAACCGCGTCGTAGAGGGCTTCGCTTTCCAGGACCAGGAGAACGCACTGCTCTTCCTGCCTGGCCTTGAAGCCACGGCTGGTCAGGGCCGCCGTCAGCCGGTCCGCACCTTCTTCCACCTCGACCGCCACGACCGGCGTCCGCTGGGTGAACGTCGAGATCGGGGCGGCCTTCAGGAGATGACCGGCGTCGATCGCGAGCAGGAACGTGCAGACCTGCTCGATCTCGCCCAGCAGATGCGATGCCACGATGACCGAGATCCCGAAGTCCGTGCCCGTCCGCTTGATCAAGTCGAGCATCTCGTCGCGGCCGGTGGGGTCCAGACCATTGGTCGGCTCGTCCAGGAGCAGCAGCGTTGGATCATGGGCGAGAGCCTGGGCCAGCTTGACCCGCTGCTTCATTCCCGTGGAGTAGCCGCCGATCTGGCGGTAGCGCTCTTCGTAGAGGCCAACGTGCCGCAGCACCTCGGCCGTTCGTTCGCGGGCGGCGGTTCGCGGCAGGCCGGAGATCCGGGCCATGTGGGTGACGAACTCGGTCGCGCCGACATCGGGCGGGAGGCAGTCGTGCTCTGGCATATAGCCGACGACCTTGCGGATCTCGCGGGTGTCGGAAACGACGTCGAGCCCAAGGACGGAGGCACGGCCGCTCGACGGCGGGACCAGGCCGAGCAGGATCTTGATCAGCGTGCTCTTGCCGGCGCCATTGGCCCCGACCAGGCCGATGATCCCGGGTTCCACCTGGAGGTCCAGCCGGTCAAGAGCCTTGACCGCCCCGTAGTCCTTGGTGAGACTCGCAGTCTCGATCAGAGCCATAGATACTCTGTTCCCCCAATGGAGTCGAGCGCCCATGATAACCATGCGACGATCCCTCCGTCTCGGTCGGAGGCCGCCGCGGGTCTATCGAGTCGTCCGAATCTCCAGACTCCGCATCAGGCCATTTGGATCGTTCAAGCCGGGGGCCGGCACGCCGACACCTTTCTCGTGGAAGTACTGACCAGCACCACTCTCGACCGGGCGCGCCAGATCGTCCAGCACGCGCACGCGATCAGCCCGTCCGCCAGCCTGCTTCGACTGGAGCAGCAGCTGCGGCAGGGCGATTCGAACGCTCGCCAGCTGGCCAGGCTGATCGACGGCTCGCCTGCCCTGGCGGCCCGCGTGCTGCGCATGGCCAACTCGGCCTTCTACGCCCCCGCCGAACCCGTGACCACTCTCTCGCGGGCGGTGGCGCTGCTCGGCGACACGGTTCTGCGGCAGCTGGTCCTGACCTCACTCATCGTTTCGCGCCGGGCCGGCAACCGCAGCCCGCGCGAGGCTCTCGCCGCGGCCCGACTCACGGGCGACGCTGTTCGCAGCGCCGTCGTGGGCAAGATCCTGGCCCAGATGTCCCGGGCCGCTGATCCGGACACGGCATTCGCGGCCGGTCTGCTCCACGACCTCGGCCACGTCTATCTGCTCGACGACGTCGGCGAGCGGTACGCGAGCTACCTGCTCGACCCGCACGCCCACGACGCCCGCAACGCGGCAGGCCAGCTGGAGATGGAGATCGAGCTTGCCGGCACGACCCACCAGGATGTCGGCGCGGTCTTCGCCTACGAATGGAACCTCCCGCCGGTCATCGCCCGGGTCCTGTGGGACCACCACGTACCCAGCCCCGGGTCGTTGGGCGCCCTCGTGGCCGCGGCCGACGTACTGGTGCGCGAGATCAGCTACCCGGCGGTCGTGGACGCGGCCGACCGGCAAATGGAAGGCGACGCGGCCCTGGGCGCGCTCGGCATCAGCCGCGAGCGCTGGGACGAGCGGGCAGCCACCGTGCGCGACCAGTTCCAGGAACTGCTCTCCATCTTCGACGTCCAGGCCGTCTGACCACCTCGGGTGTTCGAGGCCGGGCTCGATGGCGGCCCGGTGGCGACCCGATGGCGACCCGGCCCGGCTCGCGGTGGCCCTTGGCGACCCGGTAGCGGCCCTTGGCGACCCGGCCCGGCGCGTGGTCGCCCTTGACGACCCGGCCCGGTGGCGACTGGCCGGTGGCGGCCAGGAATTGCGCTCAACTCATGGGGAGAGTGCTATGCGATGCAGCCGCCATTGCGAGGCGACCCGTGGGTATTCCGGCGTGCAGATTCGCCCGTCGATCGGTCGGCCGGCAACCGAAAACGGCTACTCGGCGCCACCGAAGAGAGGCCGCGGGCGAACGTGGCACCGCTCTGCTCCACCCGGTACTCACTCCAAGCGTATTTGGGAATCAGGCGAGCAACGCCCCCGGGCGAGCAGCGCCGCGCTCCGACCGGAACTCAGCGGCTCTGCCCGACCCGCTTGTCGTACCAACGGACGATCAGCCAGTAGCAGATCAGGATCGCCACCGCGACGGCCGCCGCTCCCTGGAAGGGCGGGTAGTTGACGACGTCTTTGGCCGTGTCCACGAACGTGCCCGTGGGCGGCGGCTTCTGGGTGGCCAGCGCACCAGGCGTGCCGGCCGCTGGGGACGGCGACTGCCGGCCGCCGTTGCCCAGGTAGAGGGAGGAGCCAGCCGGAACCGCCGCCAGGGCGACCGGGTCGCGCTCCGTGCCCAACTCGAGGGTCCGCTGCAGCCTGCCCATCGCGTCGAAGACCTCGACCGTGCCCGACTCGGCGACGTGCAGGAAGGCCCCCTCGTCGCTGGCCGCCATCGCCACGACGCCACCGCGGGCCGTGGCCCACTTGGTCGCCTTCGTCGGGCTGACCGACCACAGGTCGGAGCCGATGGACACGATGGCGGTCGATGCGAGGGCCGCCACGGCCGTGGGCGTAGCGGAGAGCGGGACGGTCCAGGTTGTGGTGAGCGTCGTGAGATCGACTCGAAGAAGGGCGTTCGGGTTGGCCGTAGCCACCAGGACGCCGCCGTTCTGGCGATCGATCGCCAGGGCCTGGATACCACCGGCCACGGTCGTCTTTCTGGCGGTGGAGGTGGCCGGATCCACGACGTCGAGCCAGGTCTCGCCGGCGTCTGCGACGGCCACTCGCGGATCGCGCCGATCGCCCGCAAGCAAGTTCCCGGGGCCGGGGAGCTCCGCGCTCTCGACCACGCTGTTGTCGTGGACGGTGATGAAGGCCAGGGTTCGCCGGAGGGGCATTGCGCCGACGAGGATCTCGCCGGCCGGGAAGGCCAGCGCGGTCACCGGGCCGGGCGTCGAGATGGCGTCGCCGATGGTCAGTGTCTCGATGTCGATCGGTGTGATGTGGGCGCCGCCGCTGCCGACGTACAGCGTCCTGCCGTCGGGAGTGAAGGCCAGCGATTGCGGCGACGGCAGCACGCTGGTCGTGCTGACGATGGTTGAAGTGGAGACGCGGACCTCCAGCACGCCGGCCGGACTGGCGACATACAGATCGCCTACTCCGTTGGCCAGCGCCGGGCCTGCCAGCCCCGCCAGAAGCAGCGGAGCCAGGGCGCCACTCGTTCCGATTGCCTTTGCGATCTTCACGCGCGCATCCCCGAGTTATGCAGGTGCACTGGTAGGTATCGGTGCGAAGTGTCCGAACAGAAGTGGCCGGGCGGGCTGCAAGGCCAGCCCGGCCAATCCCTGTCGCAAACTCAGCCCACGTGAACGGGCTATCGAAGAGGCTGCTACTGCTTAAGGTTCACGAGTTCCTGAAGCATCTGGTCGGAGGTGGTGATAACGCGGCTGTTGGCCTGGAAGCCACGCTCGGCCGTGATCATCCCCGTGAACTCGGTGGCCAGGTCGACGTTCGACATCTCGAGCGCTCCCGTCGCGACACTGCCTCGGCCGCCCGATCCGGCGATGCCGATGTTGGCGGCACCGGACGCAGACGTCGAGGCGAAGTTGTTCTGACCGGATCGCAGGAGACCGGCCGGGTTGAGGAAATCCGCGAGGGCGATCTGGCCCAGGACCTGGGTCTGGCCGTTCGAGTAGACACCGGAGATCTCACCGGCGTTGCCGACGGAGAAGGTGGTCAGCGTGCCCGACGGGAAGCCGTCGGTCTGACCGGTAGGCTGGCTCGTGCCGCTGAACTGGGTCATCTGATCGAAGCTGATGGCCGGAGTGCTCGCCTTGGCGCCGTCCGGGAAGGTGAAGCTCAGCGAACCGGTCGAGCTTGTCTCGACGCCCGACGTGGAGAAGTTCAAGGTGCCCTGGTTCACGGGTGGCGGGCCCGCCACCGGGCTGATCGTGATACCCGTGTCGGCAGCATCCTTGGTGGCCGCCCAGCTCCACGTGTTGGCCGCCGTCTGGGTGAAGGTGACCTTGACCGAGTGGGCGATGCCCAGGCTGTCGTAGACCGTCATCGTCGTCGGGACGGCCGTGCCGGCGGACGCGCCGGCGTCCAGGTTGCCGCTGACAGTGACGGTCGAGGTCGCCAGAGCTGTAGTGCGCTGGCCGATCGGGATGACGATGTTGGTGATCGGTTGGGTGATGTCGATCTTGCCGGCCGCGTCCGCCTGCCAGCCCTGGACCTTCATGCCGCTGGCAGGGTTCGCCAGCGAGCCGTCGAGGGCGATGTTGAAGGAGCCGTCGCGGGTGTAGTAGGTGCCCGAGCCATCCGATTCGACGAAGAAGCCGTCGCCCTGGATCGCCATGTCGGTCGCAACTCCAGTGGTCTGCAGGTTGCCCTGCGTCTGCAGGACGTCGATGCCGGCGACTGTCATGCCGAGTCCGATCTGAGCGGGGTCGATGCTGCCCAGGCCGCCCTGAGGAGCGGTTGCGCCGTGGATGGTCTGGGACATGATGTCCTGGAAGTCGACGCGACCGGACTTGTAGCCGACCGTGTTGACGTTGGCGATGTTGTTGCCGATGACGTCCATCATGGTCTGGTTGCCGTGCAGACCCGAGATCGCCGCGAACATTGAACGAAGCACGTGATGCCTCCTGGAAGCTGGCGTCCACGCTCCTTGCGCGACGCGACTTGGCGTCCGCGGCCAGGCCAGCTTCCTCAGAGAGGTCCGGCTTTCGACCTGGCACACGCGGCGGACGATTTTCGACTTTCCGACCCGAACTCTGGGGTCGGGCGAGAGACCGTCAGGCGATGACGACGCTGTCTATCTGGGTGAAGACGCGCTCCTTGCTTTCGTTCGGCTCCACGGCCGTGACGACGGTGTGACTTGGTACGTGGACGACGTAGGCGTACTGGTCGAGCATCACCAGTGACTGGCGGCTACCCCGCTGGCTCAGGGTGTCCATGGCTTTCTGCAGTCGATCCAGCTGATCTCCCTGGAGGGGGATCTGGCGCTGTTCGACGCGCTTCATGGCGTGCTCCGAGAGCTGGAGCGAGTGATCATCCGCAGCGGCGGTCAGCGCATCTCGGAAGGACTGGCTGCCGTCCGACGGCGGCGCCTCCGAAGTGGGCTGTGCGATTGGGCTCGAGCTGGGGGTCTGGCTCGGGTCCCATACGAGACCTCCGCTCAGCGACGCCAGGTCGGGTCCGATGGGATCGATCGTTGCGATCACCTCCTTTTGAGCTGTGGCCGGCTGCGCAGGCCCGCCCGCTAGGTTGCGGAGCTGGTGCTGGAGCTGGTAGTCGGACTGGTGGTGGAGCTGTCAGCGGTCACGACGGTGACGTTCGCGGGCGTGATGTACTGGCTTCCGACCTGGAGGACCAGCCCGGCGTCGGTGGACTGCGTCACCGAGCTGACGACGCCGTCGACCGGCTGGCCGTTGACGTCCACGCCCGTGACGTTCTTGCCGATGAGCGCGGACGACTCGGCGAGCTGCGTTCCTGACAGCGACTTGTCGAGATCCTGGAAGGTCTGGAGCATCGACATCTGCGACAGCTGGGTCAGCATCGTCGAGTCATCCATGGGTTGAGTCGGATCCTGGTTCTGCAGCTGAGCCAGGAACATGTTCATGAAGTCATCCGTCGTCAGGCCATCCGTGCTGCCGTTGCCGCTGGTGTCGAGCGAGTCGACGCCGTTTGAGTCGGTCACGGTCCCGGAAGAATCGTTGGCTGTGGCGGCGGGCATGTACGAGTTCGAGAAGAGCTGGGTGGGATCGATTGACATGTCTGCTCCTTCAGGCTCGAATGTCAATTGACGAGCCGCTGGAGAGCGGCAGTCTCGGCCTGGGACGGCCTGCGCTCGTAGAGGTCGACTGATCGAAAGGCGAGGCGGCCGGCCGAGCCGAGCCGCGTGATCCATCGGACGGAGCGCCCATTCCGGCGCCGCTGCCGTTGCCCGAACCGGACCCGGAGCTGGCTCCGGCGGTAGTTCCCTGGCTGCCGTGACCGTTGCCCGGATTCGCGCCGGAACCGTTGCTCCAGCCACTGGCCATCCAGGCTTCAGTGTCAGAGCTGCCGCTTCGCCCGCTGGCGGTCCAGCCGCTGCCGGTTTCGCTGCGAACCGTGACGTTGACCCCCTCCAGGGCATCGCTGGTGGCGCGAACTCGCGCCGCAGCCGCCGTGAGCGCGTCGGCCGACGCGCGATCCTTGACGACCAGCTGGGCCTGCACGATCTCGCCCGCCCGGCCGGTCACGACGAGCCTCACATCGCCCAGGTTCGGGTCGCTGACTCGCGCCTCGACGGCCGGCCCGCCCGATGTCTGGTAGGTGTGAATGGTCTGGACGACCTGGCCCATGAGCTTGTCGGCGGCTGAGGCCAGGACGGTGGCCGGCTCGGACGCCGCGACCGAATCGGCTGCCCGGGCAGGGAGCGTAGCGTTGGAGACGCCCAGGGCGGACGCGGCCGAGGCCGCCGCGACCGACTGGGCCATCGCCGACTGGGTCGTTGATGACGCCTGTGTCGCGGCCGATGCAGACGCTGCCGGGGCCGCGGGAGCGGCTGTGTGGCCGTCGTTGCCCTCGGTCGCCGCGGCACTCGCCGGAGCCCGATACGTCGAGCCGGACGTGTCGCCGGCGGTCCCCCGGCTCGAAGCCGTCGACGCGCCCACGGCGCGGACCGTTCCCGCTCCGCCGGCGCCCGGAATTGAGGCGCCACCGGGAAGACCTGCGAATCCGGAGCCGGAGGACTGCTTGCGCGCCGGAAGAGGAACCAGGCGCGCGGCATCTGCCGTTTGAGCCGGGGCGACGTCCGACGCGGCCGTTTCGTCGGAGGCCGCCGATGCCGCGCTCGCGGCTGCCGACGAGGCGGCCGCGACTTCAGCCGGCGTCGCGGCCGGAGCGGTCGCCTGGGCAGGAGCGACGATCGCCGGCCCCGCGACGGTGGCGGCTTCCGACGAGGAGGCGCCGACGCCGGAAGTCAGGTCGGTCGGCACCCGACGCGCCGGGGCGGTGGAGTCCGGGTCGAAGACGGCGGTCGGCGCGGCCGGCGAACTCCCCGAAGCCGAGACCTTCGGCCCGGTGGCCGTAACGGCCGTAGCGGAAGGCGTCGTGGCGGCCGGAGCGGCCGTGGCGGAAGGCGTCGTGGCGGCGGCAATCCGGGCCGCCGAGGCCGGTCGCGCCGCCTCAGCCCAGGCGAGGACCGGCGCCGCGGAGCCAGGCCGGGCGTCGCCTGCGGCGGCCGCGCCCTGAACCGGATCGCCGCGCATCGCGGCCGGTGCAATGAAAGCAGTGGCGGCAGCCCGGCCGTCCTGGTTCGAGGCCGCCTCTCCGGTCTGCCCGACCTGTCCGCGCGGACGAGAGGCAGGCGCGTCGGCGCCGGCCAGCGCCGAAGACGTGGCAACAGTGGATGCAGCTGCCGCGCCGGCTTGCGAGACGCGCGGCGGAGCAGCCCCGGCCGCAACCGGATCGAGTGCGACGGCGGACGGCAGCGCTGACGAGATCGCCTGCCCAACCACAGAGCCGGTCGTGGAGCCGCCTGCGGGGACCGACGCGGCGGAAGCCGGGGCCGGCGGCGAGGCCGGCGAGGCCGCCGCGCCGCGAATTGGCGCGGGGCCGGTCTGCGTCGTGGCGGCGGAAGCCGTGGGGGAGGCCGCCGTGAGGAAGGCCGCCGTGGCGGCGGCCGCGGGAGCGGTCGGTAAGGTAGCCGCGGAGACTCCATCCGCCGGCTGCGCGGCAGCCGCCGAGGAGGCAGCCCGGGCGGCCAGCGGCGTCTCCGAGACGATTTCCGGACCCTGCCCACGGCCGAAGGCGGGCAAGGCCTCAGAGACGATATGTTCCCATGGTTCGGCTGCCTCGCCTGCGGTTCCGGATGGTTTGGGGCCTGGCCGGCCGCCGGCCACGGGCTGGGCCGCTTCGGACGCCGCCGCCGCGCCGGCGGGTGCACCAGTCGACGCGGACGCGGCGACTTGCGACGTTATCTCGGGCGCGGTTGCAGACGAGGCCGCCGGGTCCGCCGCCACCGCCAGGGGCTGGCCGGACTGGCGGGCGGGCTGACCCTGGGCAGGCGCTGCTGTCGTGATGGGGCCGGTCACGACGCGGGCCGGCCGCGCGACCTGGCCGGACGCCTGCGCCGCCCCGATTGTCGCGGCGGCTGCCCCGACCGCGATCGACACCGGCGAGCCAGTCGATCCCCCGGACGTTGCGGTTGCGGCGGCCCGACCGGCCGTGGCAACGACCGTGGCGGCCGAAGCCTGGCTCACCGCTCCGATCGCGTCGACGGCGGCGGACTGACCGGCAGTCGAGGCTGCGGCGGTTCCGCTCGCAGAGCCACCCGCCTGGGCAGCCGGCTGAGGCGTGGCCGAAACCACGGCCATCTCGAGAGTCGCCGGATCGGCGCCCGCCGCGGCGGACGTGGCAGTTGATGCCGGGGCAGTCGATGTCGAGTTGCAGCCGCTCGAGGCGCGGACCAACCCGGTCTCCCCCGCCCGGGCTTTCGGGCTCCTGCCCAGGCCCCGGCGCTCGGTCGAGCCCGAAACCGGACCGGGAGTCGTCGCAGGTGTCCCGTCACTGTCCGGCCCATCGGCCTTGCTCACGCGCGTCCCCACTCGGGGTTGCCAGAGCGAGGGCTCGTCGTCGGCTTGTCCGGCCCCCGGCGCAGGTGCGGCAACCGTGGCGGGTCGGCCCGTGGCAGTCGGGCCGGACATGCTGGGGTCGGACCCGGAAGCCGGCTCACCTGGCGCGCTGGCGCGACTCGACGCCCTTGCCTCCTCGAAGACGTCGCCGAAGCTCTGCTCGTCGGACTGCGAGGATCCAGACACGATGGCGCCAGGGACGGGTCCAACCGTCGGGCCGAGGGCCACGCTGGGAGCGCCGAGACCGGACATCCTAATGCCCTCCAAGCACGTCGTAGAGCTGGTTGAACTTGTCAGTGAGGAGTTCCGAGACAGCCGAGTACTTGATCTGCGTTTCGGTCAGGGCCGTCATCTCCGTCTCGAGGTCCACCGTGTTGCCGTCGTTGCGCAGGTTCTCGTTGGCGGTCGAGTCGGTCGTTGAGGTCGTGGCCCCGGACGATGAGAAGCTCGATGGGATGGACGAGTACTGGCGTGAATCGTTCGTCAGCATGGCGACAGCGGCAGACGGCCCGGTCGAGGGATCGGCGGGACTGACGGTCGACGAGCCCGACAATTCCATGGCCTGGACCTCCTGGCTCAGGGCCGTCTCGAAGTCGACCGTCTGGGCCTGATAGCCGGGCGTGTCGATGTTGGCCAGGTTGGAGGAGATCGCCGATTGCCTGGCAGAGAGGCCGTCGAGAGCCTGCGAGAGGATCGAGGTGGTTGGGTCGACCAGACCGCTCATGACGCGGCCTCCTCATAGTGCGTCCACTTGGCCAGGACGTGGGAGACGTAGCCCCTGGCCGATTCCGGCACGGTGCCAGCCCTCCAGACAGTTCCCGGGCCCTTGTTGTAGGCAGCCAGGGCCTTGTCGATCCGCCCGAATCGCTTGAGCTGCAGAGCCAGGTACTTCGCACCGCCGTCCAGGTTCTGCTGCGGATCGAAGACGTTCTTGACGCCCATGCCGCTCGCCGTGGCGGGCATCAGTTGCGTGAGCCCTTTCGCGCCGCAGCTGGACACCGACGTCGCATGGAAGCTCGATTCCTTGGATACCAGCGCCGCAAGAAGCAGCGGGTCGATGCCGTTGGCGACTGCGGCCGCCCGAATCTGGCTGGCGTACGGGATGTGCGAGGCGACGGCGTCAAAGCGGGCGAGAACGGTCTGGGTCGGCTCCCACGAGGTCGACCCGGTATCGGAGACCGAGGACGGGCTCGCCAGGGAGCTGGGCAGGGAGACCGCCGCCGGGCTCTTTGTGGAGACCGCGTCGGGCAGACGTCCGCTCTTGAGGTACGGCGTCGGATCGATTGCCTTGCCGCTCGGGTTGTACAGGGCGAAATGCAGATGGGGCCCCGTAGACTTGCCCGTGTCCCCTTCGGTTCCGATCTCCTGGCCGCGGCTGACCACGTCGCCGACTTTCACGTCGAGGTCCGGGTTCAAATGTCCGTACAGGGTCACGTAGCCGTCGTCATGCCGGATCTTCACGACCACCGCGCCGTCGGACTCGCGGCCGGCATAGGTCACCGTGCCGTTGGCCGCGGCGAGAATCGGCGTGCCCCTCTTCGACGCGAGGTCTATGCCCGAGTGGTAGTGCGCGTAGTGGACGCCATCGACGGTGGCGGGCGGTTCCATGGCCAGGCTCGTGGGCCCAAACGCCTGGGTCAGCCTGCCGCTCGGCATGGGGTTGCCGAACCCGATCTCGCTTTCATCCGTGACCCGGATGCCGGCGTAGACCGTGTTGGCGTAGGGGCCGGCGGCGGCCGCGACAGTGTCGCTGGAGACGGACGAGTCGGCTGAGACGGACTCCAGGACGCCGGCGAAGGGCGAGGTGTCGCTCAAGGCGTCGCCTGCCGAACCAACCAGCCCGCCTGCACCAACGAGCCCCGCCGCATACGAGCTGGACTGCCAGGTCGGATCCACGCCTCGCATCAGCTCGTCGAGCTGGGCGATGCGCGCGACGAAGCCTCCGTAGCCGTACATCAGCGGTTCCTCGCCGCGCGCGTGGCGTGCTGTGTGGAAGCGATCTCGGCCATGGCGAGGGTGTCGAGGCGATCCCGCGCGCGGCGTTCCTCAGCCATGAATCGGTCCCGCAGCCGCTCCACGACCTCGCGCTGGCGGGTGGCTTCGGCCAGGGCCCGGCGAGCCTCGAAGAGGGCGCTGGAGGCGCGACCCAGCCGCTCCTGGGCGGCGGCGATGGCGCGCTGGGCGGCAGCCACCGCCAGCACCGCGCTCTGCAACTGGCCCGCTTCGGCGCGACTGCGCTGCAGGTCGGACAGCCAGCGCATGTCGTCGCCGGCGCGTCCCTGGGCCGCCTGGACGACGGCGACGGCACGCTGATGCGCGTCGACGGCGTGGCCCAGGTCGATGCGGGCCGATTCCTCGGCCATCTCGCGCAGCCGCAGGACGATGCCCAGGCGGAAGCGATTGCTCATCGCGGCGCCCCGCCGCGCAGGCTCGCCGGCATGGATCCGGACCAGTTGGGCCCGGCGGCGCCCGTTCCGCCGGAGGCGGGCGGTTGGGCCGCCGGGGTGCTCGGCGTCTGGATCGGCCTCGCCGCGGCAAGGCCGGCGCCGGCCCCGAGCAGCGCGTGAGCCTCCAGCACGCCCGTGCTCTCCATCAATCTCCGGGCGGTCCCGATGTCGCTCTGCTCCTCGAGCTCCTGACACAGGAATGCCTCGAGGGTCGGGCGCAGGGCAATGGCCTCGTCGATCGCGGGGTTCGAGCCGTGGGCATAGGCTCCGACCTCGATTAGATCGCGGGCACCCTCGTATTCGGCCAGGGCCGCTCGGATCGCACCGGCGACGCGCATGTGCTCCTTGTCGACCACGGCCGGCATGGCCCGCGAGACAGACGCCAGGACGTCGACTGCCGGGTAGTGGTTGCGCTCGGCGAGGGCGCGCGACAGGACGATGTGGCCGTCGAGGATCGAGCGGACCGTGTCGGCGACCGGCTCGGTCATGTCGTCGCCCTCGACCAGGACGGTGAAGAAGCCGGTGATCGTGCCGTACTCGGTGTTGCCGGCGCGCTCGAGAAGGCGGGGCAGGAACGAGAAGACCGAGGGCGGATAGCCGCGCAGGGCAGGCGGCTCCCCCGCCCCGAGGCCGATCTCGCGCTGAGCCATGGCCAGCCGCGTGACCGAGTCCATCATGAAGAGGACGTCCTTGCCCTCGTCCCGGAACGACTCGGCGATGGCAGTGGCAATCTCCGCCGCCTTGAGGCGGAGCAGGGCCGGCTGGTCGGACGTGGCCACGACGACGACCGACCGGGCCAGACCCTCGGTGCCCAGCTGCTCGTCGATAAACTCCTGGACCTCGCGGCCTCGTTCGCCGATCAGGGCGATCACGTTGACGTTGGAGGAGGCGTGTCGGGCGATCATCGCCAGGAGCGTGGACTTGCCCACACCGGAGCCGGCGAAGATGCCGAGCCGCTGGCCCTTGCCGGCGGAGAGAAGCCCGTCCAGCGAGCGGACACCGGTCGAGATCGGAGTCGAGATGCGGGCTCGTCCCAGCGGATGAGGGGCGGCGCCGGTCACGACACGATATTCGGCGCGGAGCGGACCCTGCGCGTCCAGCGGCCGTCCGAATCCGTCGAGCACGCGCCCCAGGACGGCCGGACCGATCGGGACGCGGAACTGCTGCTCGCGCAGCCGGACCGCCGACCCGGGTCGAACGCCCGACAGGTCGCCGAATGGGACGAGCGTTATCAGCCCGTCCTTGAACCCGACCACCTCGGCGCTGACCATGCCCTCGGGCTCCAGATCGATCCAGCAGATCGACCCGAGCTGGAGGATCAGGCCGGCGGCCTCGACAGTCGTGCCGATGACTCGAACGACCTCGCCCGTGGCCTGGAACCTGGAGGCGGCCTCCGCGGCCTCGATGAGATGGCGAAGCAGCGGCGTGACCGCTTCGCCGCCGCTATCCAGCAGCGTATGGCCGTGCCGGCTGCCCAGGAGAGTGCCGTTGCCGCCCCGGAGGGATCCCGTCATGCGACCTCCTCCTCGACGGCGCTGCGGGACAGGTTGGGGATGGCCCGGTCGAGCGCGATGCCGATCTCCTCGAGCTGGGCCTCGAGGCCGGCCTCGACGAAGCCGTGCTCGTAGCGGAGGGTGCAGCCGCCGACCGGCAGCGTCGGGTCGCCCTCGAAGGTCCACTTCTTGCCCAGGTACGCCCGGCCGTGGAGCGCCTCCCAGGCCTGATGAACCGGCTCCACCGCGGCCGGGTTGAGAAGGACGTGGGCCTCGGGCGATCCGTTGATGGTGCTGACGGCGGCTTCGAGAGCGGCGCACAGCAGGCTCGGCTCCAGCCGGACCTCGTGCTGCACGACACGCTTCGCCACCGACAGGGCGAGCTCCGCTATGGCGTGGGCGATCTCCGACGTCCGCTCCGGGGCGATGCTCGAGATCCGGTCGACCAGTGCGCCGGCCGCGTCGACGGAGGCGCGCAGCTCGGACTCGGCGCGGTTGATGCCGACCTGATAGCCGCGCTCCTCGGCCGCGCGCTCGGCGCGGCGGATCTCCTCCGCGGCGGCCTGGGCTTCGGGGCTAACGGTGACGGGCGCGGCACCGGCTGTGACGACCGCTACGCCGCCCTGCGACATGGATCTGCGAGCCGCGGCCTTGTTCGTGCCCCGCAACACACCCCGCCCTCCACCTGCCGCCGCGGTGGCAGGCGCCGAGGCGGGAGCCGCCGCCGACACGGCGGGCGCGCCGTCTTCGAAAGACTCTCGGATAAGTCGCCAGCTAGACGAAGGCATCCTCGGTGCCTCCGCGGTTGATGGCGATCTCGTCCGAGTCCTCGAGCTTCTTGACCGTGTCGATGATCCGCTGCTGCGCTTCCTCGACAGCCTTCATGCGGACCTGGCCGGCGAGGCTCATTTCCTCGCGCAGCATGTCGGCCGCGCGCTGGGACATGTTGTTGAAGAACTTGAGACGCAGCTGCTCCGTCGCGGGCCGCAGAGCCAGCGCCATGTCCTTGGCGTCGAGCTCGCGGATAACGCGCTGCATGGCCCGATCGTCGAGGAGGACCATGTCGTCGAAGACGAACATGAAGCGGCGGACTTCATCGGCCAGCTGGGAATCCTGCTCAGAGAGGGCGGTCAGGATGAGGCGCTCGTTGGTTCGGCCGACCTGGTTGAGGACGTGGGCCAGCGGCCGCGTCCCGCCGACGGAAGTTACGTCGGTGACGACGGACGAGAGCTTGCGGCGCAGGCCCTCCTCCACGATCTCGACGGCCTCAGGCGTGATCTGCTCCGTGAGCGCGATGCGCTTGGCGACCTCGACCTGGATCGGCGCCTCGAACTGGGTCAGGATGCCGGCAGCGGCCCGGGGGTCGATGTGGGCAAGTACGATGGCGATGGTCTGGGGGTGCTCGTCGGAGAGCAATCCGGCGGCCTGCAACGGATCGAGGTCCCGTATGAAGTCGAACGGAATGATCTGCTGAGCCTGGTGGACTCGCTCCAGCAGCTCGTGGGCCTTGCCCGACCCGAATGCCTGGCCAAAGAGCTCGACGGCGTAGTTCTCGCCACCGGGCAGGACGCCGGCGTGGGCGAACAGGCCGGCATAGGCCTCTTCGAGAATGGCGTCGCGCGTCATCGAGTCGACAGCGGGCATTCGCATCAGCTCGAGGGCGACCCGATCGATGGCCTCAGGCGGCAGGCGGGCGAGCAGCTTGGCGGACGCCTCGGTGCCGAGGGTGATCAACAGCGCGGCAGCCTTGCGCGGCCCGCTGAGGGCAATTGACGCTGCTTCCGGGCTCATCGACGGCGGTCCTCTTCACGCAGCCAGCCGTGCATCAGGCCGACCAGGGCGTCCGGGCGCTCGTCGGCGACCATTCGAAGACGCTCTTGAATGCGAGCCTGCGGGGTGGCCCCCGGCATCTCTGCCGGCGGAGCCTCGGGGGCGGCGATCGCCGGCGCGTTCGACCGCGCCGGGGCCGAGAGGTAGTTGTTGCTGCCGGCCTGGACCGGGCCGAGATCCATGACCGTCTCGTCGGCGCGCCGTCCGAGGGCGCGGGTGTTGATCCAGAAGAGGAGCAGCATGATGAGTGCGAAGACGGCTCCCAGGATCGTGCCGCTCATGTCACCCACGGACTTCATCACGTCCGGCGCGGCGGCGGCGGAGGCGGAGCCGGCGCTGATCGCGGCGGAGGAAGGCAGCGCGGCGAAGGTGACGGAATCGACCGCGACGACGTCGCCGCGGGTCGGGTCGGCGCCGATGGCAGCGGAGATGCTGGCCTGGAGCGTGTCGGTCTTGAGCGTGCCCAACGCCGACTGGTCGACCAGGACGGCGACCGAGAGACGCTTCACGACGCCGGGCTCGGTGACGACGTGCTGGACGGTCTGGGAAACGCTGTAGTTGATCGTGGTCTGCTGCTGGATGTATCCGTTGTTCGAGGTCGTACCGGCGTCAGCCGAGGTGGCTGCCGCGGTGGGCGCCGCGGTGGCCCCGGCCGCGGTCGTGGGCGAGGCAGCCGGCGAGCTGGAAGCAGCGGCTGTCGGCACGGCCGTGGGAGCCGCCGTGGTGGTTGCCGAGGTGCCGGTGCAAACGCCCGGGTAGGAAGACAGGCCGGGTACATTGGAGTCGGAGCCGGGGATGCCACAGGCGCCCGCGGATGAACCCGCGCCATACTGCTCGTAGCTGTTGCTGATGCTCACCGGTGGGTTGCTGCCGGTCGGGGCGTAGGTCGTGATGTCCGCCTCGACCTTGTCCGTGTCGACGTCAGCGGAGACTGCAACGGCGGCGTGGCCCGGCCCCAGAGCGGCGTCGAGGAGAGCCTCTATCTTGGCCTGGGCCTGCTGCTCGACGAGGTCCTTGGCCTGCGCGGCGGCGGTGTCGGCCGAGTCGGCCGCTCCCGCCAGGACGTGGCCGTCGTCGTCGGTTACGACGACGTTGTCGGCGGACAGGCCGGCAATGGAGCCAGCGACGGTGTTCACGATGGCCTGAACGAGTCCACTCGAAGGCGCGCTGCCGTTGGTCATAGTCAGAACCACGGAAGCGCTGGCCGGGGTGTCGTCGGAGGTGAGGACGCCCGTTTGAGCCATGACCACGGCGACGCGGGCGCTCGCGACGCCCTCCATTCCCTGGATCGTCTGCGTCAGCTGGCCTTCGATTGCTCGCTGATAGGTGACCTGCTGGTCGAACTCCGATTCGCCGAACTGCTGATTGTTGAAGAGGTCAAAACCCTGGGTGTCGTTGGTGCCGGTGGTGACGCCCGCGGCCGCGGCCGCGATCTTCGCGTCCCCGAGATCATCGACGGGGACCAGGATCGTGGCGCCGGCGTCGGCGACCTCGTAGGCGATGTTCGCCCCACGGAGAGCACTCTCGATCGAGCCGGCGTCCGTGGCCGCCAGGTTGGTGAAAGCCGGCGTGTAGTCGGGCTTGCTGGCGAACATCACCAGGATGGCGATCGCCGCGACCGAACCGAGAACCGCGAAGATGATCCCGATCCGTTGAGTGATCGAGAGCTGCTTGAGGATCGACTGGACCTGGTCGTTCATAGATCGGCCACCCTCAGACCTGCGTCCGCATGATGTCCTGGTAGGCCTCGATCAGCTTCGACTGGACGTCGGTTGCGGCCTTGAGGCTGATGGAGGCCTCCTCCATCTGGAGCATTACGGTGTGGAGATCCGCTGAGCCGCCCGAGGCGAAGTCGGCCACCGCCGCATCGGCCGAGGTCAGCTGCGTGTTCAGGCTGCCGAAGGCGTCGCTCAGCGAGTTGAGGAACGAGTCCCCCGGCGCCTGGGTTCCTGCGGCGGTGCCGTCGACCGTGTTGCTACCGCCGATCGAGCTGGTGCCGGCGATGGAGCTCGTGCCGGAGAGCGACCCAATCGAGCTGGCGCCTGAACTGCCGGTGATGGCGGAGACGGCGGAGATTGGGGAGATGGCGTTCATCTCTCGCCTACGCCTTTCCGAGGTCGAGCGCGTCGAGGGCCTGCTGCTTGGCAGCCTGGGCCACCGTCGCGTCGACCTGGTACGACCGAGCCGCGCCCATGATGTCGGTCATCTCGGACGAGACGTCGACGTTGGGGTACGTGACGAAGCCCTGGGTGTCCGCGTCCGGGTTGCCCGGGTCGTAGACGCGAACGTCGGGCCGAGTCGGATTGAGGATGGCGATCGCCGAGACGCCCTGGGCCGCCGTCTCCGGGCCCATCTGCTGGGCCTGGAAGACCACCGCCTCGTCCTGATAGGGCTGCGTGGGGTCGGTCTGGCTGTGAGTGGACTGGGCGTTGGCCAGGTTGCTGGCGGCGACGTCCATGCGGAGCCGCTCGGCGGTGAGCCCGGAGGCGGCAATGCGGATGGTGTCGAAGACGCTCATGAGGCTGTTTCCTCGGCTTCTCGGCTGGCCCAACCCGGGCATCTGCCCCGCTGGACCTTCGTCGGAACCGCCCGCATCTTCGGCTGGCCAGGACACCGCCGGTATCAGGGTCCGCCCTGGGACCCTTCGACCATTGGTAATGCCGCCGAGCCGCTGGGCGGACCTCCCCGATTGGACACTCCGACCGGGCCCCTCACACGGCCCGGTCGCCCTCGTGCAGTTGCCCGGCCCCGGTCGGACTGGCCCGACGGTGCCCCAACCCAAGCCCGGCTCCGCCGGTCACGCGGCTATCTGGAGGGTCAGGGCTCTGCGGGCGCCACGCCCGCTGGGGCCGCGGGCGCCATACCCCTGAGGCTGCGCCGGCCATACACTGACCACACGATGGAAGAGCGGAACGTCACGCGCCACCTGGCCGGAGCAGAGCTCTGGGCACGGGTGGACGACGTCGGTCGATGGGACAACGTCGTTGCCGATCTGCGCCCGGACCCGACCGTCGGGCCCTGGTCGCCATCCGCCGGCGCCGCCTTCGATGCCCCCTCGCCCGACCGTTCCCGATCGTACTCGGCCGCGGCCTCCGCGGAGGTGGCCCTGGTTTCCGGCTGGGAGGACGGCGAACCATTCTGCGCCACGATTTGCTCGACGGACGTGGGCCTGCAATTCTGCCGGCGCTGCCCCGAGGAGCTGGCCGCGCGGGTCCTCGCCACCGGTCGCGCCAGTCACGGGGCATGCCGGGCCGGCGGGACGCTGCTCGGCTTCCCCGCGCCCCGTGGCTCGCGCACGACCGCGGCCATCCTGCGTGTCGGGCCTCCCAGCCCACGCGACGCGGCGGCGGTTTCGGATCGGACCAGGGTCTCGACGGGCGCTCTCCGGCGGGCCGCCCGGCAGGCGCCGCCCCCGAACGCCCGGGCGGCCCTGGCCGCGGCCCGAGTGCTGCGCGACCCCGGCCGCCTCTTCGAGTGGCAGATCCAGCAGCGCACCCGTGGTTCCGACCGGCGCCGGACCGCCACCGCGGCGCTGGCGCAGATGGTGGCCACGAGCGAGGAATTCTACGAGCTGTACCGGGAGTCCCTGCGCCAGCGCCGCGAACTCGAGCGGAACCAGCGCCGGCTCGACCGGCTCGCCCGCCAGACCCTGCAGGCCAGCGACCTCGAACGGGCCAGGATCGCGCATCAGATCCACGACACGGCGGCCCAATCGATGGTCAGCGCCTTCCGATTCCTGGACGCGGCGCGGGCCTACGCTCAGAGCCACCCCGGCGACTCGGTCGACGAGTACCTGGAGTCGGCCTCCGATCGCCTGGTGACTGCAATCAAGGAGGTTCGGGCGGTGCTGGCCGATCTGATGCCGCCCGGCCTGGAGGAGCTGGGGCTCGCCCACGCCATCCGCAGCCGGATGAAAGCCCTGACGGCCGAGTCCGGCATCGAGATGTCGCTCGAGGGCGACCTGCCCCGGCTCGACGACTGGGTGGAGCAGGCCCTTTACGGCATGACGACCGAGGCCCTGACGAACGCAGTTCGTCACTCCCACGCCACTACCGTCCGGGTCGCCCTGCTCGTCGCGCGGGACCGGGCCGTCCTGACTGTCCAGGACGACGGCCATGGCTTCGACCCCGCCGCGGCGGAGCGCCGGCGAGCCGGCGGGGGCCTCGGCCTGCTGGGCATCACCCGGCAGTCGCGCTGGCTCGGTGGCGCAGCGTCGATTCGGAGCCTCATCGGCTCGGGTACGCTAGTCCGGATCTCGATTCCAATCGCTCGACACACCGGGTCTCGGGCGGGCTACGCTGCAGCAGGCAGCGACGCTGCCCAAACAGGACGGAACGGAGAAGGTAAGTCGTGAACGAGCGCGCACGCGTACTGCTCATCGACGACCACGAGATGGCTCGCCGCGGCCTCCGCGCCATGCTCTCCGCGGCCGACTGGATCGATGTCGTCGGCGAGGGCGATTCATGCGAGGCCGGCTTGAAGCTCGCCGAAGAGCTCGAGCCCAACATGGTCCTGCTGGACATCCGCATGCCGGGCCTCGACGGCCTGGCCTGCCTGGAACGGCTCAAGGCCCGCCATCCGCGGATCGCCGTCGTGATCGTGACCCTGTACGACGATCGCCGCTATGTCCTGGAAGCGATCCGTCGCGGGGCCGCCGGATACCTCCTCAAGGACGCTACCACGGCCGAGGTGATCCAGACTCTCCACAACGTCGCCAACGGTCAGCTTGCGGTCGAGCCGCAGCTCCTGCGAGAAGCCCTCGCGACCCGTGAGGAGACTCCTACCGCGGGGGATACCGCCCGCCAGCGGGCCGAGCAATACGCCCTTACTCCGCGCGAGCACGACGTCCTGCTCCTCGTCGCCGAGGGGCTGACCAACAAGGAGATCGGGGGCAAGCTCTCGATCACCGAGGATACGGTGAAGAAGCACGTCCAGAACATCATCTGGAAGCTGCGGGCGGCGGATCGGACCCAGGCGGCCATCATGGCCCTCAAGCTGGGTCTACTGGAAAACCCTACCTGAGGTCCCGCCGAAGCTCGACGTGTTGGCGCAAATCAACGGATTCACGCCTCTGATTGCTAGGGATCGCCCCTAAACGGTCAAGTCCGGGTGGCTGCGCCCGATCCCTACGTTACTCAGATGGCAACCAACGACCTGCTCCCGACGGCACTCGTCGCCACCGGCACCGCGCCGGCGGCGGTACCGCAGCTGGCCCCCGCTCAGGTGGCCCCGCAGCGTGACCGCTTCGCCAAACAGGCCGGTCCCGACGTGTCTTTCAAGGGTCCGGATGGGCTGACCGAGGCCTACGCCGTCTTCCAGATCGATCCTCAGAGCAAGCAGCTCCAGGTGACGGTGGTGGACAGCAAAGGCCAGGTGTTGCGCGTGATCCCGCCCCGGTCGGTCTCCCAGATGATGGAAACGATGGGCCGATACCGGCTCTAGGCCGGCGCGACTCAGCCGCCTTCCAGTTCCGACCCTCTACTTTCGTTCTGCCCGGCGCAGACCCCCGCCTCTCCGCGAGGGCGGCCGGAATACCACCAGATTCCCGGGAAGCGGTGACCTCGGCTGTTCGCACGGCCCGCCGGCGCCGGCGCCGCGTTCAAGTCGGAGCCTTTCCCGACCGATCCCCCGACGAGACCACAAGCGGTCCCGCCTGCCGCGGCGAGCGGCGCTGAGGATGACGGTCGTGGTTCCCGCAACCCGGACCCAAGGAATCGGAACGCCGTGACGCTCACCCTGTCAGAGGCCGGTCAGAACGTCGTCGCGGGTACCTTCGGACGCGCCATGAAGCGCGCCGGCGAGGCCCTCGGCTCCATGAGCGGCCAGGTCATCGAGGTCCAGACGCCCCAGCTGCAGCGCTGCACCGCGGCGGATGTCCTGACGATGGCAGGCGGTCCCGAGTCGATCGTCCTGGCCGTGTACGTCTGCATCCTCGGATCGCTGCAAGGCCACGCGCTGCTGCTCTTCTCCCCGTCCGACGCCCACCGCCTGGCCCAGATCTTGCTCGCCGGCCTGCTCGGCCCCGGCGAGTTGCCGATGGAGTCGACCACGGATCCACTGAGCTACGACGAGCTCGAGCTGTCGGCCCTGCAAGAGGCCGGCAACGTCACCATCTCGGCCTTCCTGAACGAGATCGGAATGCATTTGCACGAGCCCGTCCAGCCCACTCCTCCGCAGATCGTGATCGAGATGGCGGGGGCCGTCCTCGATGCAGTGCTGCTCGACCTCGTGAACGATGCCGACCAGGTCCTTGCCGCCAGGACGACGTTCAGCGAAGGCGGCCGGGCCATCGACGGGACTCTCTTCGTCCTGCCGCGCGCCGACAGCCTCCGGGTCCTCCTGGATGCTCTCGGAGCACTCGGGATATGACTCTGGCAGAAAGCCCGAGCCTCCTTGTGGCCGGAATTGGCGAAATGGTCCTGAGCTCGAGCCCCCACGACCATCTGGTGGCCTACGGCCTCGGCTCGTGCATCGCCCTCGCCGTCTGGGATCCGCGAGCGAAGATCGGTGGGCTGGCCCACTTCATGCTGCCGAGCGGCCCGGCCAACAACGGCAGCCCGGTCAAATTCATCGACGCCGGCATCGACACCTTCCTGCATGCGCTCGAATCCAAGGGCGCCGTTCTGACCCGGAGCACGCTCAAGGCGGCAGGAGCGGCGGCGATGCTGACCGTGGGCAGCGGACTTGCCATTGGCAAGCGAAACGCCGAGGCGATGCAGGCTGCGCTGACCGAGCGGGGCCTGAACCTGACCGCCACCGCACTCGGAGGAAACACCGGTCGGACGGTTCAACTTGAGGTGGCAGACGGCCGATTCCTCATCAAGAGCCTGTCCTCCGTCACTGAGCTGTAGCACGAGTAGTAGGAGCACCTCGATGGCAAAGATCCTCGTCGTCGACGACGCGGCGTTCATGCGTCTGCGGGCGGCGAAGCTGCTCGTGGAGGCCGGCCACCAGGTGCTGGAAGCCGAGAACGGGCGGCTCGCCGTCGAGGTCTACCTGCGCGAGCGACCCGACTGCGTTCTCATGGATATCACCATGCCCGAAATGGATGGGCTCGAGGCGCTCGCCGAAATACGTTCGAAAGATCCCCACGCCAGGGTTGCGATGCTGACGGCCATGGGCCAGCAGGCGATCGTCATGGACGCGATCAAGCGTGGCGCCCGGGACTTCGTGGTGAAGCCGTTTGCGCCCGACCGTGTCCTCGCGGCCGTGAACAAGCTTCTGGCCGCCTAGGGGCTGCGTCTCTCCCGGAGGTTCCGCGCAGCTCCGGCGCGGCGCCGTCTCGGGTCTGCCGGCCAGTGGAAATCGGGAGCTCTCGATGGGCCAGATTCGCGTCCTGATCGTCGACGACTCGGCGTTCATGCGCCATGCCCTCGGCCGCCTGCTCGTCGAGGCGCCCGACATCGAGATCGTCGGGGCCGCCTCCAATGGCGAAGAGGGGCTGAGACTCGCCGGCGTGCTACGTCCCGACGTCATCACGCTCGACGTGGAGATGCCTGTCCTGGACGGCCTGGGCATGCTCAAGCACCTCATGCTCGAGACGCCTACGCGAGTGGTCATGCTGTCCAGCCGGACGACGGAGGGTGCCCAAATAACCCTCGACGCGCTCGAATACGGCGCGATCGATTTCGTGTCCAAGCCATCCGGCTCGCTATCGATCGACATCGGCCGCGTCGGAGACGATCTGGTCGCCAAGATCCGCGCCGCCGCCGGAATGTCCGAAGCCGCCTTCCTGCGCCACCGCCAGGTCGCGGCCATGAACCTGACCCTGATCCACAACCGGGCTCACCTGAATGTGGCAGGCCAGTCGGCAGAGGTCTATATGCAGGGCCCTGGCGGCTCGAGGCTGCGGTCGCTGCCCGCCCTGCCGGTGCCGGCGCAGGGCAGGATGCCGGCCGGGCCCAGGATCGCCGCCCGCAGGCTGGTCGTGATCGCCTCTTCGACGGGCGGTCCGAGCGCGTTGCACGCCGTCGTCAAGGGACTCCCCGCCGATCTGGGAGCGGCCATCGCGATCGTCCAGCACATGCCCCCGGGGTTCACCGCATCACTCGCCGCGCGCCTCGAGTCGGCCGGCCTGCTGCCGTGCTCCGAGGCCGCCAGGGACGACATCCTTGCGGAAGATGAGATCCTCGTGGCGCCCGGCGATTTCCACCTGATCTGCAGCACGAGCGGTCACGTCCAGCTCGTCAGCCTTCCGCCGGTGAACGGCCTGCGCCCCGCCGCGGACGTCACGCTGCAGGCCGTGGCCCCAATCTGGCGCGAGCGACTGATGTGCGTCGTTCTGACCGGGATGGGCTGTGACGCCCGGGACGGAGCGCGTGCTGTGAAGCAGCACGGTGGCACCGTTATCTCCCAGGACGCCGCCACGGCGACGATCTACGGCATGCCTGCGGCGGTCGCTGAGGCCGGCCTGTCCGACCAGATCCTGCCGCTGCACGAGATCGCCGAAGGCATCGCGGCCTGGTGCAGCTCAGATCGAAGACCGGACCGCGCTGTGGACCGCGCTGTGGACCCCGAACATGGGCCCGTTTCCGAGCCGGACCGACCCGCCCTCGCCTCGTGAAGCGGCTCGCATGCGGGGGCCGACCTGCCTCACTATCGCCCACCCAAAACCGATACCTAATCGAGAGCTAGCAGCCGGATCGTGTCCGGCGGAACATGCAAGGAGATAGCGCCGTGGCCGACAAGCCAACGTCCGGCGGCAGTCGCTCTGGGGAGCTGCAGATCGTCGTCTGCGAGCTCGCAGACGAGCACTACGGCCTGGATATCGCCCGAGTCTTCGAGATCATCCGCCACCAGCCGATCACGCCCGTGCCGAGGGCTCCGGACTTCGTGAAGGGCGTCATCAACTTGCGCGGCAGGATCATCCCCGTGGTGGATTTGCGCGGTCGCTTCGGAATGCCCGGGACCGACCCCACCAAGGAGACCCGCATCGTGGTCGCGGAAAGCAGCTCCACCCGCGTCGGCCTGATCGTCGACAGCGTCTCGGAGGTGCTCCTCCTGCCGCTCGACGCCGTGGAGCCGACGCCCGAGGTCGCGGCGGGGGCGGACGCGGAGTACCTGCGCGGCATCGCCAAGCTGGGCGATCGCCTGGTGCTCCTGCTGGAGCTCGACGGCCTCTTCGGACGAGAGGAACAGAACGCCCTGGCCGGAGCCGCCTGAGCCATGAGAGTCCAGATAGTCAACCGCTACGTTCAGGCGGCCCTCGACGTGATCGGCAAAGAGACCGGCATTGCGGCCAAGCGCGGCGGCCTTCTCCTGGAGGGCAACCCCTACACCACCGAAGACGTGACCGCGGTGATTGGCATCAGCGGGTCGCTGACGGGCTCGCTGTACCTCTCCATGGCCGAGCCGACTGCGCTCAAGATCATCAGCGCGATCATCGGCCAGGAAACGACCGAGCTCGACGAACTGGGCCAGAGCGGGATCGCCGAAATGGCGAA
Source organism: Chloroflexota bacterium (assembly GCA_003171065.1). Lineage (GTDB taxonomy): Bacteria > Chloroflexota > Limnocylindria > Limnocylindrales > CSP1-4 > Fen-1039. Next base: position 28,465 of record PMXQ01000049.1, read on the forward strand.
CGTCATCGCCGGAACCGCGGGCATAGGGCTCGCCGAGGAAGGCGTCGAAACACAGATCAACCCGCCCCTGGTGCTGGTCGGCAGAGGGGCGCGCCTATCGACGGTCGAGATCCAGCGCCTGGTCGTGCCGCTCACCACCGCTTACGGCGAGGTCAAGCTCCACGTTGCGCTGAGAGAGGCCGCCTGACATGCCTCTGACCTTCGATCTGCAGCCCGGCGACGACCGTCTGTTCACGGACGAATCGCTCGAGCAGATCGAACGCATCGAGCAGGGCCTGCTCACTCTGGAGCACGGCCTCGATGGCGGGGTGGTCAACGAAGTCTTCCGGGCAGCCCACACCCTCAAGGGCTCCGCCGCAACGATCGGTCATCGCCGCATGGCCGAGCTGACCCACGCGATGGAGGACCTCTTCGGCGCCTTCCGCAGCGGAACGCTGCACGAGGTCAAGCCCTTCGCCGACGTCCTGCTCTCTACGATCGACGTCCTGCGTTCCCTCGTGGCCGAGGTCCAGGAGGGCGAGATCCTCACCGACGCACCCGAACCGCTGACCAGGCAGCTCCGCGAGCTGCTCTCCACGGCCACGGCCGCGGCGGCGGCCAGATCGTCGGCCAGGCCGGCGGCGGCTCGCGCACATCAGCCGGCGCCCGTTGCTCGCCCGCCGGTGCCGGCGCCCGGCCCGATGACTCCGCCACCGGCCTCACGAACGGCGCCGCCGGTTTCGGGACCGGCTCCGGCCCTGACTCCGGCGTCGGACGGCGAGCCCGCAGCAGGGCCCGATGAGAAGGCAGACCGAGGCGCCGCGCCCGCCAGCGCATCCGACGATGTCGAGGACGGCGTCACCAACGTCGCCATCGCGCCCCTGATCCAGCGGCTCCTCTACGACGCTCCCAGCGGCTTCGAGCCGCGCTCGCTCTTTGTCTGCCGGATCGACCCCACGAGCGAGTGGCAGGCGGTCCGCCTCCTGCAGCTCGTGCTGGAGGTCGAGGAGGCCGGCGCCCTCGTCGAATCGGTGCCGGGCCGCGAGGAGATCGAGAGTGGCCTTGGCTCCTCGCTGCTGGCCATTCTCGTGCGGGGCCGGCCCAGCGAGCTCACGGAGCTGCGCGGCCGCCTGGCCGCGATCGACGAAGTCGTGAGCGTGGAGATGGTCGCGGCCCCGCTTACGTCCGGCCGGGACGACGCCCCGGACCTGGCTTCGAACGTGGAAGTGTACGGCCCCGGCGAAACCACATCTCCGATGGGTGCCGACCGTGGCGACGACCGCAAGGAGGCGGGCCCGCCCACCGCGGAGCGCCGCCAGGCCGACCTCGGCGCGGAGGCCCGCGGGCTGCCGCCCGGCGAGCGGATGACCGTCGCCGGCGACCGCCTCAAGGCCGCCCAGCAGACGATCCGCATCGACGTGGCTCGCCTGGACGAGCTGATGAATCTCGTCGGCGAGCTGGTGGTCCACAAGACCCGCCTGCAGCGGAGCTCCCAGGAACTAGCCCTGCGCCTCGGCGACGACCCGCTTGCGCGCCAGGCCGACGAGGACAGCCAGCAGTTCGCCCGCATCGCCGGTCAGCTGCAGGACCAGGTCACCGGCCTGCGCATGCTGCCGATAGAGACCATCTTCAACCGCTTCCCGCGTGTCGTGCGCGACATCGCCGCCAGGCTCGACAAGGAAGTGCAGCTCGTCATCGAGGGCAAGGAGACGGAGCTGGACCGGTCCGTGCTCGAGGAGGTGGGCGACCCGCTGGGCCACCTCGTCCGCAACGCCCTGGACCACGGCATCGAGTCGCCGGCCGAGCGCCGGGCCGCCGGCAAGCCGCTGCCTGGCACAGTCCGGCTGACGGCCCGTCACGCCGATGGCAGGATCCTGATCACGGTCGAGGACGACGGCCGGGGCATGGACCCCGCGGCGCTGCGGCAAGCGGTGGTGGAGAAGGGCCTGATGACCCACGAGGCGGCCGAGGCAACCGGCGACGCCGAAGTCCTGCGCGTCATCTTCCTGCCCGGCTTCTCGACCGCGAAGGTGGTCACCGAAGTCTCCGGCCGGGGCGTCGGCATGGATGTCGTCCGCAACAACATCGAGCGGCTCGGCGGCTGGGTCGACGTCTCGAGCACGGCTGGCGCTGGCACGAAGGTTTCGCTGTCGTTGCCGCTCACTCTGGCGATCCTCGGCGCCCTGCTCGTCAAGTCCGGCTCACGCGTCTGCGCGCTGCCGCTCACGGGCGTCGTGGAGACGCTCCGAGTGGAGCCGCGGTCGTTCGCCCGCGTTCGCGGCCACAACGTCCTGACGCTACGCAACCGCGTCATCCCGGTGGAGCAGCTCGACAGCGCCCTCGGCGACCCGCCCCGGCCGCTCGTCACGAACGAGCGCGGCTTCATCAACCTGGTCGTGGTGCGGTCCCGCGACACCGAGATGGCCCTCGCCGTCGACGCTTTCGTCGGCCAGCACGAGATCGTCCTCAAATCCCTGAACAAGCTCGCGGGCGAGCGCAAGGGTCTGGCCGGGGCGACCGTGATGGCGGACGGAGCGGTCGGGCTGGTCGTGGACATCGCCGCCCTGCTGGAATACACGGCGACCGCGACGGCCCGGATGGCGGCCGCGGTCGCGCACTCGGACTCCAGGGTCGCCTGAGCGGTTCTTGGCTGTTCGCCGCGCCTTCGGCGCTGGGGGAGCTCACGCAGTTCCGTTGATCCGGCGGCGGGACACGGGCTCCGGTCGGCACAAACGCTCGCTTCGCTCACGATTGTGCCTCGGGCGCCTGCTGCTCCCGCCGCCTTCTACTTCGCGCCCCGCCAGGCCACTTCAGCATCGGCGTCGTAACGCGGCGCCTTCGCCGGCACAGGCCCGACGCCGTCGCCGGCTGAAGCCTCACTCACCTCATCGATCGTTCCGTAGCCCGTGCCGTTGTTTCAATCCGCAGCCGACGCCGTCGCCGGCTGAAGCCGTCACCCTCGGCGACTCCCGGCTAGACACGGCCGTTTCAATCCGCAGCCGACGCCGTCGCCGGCTGAAGCCCAGCCATCCTTTTGTCCGAGCAACGCTACGCGGCCCTCGTTTCAATCCGCAGCCGACGCCGTCGCCGGCTGAAGCATGCAGCTTCTCACCGGGCAGGCGACCGAGCGGACCGAGTTTCAATCCGCAGCCGACGCCGTCGCCGGCTGAAGCCTCTCACTCCGCCGTACCACGGGGCTCTCACAGCGAGTTTCAATCCGCAGCCGACGCCGTCGCCGGCTGAAGCCACCGTGAGCGTTGCGCCGCCCCACGTCACCTGATCGTTTCAATCCGCAGCCGACGCCGTCGCCGGCTGAAGCTCGAACACCGGCAGTACATAGGGCGTGCGGAACATGTTTCAATCCGCAGCCGACGCCGTCGCCGGCTGAAGCGTCTGTCCCGAGTTGCAGCCCGCCGGCCAGTTCGGGTTTCAATCCACAGCCGACGCCGTCGCCGGCTGAAGCGAGCGTCGCTACATCGTCGGGGCCGCGCGGTGTGAGTTTCAATCCGCAGCCGACGCCGTCGCCGGCTGAAGCCGAACACCGGCAGTACGTAGGGCGTGCGGAACATGTTTCAATCCGCAGCCGACGCCGTCGCCGGCTGAAGCCGACCAGCGTTCGACAATCTCCCAGTTGAGATCTCCCCAGTTTCAATCCGCAGCCGACGCCGTCGCCGGCTGAAGCTCTTGTGATTGGTCGTTGAGCCGTCTAGGACCGCCTGTTTCAATCCGCAGCCGACGCCGTCGCCGGCTGAAGCGCGTTCCGACCGCGCGATGTGCGCAGCAGCGACATGTTTCAATCCGCAGCCGACGCCGTCGCCGGCTGAAGCCTCCGCCATCTCGCGAGTAAGGCTCGGCACGCGGGAGTTTCAATCCGCAGCCGACGCCGTCGCCGGCTGAAGGGGGCCGAGAGCCGCTTCCGGCACGAGTCGGTTCTTGTTTCAATCCGCAGCCGACGCCGTCGCCGGCTGAAGGCAGTCATACAT
>PMXQ01000110.1 GCA_003171065.1 Chloroflexota bacterium
TCGCCGTCGCAGTGACATCTCGCGTGTCACGACGTCCGGCCCCCGTCAGGCCGAGGGCGTGGCCGAGCCCGTTTCGATCGCCGCGGGCTCCGATTCGGCCGCCGCAACGACCGCGGAAGCTGCAGGTGCCACGGCCGAAGGCTCCGCGGCAGCCTCACCCGGCTTGGCCGGGCGGCTCGGTCTGGCCGCGCCACCTGTGGAACCGGCCGCCCTGGTGCGACCGGCGGGCTTGCCGGCAGGTCCACCGGTAGAGGCGGACTTGGACGCGCGCGCGGTGGGCGCCCCTCCGCCCTGGGAGACGGCTATCCCCACCGCTTGGGCTTCCTCGGCACCGAGAGTCGTCTCCGACTGGCCGTCGAACACGGCCTTCGCGTACACCCGAGTACCGGTGCGGGAGTGGAGGCTCGTGACCACGAAGCCGTCGTTGTTGGCGTCGAGGATCGCCAGCGCGAAGCTCTGGTTGCCGCCCGTATCATCGAACGGGTTGAAGCGCACGAGGCCGAGCCGGCCGAAATGCAGCCGCGCCCCACCCTCGAGCATTGCAGTCCGGGCGATCAATTCGTCCAGGTCGTGGGCCACGTGCACTACCGTGTCCAGGTGCGTTGCCAGCACACCTTCAAGACTCTGACCGTCGGCGCCCTGCGTCAGGTCGTCCAGGCGCTCGCTCAGCAGGGCAATCCTTCGCGACTGGACGTAGAGCATGAGGATCATCAGGAGCAGGACGACGCATCCGACGACGATGACGGCGCCTATGACGCCCAGATGCGTGGACACGAAGTTGTTGAGTTGCGACACGTTGACCTCCACTCGGCTCGGGGCGAGTCTACCAGCCACGACCGCAGCACGGCTCGTGGACTCTCAAGCCCCTCGCCGAGGTCGGTCGGGATGCTATGCTCGACAGGCCATCGAACGATTACCGGAGGCCCCTCACTAACATGGCCAAGCGCACCCGCGGCTCGAATCGTCCCGGCCAGCGGCACCAAGACCGACATTCTCCGGCTCGGCAGCAGCCGCGGCCCGCGAGTCGACCCAGCCAGGGCCTTTCGGCGGCTGAGGAAGCGCGCGCAGCCGATCTCGAATCTCAGATCGTGGCCCAGGAACGCGCCGCTCAGCAGACCGCCGGGCGCTCGCGCGACCGTTCGCCCGTTGCCGACTTCGGACCCGCCGGACGACCCCGAGGTCAGAGCCCGCTGGCAGTCCGCGCGGCCGAGGAATACGGCTACGTGAGCCGTGACGTCCGCCGAATCGTGCGGGTCGGCGGCACCATGGTCGGAATCCTGGCCGTCTTCGTCGTCCTGATCGACCTCCTGCACGTCATCCAGCTCTGACGACGCTCTGACGCCCCGTTTACTCGGCCTCCCGGGTCAGCCTGGCTTGGTCGCGCTACCCGAGACCCCGTCCCTTCGACCGTCGCCCGCGCGCGAAGCGGACCGATCCAGCGCCCGGCGCACGGCCTCGGCCAACTGACGGGCGTCGAACGGCTTGGCCAGCACGGCCCCCGCGGCCACCGCTCCGCTGATCTGCCCTTCGCGGTCGCGTGGATAGCCGGACATGAACAGCACGGGCAGGCCCGGCCGGCGACCGGTGAGAACCGCGGCGATCGTAGGCCCGTCGAGCTCGGGCATCACGACATCCGAGAGCAGCAGATCCAGCGAGGCTCCGAGCGCGGTCGCCTCATCCACGGCCCCCCTGGGGCCGGTCGCCACGACTCGATAGCCTTCGGCCTCGAGCGCCCGCTTGCAGAAGTCGCGCACCGCCGGCTCATCCTCGACCAGCAGGACCGTTTCATTACCGCGTCGCGACGATCCCGTCGGGATGGCTTCCGCCGCCGAGGCGATGCCTTCGCTCAGCGGCAGGTTTACCTGGAAGCAGGACCCGACTCCGACCTCCGACTGGACGTGGATGTGGCCGCCCATTTGCTCGACTATGCCGTAAACGGTGGCCAGGCCCAGTCCCGTGCCATGTCCCAGGTTCTTGGTCGTGAAGAAAGGCTCGAAGATCCGGTCCATCACGTCCATCGCCATCCCGAAGCCCGTGTCGACTATCTCGATGCGGGCCCAGGACGGGCCGGGCCGTCCGGTCCCGCTCGCCGGATCCGGGGGGAGCAGGCCGGTGTTCAGCCTCAGCTCGCCGCCGCTCGGCATCGCGTCGCGGGCGTTGACGACCAGATTCATCACCACCTGATCCAGCTGGCTCGGATCAGTTTCCACGAAGCCGAGGCGCTGATCCAGCGTCACCTCGAACTCGATGTCTTCGCCCAGGAGGCGGCGCAACATCGGGACGAGGGCGCCGATTCGGTCGTTCAGCTCGATCCTTTCGACGGCCCGGGGGGCGCGCCTGCCGAATGCCAGTAGCTGTGCGGTGAGCTCCGTTCCCCGCGCGCCGGCCCGCCTGATCTCCCGGACGTCGGCCGCCCGTTCATCGCCTTCGAGAGCCGCCACGAGGATGTCGGCGTAGCCGTTGACGACCGTGAGCAGGTTGTTGAAGTCATGGGCAACCCCGCCCGCCAGTCGGCCCAGGGCCTCCATCTTGGAGGCCTGGCGGAGCTGGTCCTCGAGCTCCTTTGACGCGGTGATGTCCTCGGCCGTGGCAACCGCCATGCTGGGCGTCCCATGCTGATCCCGCACGGCCGCCACATGGACGCGGGCCCAGATCACCGACCCGTCCTTGCGGACGTACCGCTTGACCAGCTCATAGCTGTCGACGCGCCCGGCGAACAGGTCGGCCAGGGCGCCGCGGCTGGCCTCTCGGTCGGCTTCATGCGTGTAATCGAACGCCGAGGCCTTCGCCAGTTCGCTCTGTTCGTAGCCGAGCAGCCGGTGGAACGCCGCGTTGCTCTCCAGCGCTCGGCCTTCTTTGTCGATGAGCATCATTCCGATCGAGGAATCGTCGAATATGGCCCGCATGCGCGCCTGGCTCTCCGCCGTGGCGCTCTCGGCGGCAACTCGGTCGCTGATATCGCGGGTGATGACCTCCATGGCCGGACGGCCGCCGAAGACCACCGGCTTGGCCGCCACCTCGACATCGAACTCGGTCCCGTCGCGGCGAAGGTGACGCTCTCGCGACGGCTCGACGGCGCCACCTTTCTGCAGGATCACGGCCACCCGCTCGCGGATGGCGTCTCTTTGGGACGGGGCGACGAAGTCCCACACGCCAAGCCCCAGCAGATCCGCCGGATCGCCGCTGCCGTAGAGACTGGCCGCAGCGCGGTTGGCGAACACGATGCGACCGTCCTGGTGGACTGCGACGGACTCCGGGAGCAGGTCGAGAAGGGTCTCGTGGCGAGCCTCAGTCTCGGCAAATGCCCGCGCCGCGCGTTTGCCGCGCGTCGTTTCCGATCCCGTGGCCATGATGAACGCGATCGCTTCTGTAGATGCGACGAGCTCCGCCGTCCAGGCGATGCGGGCTTTGCGGCCGTCCTTGCGAACCCACTGCGAGAAGAACGAGACCCTGCGCTCCTCACCCGAAACCAGGCGCTCCAGGGCCACCTGGGCCTCGACGCGGAACCTGGGCCGAAGCCGCATGAAATCCAGGAGCGCCCTGCCGGATACCTCGGCGAAAGGAATTCCCGAGCTTTCCTCGCAGCGGCGGTTCCACAGCAACAGGGAGCCATCGGTCCGCGCCACGACGACCAGCGAATCGACGGCATCAACGATCGCCCTGAGCGTTGCGACGTTTCGGGGCGTCAAGCCCGCCGCGGCATCGTCGACGCCGGACGGCCCGGAAGGCGCGGAGGACCCTGACGGCGCGGAGGACGCGGAGCGGTCGCTTGGGCGAGAGTTCGGGATCGGCATGCCAGTTCCACTCTACCCCGGCGGGTGGCATGTCCACCAGCCGAATGGCCCAGCGGCGAGTAGCATCCAGTCATGGTCACCCGCCGCCCCGGCAGAACCGCCTCTGCGAGCCAGCAGCCGATCTTCGCACCTCCACCGGACCGCCAGCCGCTGGCCGCCCGGATGCGGCCGCGCACCCTGGACGAGGTCGTCGGCCACGGCCAGCTGATCGGCGAGCGCGGAGCCTTGCGGCGCGCCGTCGAGCGCGGTCGCCTCGGCTCCATCCTCCTGTGGGGGCCGCCCGGAAGCGGCAAGACCAGCCTGGCCCGCGTGCTGGCCGATGCCGTCGACGCTCAACTGGTGACGATCTCGGCCGTGATGAGCGGCGTTGCCGAGGTGCGCGCCCTCGTCGTCGAGGCGCGTGATCGGCTTGCCCTCAACGGCCGCCAGACGATCCTTTTCATCGACGAGATACATCGCTTCAACAAGGCCCAGCAGGACGCGCTGCTGCCTCATGTCGAAGAAGGGACCGTCACCCTCGTGGGCGCCACCACTGAGAACCCGTACTTCGAGGTGAACTCGGCGCTGCTCTCGCGCCTGCGGGTCTATCGCCTGGAACCCCTGACCGACCAGGAGGTGGCCACAGTGGTCAGGCGTGCCCTCGCGGACGAGGAACACGGGCTGGCCGGCGGCCTGGGGCCGGCAGGTGGCGTGTCAGTCGGGGAGGAGGCCTTCGAGCACCTGGTCAGCCTCTCCGCGGGAGACGCCCGACAGGCTCTGAACGTCCTCGAAGGCGCGGTGTCGATCGCGGAGGCCGAGGGTTCTCGTGACGAGCTGGGCCACGTCGCGCCCAGGCTGGCCGACGTGGAGGCGGCTGCCCAGCAGCGCGTGCTCTCCTACGATCGAGCCGGCGACGGCCACTTCGACACCGTCAGCGCCTTCATCAAGAGCATCCGCGGCAACGACCCCGACGCCGCCCTGTACTGGCTGGCCGCCATGATCGCCGCCGGAGAGGATCCCCGCTTCATCGCCCGTCGCCTGATCATCTCCGCCTCCGAGGACGTTGGTCTGGCCGACCCGCGCGCCCTCGAGATCGCCGTCGCCGCTGCTGCGGCCCTCGACTGGGTCGGACTTCCGGAGGCTCAATACGCCCTGGCTCAGGCGACCGTGTTCCTGGCCGCGACCGCAAAGAGCAACGCCGCGGGTCGCGCCTACTTCGCCGCGATGGACGACGTTCTGGGCCGCGGATCGCTGCCCGTGCCGGCGCACCTGCGCTCGAGCGGGCCCGGCCGGCGCAACTACCGCTACCCGCACGACTACGCCGGCGACGATGTGACGCAACAGTACCTCCCCAGCGAGCTGGCCGATCGCCGCTACTACTTCCCCGGCGACGAGGGCGCGGAGAGCAAGATCCGCGAACGGTTCGAGCGGCTGCGCCAGGCTCGTCGCGATCCGCCCACGCGCAAGCGCCCCGTCGATGGACAGCCGCAGGGGGATCCGATGGCTACGGGGTCTGAAGGGATGCGCCGTCGGCAGGAGAGCCTGCGCGAGCTGGCCGACGAGCAGCGCCGGGACGCCGGCGGGAAGTGATCGGCCGCCGATATCGGTCATCGACGCGGCTGGCCCAGAGCCGCCCCCGGCGAGTGGTGCAGCCGCATACCGGATAGATCGCCGTACCTACCCGTCTGCCTGCCCCGCCCAACTGATTACCTCATCTGAGGTATTGCGATTGGATGAGGCCGAGTCAGAGTCTCCGCTGGGAGTCGCGAAGGCGACCGGGTTGAGACCCCAGGCACTCCGTGAAGCGCTCCGGCAGGACCAGATCTCCAGCACGGCGCTTGAGACGTTGAGCAGCTCCACGGGATGCAACGAATCTGACACGGCCGGCACGGTGCAGCCGGTACAGATTCCGACCGGCCAGCCGAATACTCCGATGCGTCCCTTCCGATTACTGGGGAGCGCAATGTCTCGTGCGCACGCTGTCGCACCCGATGGTGCGAACGTTCCGTATCGGGGACCCGCGCAAGCTGCGAGGACCGCCACCCCAAGAGTGGCGAGCCGCCCGCGGCGGCCCTCGGAATTCTGCTATGTCGAACGCGCGATGCTGCTCTGGCCCCGGCTCGATCGGGCCAAGCTGCGCAAGGTCGCCGACAGCCCCGCCCGGATCGCCGAGATGGTCGAACGACGGACCTCGCAGCCGTACGAGGTGATCCTGGCGATGCTGACCAGGCAGACCGACGCGTTGATCTCCCCGACCGAAGCGACCTCCGGCTTCGATTCAGGTCGCTCCGAGGCCGCCCGAATGTCCCTGCGCATCGTCCGCAGCGAGGAAGGCGCACAGATCGAGATTCAGGACTTGCTGCCTGCGTAGCTCGGACCCACTGTCTTCCCGGCGCCGGTTCCCAATCTCGCGGCCTGTTCGACGCGGTTGCCGCGTCCGGGCACGGCAGAGCCGGTCGCCAGAACCTGCCTCAGGAGCTCATCTCGGGTGGATCTGCGTGGTTGCTGGCGATCCGGCTCTACGTCTGAGGCGTCGGGGTCGACCGGCCCGACTTGAGCCTCGGCCGGCGACGGCGGTGCGTCAGGGCTCCAGGTCCAACGCCCGGACGTGTCGCGTCTGGAAGATGGCGATCGGCCGGCGGTCGAAGGCGGCAACGCGGGTGATGCCCAGGCGCTCGGCCGTGGCGACCAGAACGGCATCCGTAAGGCGGGGCCGGTACTCCATCGTCTCGCGGAGCAGTTCCGCGGCTCGTGCCAGGTCGGCCTGAGTCGGGGCCACCACCCGCACCGCGCCGCTCTGGATCGACTCGAGCAGCGCCAGCGTCGCCCGCAGCCCCAGTTCGCGCTGCAGAAGCAGGTCCACCTCGCCCAGCGTCAGCGCCCCGATCATGAGCGGCTCGTTGACCCGTCCGAACCAGGCCAGCGCGGCGCGATGATTGAGGTCCGACTGGTCGGCCGCGGCCAGGATCGCGCTCGAGTCGAGAAGGATGACCATGGCTCAGGTCTCCTCCGGCCGGGGCCGCTGGCCGGCCTCTCGACGCGCAATCCCGCGCCCATCGAGCGAAAGCCGCCCGTGGTCACTCCGCCCGACGGCCAGAAACGGCAGATCTGGCGTGGTGTCGTTCGTCTCGAGATGCGCCTCCAGGGCGGCCGCGATCACCGACGTCTTCGTCACGCCCGTCCGAGCCGCGAAACGATCGAGCCGCTCCAGCAGGTCGGAGTCTATCAGAATCGTCGTCCGCTTCAACATATGCGGTCATATATACCACACTGGCACAAGCCGGCAACGCCTCGTAGCATCCGCCCGTCGTCCTGCTTTCCCGCATGAGGTGGAACCCGTGAACCGCTTCGAGGCCAACCTGCGCATTCCCGGCCCCACGTCGCTCCCGGACGCCGTCCGAGAGGCTGGCGCTCGCCAGATGGTCAACCATCGGGGTCCGGAGTTTGCCGTCCTCCAGAACAGCATCATCGCCCGCCTGAAGACCTTCTATAAGACCCAGAACGACGTCCTCATCGTCACCGCGGCCGGCACCGGCGGGCTTGAGTCGGCGATCGTCAGCTTCCTCTCCCCCGGCGACAAGGTCCTGGCAGTCACCATCGGCACCTTCGGCGATCGCTTCGCCAAGATCGCCTCCACCTACGGCGCGGACGTCACCAGGCTCGCCTTCGAGTTGGGCAAGGCCGCCGCGCCGGAGAAGGTCCGCGAGGCCCTCAAGGCCGGTGGCCCGTGGAAGGCCGTCCTGATGACCCAGAACGAGACCTCCACCGCTGTCACCAACCCGATCGAAGCGCTGGCGAAGGTCGCCCACGAAGAGGCGCCCGACGCCCTGATCCTCGTCGACGCGATCTCGGGGCTGGGCGCCGTCCCGTTCGAGACGGATGCGTGGGGCCTGGACGTCGTCGTCAGCGGCTCGCAGAAGGCCTGGATGGTCGCCCCCGGCCTCAGCTTCGTGGCCGTCTCGCCGCGCGCCTGGGAAGCGGCCGCAGTGGCGAAGATGCCCAAGTTCTACTTCGATCTGCTCGCCCACAAGACCAGCGCCGAGGCGGGACAGACTCCGTGGACCCCGGCCGTGGCGGTGATGTTCCAGCTCGACGTCGCCCTCCAGTTGATGGAGCAGGAGACGCTGGCCGAGATCTGGAAGCGCCACGCCGCCGTGGGCGCGGCGGTTCGCGCCGGCCTGCAGACCCTCGGCTTCAAGCTCCTGGCGGACCCGAAGTACGCCTCGGATACGGTCACCGGCGCCTGGATACCCGAGGACCTCGACTGGAAGGCTTTCAACGGCAAGCTCCGCAAGTACGGCCTCATCGTTGCCGGCGGCCAGGGCGCACTCAAGGGCAAGATCTTCCGAATCGGGCACCTCGGCCACGTCACGATCCCGAACATCCTGAACGCGATGGCGGTCCTCGAGCAGACGCTCATCGAGCTCGATCGACCCGTCACTCCTGGCGCGGCCGTGGCCGCCGCCCAGGTCGCCGCCCTCAAGTCCCTCGGCCTGGCCAGGTAAGGAGCATCAGATGAAGATTCTCGTTGCGGAGCCTCTGGCCAAGCAGGGCATCGAGATCCTGCGGGCCCATCACGAGGTCGACGAGAAGATCGGCCTCTCGCCGGAAGAGCTCGCCGCCATCATCGGCGAGTACGACGCCCTCCTGGTTCGCAGCCAGGTCAAGGTCACGGCCGAGATACTGGCCCACGCCACGCGCATGATCGTGATCGGCCGGGCCGGAGTCGGTGTCGACAACGTCGACCTCGAGGCCGCCACCAAGGCCGGCATCGTCGTCGTCAACGCCCCGACCGGCAACACCATCTCGGCTGCCGAGCAGACGATCGCCCTGATGCTGGCGCTCGCCCGCAAGACCGCGGCCGCAGACGCGTCGATGCGAAGGGGCGAATGGAAGCGGAGCTCCTTCACCGGCGTCGAGCTGCGCGGCCGCACCCTCGGCATCATCGGCCTGGGCAAGATCGGCCAGGCTGTGGCCGACCGCGCCCGCGGCCTCGAGATGAACATCATCGGCTACGACCCCTTCGTAACCGCCGACCAGGCCGCCCTGCACGGCATCAACCTGGTCGACGTCGAAACGATCATCGAGAAGGCCGACGTCATCACCGTCCACGTACCGCTCAACAAGGCGACGCGCGGGATGATCGGGCCCGATCAGATCGCCAAGCTCAAGCCGGGCGTGATGCTCGTCAACGTTGCTCGTGGCGGCGTCTACGATGAGGCCGCGGTCGCTGCCGGCCTCGTCGAGGGCAAGATCACCGGCGCCGCGTTCGACGTCTACGAGACCGAGCCCCCGGTTGACTCGCCCCTCCTGACCGCACCGAACACGGTTCTGACCCCGCACCTCGGCGCTCTCACGGCCGAGGCCCAGCTGCGCGTGGCGGAGGAAGCCTGCGAGCAGGTCATCGACGTGCTGGCCGGCCGATCGGCCCGCTACGCGGTCAACGCCCCGCTGCTCACCCCCGAGACGGCGCGCGCGATCGCCCCGTATCTGCCTCTTACCGAGACGCTCGGGCGCATTGGCGCTCAGTACTTCCGCAGCGCGGTGAAGGCCCTCACCGTGGACGTGGCCGGCGATCTGGCCAACTACGACGCTTCCCAGCTCACCGCGGCCGCTCTCCGGGGCATCCTCGAGAACGCCACGAGCGAGCGAGTCAACCTCATCAACGCCGGCTTCCTGGCCAAGAGCCGGGGCCTGACGGTGAACGAGCGCAAGACCAACGACGCCGGCACGTTCGCGTCGCTGGTGACGCTGACACTCGAAGGCGACACCGGCAAGGCCGTTGTGGCCGGCACGATCGCCAACGGAGAGCCACGCCTGGTCCGGATCGACGACAACTGGCTGGACATGGCGCCGACGCCGCTGATGCTCGTCACGCGCCATCAGGACAAGCCTGGCACCATGGGCCGCATCGGACTAATGCTCGGCGAGGCGGACGTGAACATCAGCGCGATGCATCTGGCGCGGACCGCGGCCAGGCAGGACGCCCTGATGCTTCTAGCCGTCGACGACGAGGTCCCCGACGCCGTAGCCGCGGCGATCCGGAACCACCCGGCGGTCCTCGACGTGTGGGTCATCCGGGCCGCCACCGACCGTTGAACTCCTCTCTGCGGGATGCGGAGCGGCCCTCAGGGGCCGCTCCGCTCATTCCCGACGGCCTCGAAGCGATCCTGATCCTCCTCCGACACGGCCAGACTCAGTTCATCGTCGACAAGCGCTTCCAGGGCCAGATGGAGGCGCCGCTGACTCGTCTGGGCGAGCGGCAGGCCGAGCTGGCCGGCGCGCGCCTGGCACACCCTCATGCGGCGCCGCCGTTGCCGATCCCCGACACCGCACCCTTCGCCATCGTCCACTCCCCGTTGAGTCGGGCACTCCGCACCGCGGAGCTCGTAGCCGGGGCAATGGATGCCGCCGGCCGCGCCACTCCCCCACTCCGCCCCGATGCGGGCTTCCTGGAGATCGCCCAGGGTGAGTGGGAGGGACTCACAGACACGGAGATCACGGCCCGCTTCGGCGAGTCGCTGGCCGCGTGGCGGCGCTGGCCGACCCGCTTCCACGCCCCCGGCGGCGAGAGCCTCGAGCAGGTCCGGGCCCGCGTCGAAACGTCACTGGCAGTCGTCCTGGCGGAGCTGGCGGATGGGGCCCCTCGGGGCACACTGGATCGACACCAGGTCCTCGGCTATGAGGACGCAGCCCACGAGACCCCGCGCTGGTCGCTGATCGTCGGCCACGGCGGAGTCTTCCGAGTCGCCGTCTGCGCCCTTCTCGGCCTTCCGGCGACGCACTTCTGGAACTTCGACTTCGGCCTCGCTGCAATCGCGGTCGTCGAGATCCGGGCTGGTCGCGCGGTTCTGCGTGCGGTGAACCTGGACGAGCATCTCGGGCGGGAGGCCGGCGCCATTCCGGCCGAATCGCCGGCGAAGCGCTCCCAATCCGGCGCGATCTGAAGCCAGCGCCGGCCGGGTTCGTCGTCGGCGCCCCTGGGCCGGCCGTAGCGTTTCCGCCTCCGACTTCAGCTACGCCTGGCTCGGCCCTGCGGCGGTCGCTTGCGGCCGCGACCGAGGATGCGGAAGAAGAGCCGCAGCAGAGCCTGGCGAACCCGACGCTGGGCCGCGGCCAGAGAGATGAGCCGCTCTGTCGGCAGCTGCCTCCGGCCGTAGACGACCTCGACCTGCGCGGTCGCCACTTCGCCCAGCGGATCCCGCACCGTCGGCATCACGTCCGCCAGCATCCCCGCGTACTCATATACGGTCTGCGTTGGCCGCGGCGTGTAGCCAAGCCTGCTGGCCGCCCGGACGATGCGCCGGTACACCGTGTCGGGACTCTCCAGCCGGCGCGGCCGGCGCCGCCATACGACCAGCAGCGCCAGCAGAACCACGAGAAGGATCACGGCCGCAGACAGAATCAAGCCGGAGCCATTGTCAGTGGATCCGGGCAACGTCGAGCCTCCGGCGCCACGGTGCCGAGGCGGCACATCCGCGCCGTCCGGGCCGCCGGAGCTCAGCGGAGACGGCAACGGGGTCGGCGAAGCCGTGGCCGGGCTACCCACCGGGAGCTCGGTCGGCTGGCCAACCGAACCCCCGGTCGGATCGAATGGTATCCAACCGTAGCCCGGGAAATAGACCTCAACCCAGGAGTGGCGCTGCTGTCCTGTCACGTCGATCGCGCGACTCGCTTGCTCCACGGGCCCCGACAGATACCCCTCGACGTAGCGGGCGGGGAACCCATCCATCCGCATCAACATCGTCATGGTGGTGGCGTATTGCTCGCAGAAGCCTCTCTTGAAAGTGGCGAAGCAATCGACCGTGGTGAGCGACTGGCACGCCAGGTCCGAGATGTTGGAGTCGTAGGTGAAGTTGTTTGGATCGCGCATGTACGCCTGAATGGCGTTCGCCGCGTCAAAGGGGTTTGTGAAGTGGCCCGTCTTTGGGTCGACGGCCACGCCATTGGCTTTCGCCCACGACTCGATCTGGCTCAGCAAGTCCTGCCCGGCTGCCCCCACCAGGGCCGCGCCTTGTGTGTACCGGGCCAGGAGCCCCGGCGGATAGTCCGTACTGGCCTGGCGGAGCCGCCACTCAGTCAGCCCGGCGCCCGTAAGGTCCAGGTTCGGCACCAAGGAGGTCACCGAGTAGCTCGTGGCATCGGTGGAGAACCAGACGACGTCGGACTCCGATGGCGGGCTCAGGACCAGGACGCGAGCGACCGGAACGGTCGCCGACACGGGCTCATTGGCAACCACCAGATGCCTGAGCGACCTGTCGCGAACATTGACTGTGTACGTGACCGTGGTCCGACTCGACGTGCCTGCGTCGACTTGATCGAGCGTTCCGTCGTTCAGGCCATCACCAGGTTGCAGGGCACTCTGCGAACCTGCGCCCACCGCCCAGCCGGTCGACCGGAAGGTGTCGTAGGAGATCACGCGCCAGTGGGAGATAGGCGCTCCTTCCGGCATCTGGATGGTGAAGAGGATGCTGTTCGATGCGCTGAAAGACGACCCGATGACTGTCGAGCTTCCGAAATCGGCTCCCTGGCTGAAACGGCTCTGGCTCCCGGCAGGCAGATAGGCGCTGATCCATGTCGCCAGATCGTGGAAGTTGCCGCTGAACGCGAACCAGGCATTGGCCAGCGGCGCCGAGCTGGCAATCGTCGTCAGGATCAACGCCCCACAGATCGCCGCCGAAGCGAAACCGAGACCGTTCTGGAGTCGCGGCGCGTGGAGGTCGCCCCCACGCCAGACGCGATGCCGCTGCAAGCTCGTGCGCTCATCCGCGGCATGAGCTCCGAGTAGCAGCACCAGTGCGGCGGCGCTGAAGAGGACCAGGGCCGGGAACTGATCCTGCTCTGTGAGCGCCATGTTGGCAATCAGGATCACCGCCATCAGCAGAACGCCGTTGATGGCCCGGTGGTACCCAAAAACGTCATACGAAGCGGCCTGGGCGGTCCCCCAGACGACGATGCCGATGACCAGGCAAAAGTGCCCGTACTGGGTAGTGGCGATCTGGTGGCGCCAGGTCAGGTCGAGATAGGCCTGGGCCACGGAACTGGCGGTGGCCTGAAACCACCCCCCAAGGCCCGGCGTTGCGCCCGGCGTCAACGGGATCACCGAGCCCACGACCTCGATCAGAACGAAAGCACCGACAGCCGCGCCCGTGACCTGGGCAATCCACGGCGCGACGTCGAGGCGGGAGCTTATGTAACCCCACAGGGCGGCCGCAACCCCAATCCAGATGACGAAGCTCGTCAGGTCGTCTCGACCGAGGATCCAGCGAGCGTCGGCGATCGACCAGGCCGCCGTGCCGGCCATCAGCAACACCAGAACCAGGCTCAGCCAGCCCTCGTCCGGCCGCAACCGTTCCAGCAGTCTGCCCAAGGGGCCGGGCTCATCGAATCCACGATCCCAATCGCGTGGCCGCCAGTCGCCGGCCGGGTGCCGCTCCATCGAGCCGGCGGTCATGCCAGCACCGTCCCGAGATCGTCGCCGGCTGCAACCTTGCATGCCTTGAGATCGTATTCGGCCAGGGCAAAGCGAAGCGCCCGCCACTGCGCTGACTCGCCCGTCAGTGTGTCGCCCACGCCGCGACGTCCCCGTTGAGCGGCCCGCTCATAGCTGACCGCATCGACGGTCACGACTACAGCGGCCACGCCTCTGCCCCGCAGCCCCGCCAACGCCCGGATCCACGATCGGTCCAGCGACGGCGTCACGACGACGGCAGTCATTCCGCGCCTCAAACGGGGCAGGCCTGCGAGCAGCACCTCGCCCAATGGAGTGCGCCCATCGCCGTCGACGGCAGCCATCAGCTGCATGATCTTCAGTCGCTGGCGCGGGCCCCGGTCTGCCGGGATCGAGACCAGCCGATGCCCGCTGGTCGTCACGCCTACGGCCCGATTCTCAATGATCGCGTCGTGGGCGATGGAGGCCGCCGCTCGGAGCGACTCCTCAACCGTCGAAAGGTCGCCCTCTCCGCCCTGCACCGCGGTCTCCAGGTCCACGAAGAGCCACACGTCGGCGGTCTGCTCCAGGTCGAATTCCTTGACCTGAATCTCGCCCAAGCGAGCGGTGCTGCGCCAGTGGATCCGGTTGAAGCTGTCGCCCGGGGCGTACGGTCGGACAGTCGTGGCGAGCGGAGTCGTCTGGAGCGTCCGTTCCGGCGCTGAATGCGTGCCCTCGAGGTTCGCGTTCGGCAAACGCCATCGCGGCAGGGGCACCACGCGCGGAAACACGGTCACGACCGTCGGCCGGCCCACCGTGGCAGCCGCTTCGAAGAAGCCGAACGGATCGCCCGTCCGCACGACCATCGGCTCGATTCGGTATGTGCCCCGCCTCGTCAGCGGCACGATCGCGACCCAGGATCGCTGAGCCCACGAGCGCAGGCCAAGCGCGCGGCCGGGAAGCGGCACCGGCAGATCCGTCGGGTTGTAGACCTCCAGCCACGGCTTGGGCAAACGGCTGGCGTTGGAGATGCTGTACGTGGTGCGGAGTTCGTCTCCAACGTGACCCTGGCGATGATCCACCCGATAGCCAGCCTCCAGATCCGCCAGGCCGAAGCGGGTAAGCACATAGCTGCCGCCTACGGCAAGAAGCCCAAGATAGACCACGTAGAAGAGGAACGGCAGCCCGGTCGAGAACGCGGCGAGTACCAGAACCAGCGCCACGACCAGGAACTGGAGCCGCCGGATCACGAGGCTTCGCCCTTCTCGAGGCTAGCGGGCGGGGCTGCCGCTCGCGCCCCTCTGGACTGCGGCCTTGCCATCCGGCGCCTCCGCCTTCTCTCCGCGGCGGGCGGAAGGAACAGCCAGGCTGGGATCCACGGCCACGCTGTCGAGCAGCTCGGCCACGACCTGGCGGGGGTCGATGTCGTGCATCGACGAGCTCGTCTTGATGATCAGGCGGTGAGCGAGGCAGGACTCGGCCAGAGTCTTGATGTCGTCCGGGATGACGTAGTCACGACCGGCCAGGGCTGCCAGCGCCTGGCCCGTGCGGTACAGGGCCAGCGAACCGCGCGGCGACGCGCCCAGGTAAACATCCGGGTGCGTGCGGGTGGCGTTGACCAGACGGACGATGTAGTCGGCCACGCTCGGATCGACGTAGATCTCGCGCACCCCCTTTTGGAGCTCGAGCAGTTTGTCGACCGACAGGACCTCCTTGAGATCCTCCAGGGGGTGGGTGATCTTCTGCTGGTCGAGGATCTTCTGCTCGTCGGCCGGGCTCGGGTAGCCCAGTCGGATGCGGAGCATGAAGCGATCGAGCTGAGCCTCCGGCAGGGCGAACGTGCCTTCGTATTCGATCGGATTCTGCGTGGCGATCACGAGAAACGGCTCCGGCATCGCGTACGTGGTGCCGTCGATCGTGGCCTGGTGCTCCTCCATGCATTCGAGGAGGGAAGACTGAGTCTTGGGCGTGGCACGGTTGATCTCGTCGGCCAGGACGACCTGCGCCATGATCGGGCCCGGCCGGAACTCAAACTCCTGCGTCCGCTGGTTGTAGATCGAAAGGCCGGTTACGTCCGACGGCAGCAGATCCGGTGTGAACTGGACGCGCCGGAAGCTACAGCCGAGGCTGCGGGCCACGGCCTTCGCCAGCATCGTCTTGCCCGTACCCGGCACATCCTCGATCAGCAGATGGCCGCGGCACAGGAGTGCGACCAGGGTCAGGCGAACTTCGAGTCGCTTGCCGACGATCACGCGTTCGACGTTGGCCGCAACCATCTCGCCGGTCTCTTGAATGCTCGTCATCTGTCTCGCTTCTCCCCCAGAGGTTGGCTGATGATCCGCGAGCGGGTCGCAGAGTCGGTTTCTCGGCCATGCCCCCGTCCAGGGTCATCTTCGAGGGACGCAACATACTACGCCGAGACGACCGGCCGCTGGCCCGTGTGACCGCAGCTGGTACACCCTGTGGTCGGCTCCCAGTCGGCTCGACATCGGCTCGACACCGACTGCGCGTCACCCTCTCCTGGCAGCCTTGCGAATCGCCTTGCAGAAGACGGGACCTTCGGACTTGGTCACGAGTACGAGCAGGGCGGCTCACCGGGCGGGTGCAACGGCGTACCCTCCACCAACGGGCGTGCTGTTGGCAGCGCTCGGAGCCGGCAAAGGACATCGGAGCACAGATGCGCGAACTCACCGACTCGTATTGCGAGCGGTGCGGCACCCGCTACACCTTCGGTCCGAGCCCCACCAAGGGGCCCACGCTGACCGGTGCGCGCCTCCTGGCGAAGGGTCTCAAGAACTTCGTCATGACCGACGGGACGTCGATGAACGAGGCTATGGCCGCGGCTCGCATCGACGTCACGAAAGACGAGTCCTCGCGCGTGACCGAGGAGTTCCATCGGACCTTCAACTTCTGCATGACCTGTCGCCAGTACGCCTGCGACAAGTGCTGGAACGAGAACCAGGGCGCGTGCCTCTCCTGTGCTCCACTGTGGGACCAGAAGCCGGTCGCGCGCGAGGGCTATCTCATTGTCCGCACGCCGGTATCGCGCCAGGATCTCGGAGACACCGCGAAGGTGCGCTCGTTGGCGGATGTTGCGCCGGGGCCGGCCGGCCCTGCAGATGCTGTGCCGTGGCCTGACGAGGATCCGCTGCCCGCGCGGACCGCCCCTCGCCAGGGCGGTAATGGCCACCGCCCGCCGGAGGCGGCGCCGGGAATTCCGGTGGCGCAGACCACACCCATGCCGCCGATTCCGATGCTTGCGCCCACGGAGCCGCCTGAGCAGACGGAGCCGGTGGCGCGCCGGCCGCCCCAACCACGGCCGCAGCAGCCCCGCCAGCCCGCCAGAGTCTCGGAGGAAGAGCGGTCGGCGGCCCAGCAACTGCGGGCTCAGTCGCAAGCCTGGAAGGCGCATGACGACGACTGGAACCTCTGGCCGCTGAGCGACGAGCCTGCCAACGCCGAGATGACACTCACTCCCGAGGAGCTCCATCTCGTCCAGGCTCAGCTCAGCCGCGCTCCGTCGCCCGGCGAACCCAGTGACACGCCCACTCGGGCCGGAACCCCCGACGCGGAGGCATTTGCGCCGTCGCACACGCTGGCCGAGGACGCGGCTCGCGTCACCGAGCCAGGACCGGGCTACGGAACCGAGCCGGAACTGCCGGTCCACGGCGCCTGGGAGCCCGAGACACCGGCCCCGAGGAAGGCACCAGCGTCCGACTTCGACTTGCTGGGTTCGCTCCGACAGCCGATCGAGATACCGCAGCCGCATGTCGAGGCGGAGCCACACCACACGCCCGTCATCGGCCGCCTGCTGGGTCACCGCGCGCCGGCGGACGAAACTCCCCACAAGGCCGAGCGCAGCGCGCCCCGGACCGTCAAGACGCCCCGGCACATGAGCACGGAACCGATCACGCCGTGGCCGGTGGCGACGCGATGGGTCGACCGCCCGATCGAGCCTCACGACTGGTGGGCCGACGCCGTTGCCGCCCCGATCGACCGGGAGGCGCCGCCCGAGACAGTCGCGGCCGAAACCCAGGAGCCCATCGAGGCCCAGGCGGTGATGGAGAGCTCCATCCCTGCGGCCTCCGCACCGATCGTCTTCACAACGCTCCAGCCCGAGCCCGAAATCAAGCTAGAGCCCGCGCCCGAGCCCGCGCCCGAGCCCGAAATCAAGCGAGAGCCCGCGCCCGAGCAGGCGGCGCCGGCCCAGCAACCGCTCTTCACCATGCTCCCGGTCTCCACCGACCGCTGGGCCGCAGCGAAACCCGACGTGCCCTCCCGCGCTCCGGTCGAATGGCCCGCCAGCGACCCAGTGGACCCCAAGCTGGCGCCACCAGCAACGCCGGTGACGCGACGTCCCGTGGAGCCTGCCCCCATCGCGGCCCAGGACACCGAGGAGCCCGCCCCGTGGCCGCCGATCGGCGCCAGCTGGCCCTCCCCGGCCAGCCCGGCGGCACCGTGGCCCCCTCCCCGCGCCGACGTCCCAGTCTCAGTCTTGGCCGCTGCCCGGGCCGAGCAGGCCGAGATGCCGGAGTCGCCTCTCGTGGCCGCCCTTTGGGCCGAGTCGGCTCAGCAGGTTCTGGACCGCGGCACCGTCCGCGTCTGCCACCACTGCGCGCTGCCGGTCTCGACTCAGGCCCGCTACTGCCGCCGCTGCGGTACACGGCAGGCCTGAGATCCGCGCCGCGCCAAGTTCGGGCCGCCGCTAGTCGTCGAGATCTTCGAACAACCCGGGCTGCAGATCCTCGCTGTGGACCGTGCCGTGCGGTCGCAGCAGCGACCGGACCTGGACCTTTCGCACGAAGCGCCGGTTGCCCAGCTTGATGCTCTGGAGCTTACCGGTCCGGGCCCACCGGCCGATCGTTCCGGACGTGAAGCGTACGTTCGAAGCCGCGAGCAAGTCAGCCGCCTCCGAGAGCGAGATCCAGTCGGTCGGTGGCTTCGACATTGGTCAGTCCGAGTCCTTCTGTGCCGCTGCGCCGGACGACTCGCCCGACGAACCGCCTGACGACTCGCCGGAACCTGAACCGGCATCCGAGGCAGCGCTCGACACGGGATCCTTTGTACCGGCTTTCGAAGGCTTGGCGGTGGCCCGTTCCTTGCGGGCCCAGCCGGTCCCCTTGAAGTGGACCGTGGGCACGCCGAAGGTCTTCTTCATCGGCGCGCCGCACAGGGGGCAGGCATCCGGGACGTGGCCGTGGAGGGCGTGCATGATCTCCATCTCGTGGCCGCAGCTTGTGCAGACGTAATCGTAGGTGGGCAAGGGTCCCTCCAGGCGCCGCTAGCCGCGGGTCATGCGCATGCCGCACTTGGGACAGTAGAAAGCCCGCAAGTGCCCGGAGTTGAAGCCGCAATGCCCGCACACCAGGCCGTCCGCCTTGGTGCCGGTGACGGGTCGCTCCACGGACGCGACTCCCAGGGCCTGATGGTCGCCCGCGATGTTGCCGAACAGCCCGGCCAGGATTCGCGACGCATTCCGATCCGTGTCGCCGCGCACGCCCTTCCCGCCCCAACCGACGACGGCGCGAACGATCATGTCGCCCGTCATCTCGTCCCAGTGCGACGCGACGCCGCCGACGATAGCGTTGTACTCCGGGTATCCGGAGGTGTCGAGCTCGCCATCCAGGAGCCCGCCCACGAACGTGTCGAAGGCCAGATCGATCGCGTCGACGGCCTCCAGCACCACGAGGGCGTGCCGCGTGACGGGTAGCCGCTTGCGGTGGTAGGTAAGCCACTCCGCGGCCTCGGGCATGCGAACGATGAACGGCGCCGCGCTGCCTAGCTCGACCGGGTATGGTTCGACGAGTTCCGGCTCGCCCTGCAGGTAGCCGTCGAGCATTCGCGCCAGCCGAGCGACGGCACCGGGACCCGTCTTGATGCGGACGCTCTCGCTGCTCTTCGCCGAATACGAGAGCTTCAGCGTGAAGTCCTGGGCGGGGACCTCTTCGACAGCTGGCGGTGTGTTGACCTGGGCGGGCTTCTTGGTCTTCCCGAAGAGCGGCATGGTCGTTCCTCGAAAGTGTGGCGAACCTGCACGTATCCTATCAGTGAGATGGGGCTGTCTGCGCCGGTACGGTCGCGTATATAAGTGGCGCCGAATGGGCCGTCACGGCTCTCACGAGCGGCGGCCTACGGGCGGCGGGCGGGTCACGGCGGCTTGGGGACCACAGCTAGCGGCTGACCCGTTCGGCGAGCCTCGCCACCAGCTCCTCCAGCTCGGCGGCTCGCGCTTTCGCGCCATCGACCACGACCGGCGGCGCCTTGGAGATGAATGCCTCATTGGTGAGCCTGGCGCGGACGGCGGCAAGCAGCCCTTGCGCCTCGGCCAGCTCGCGTTCCAGGCGCGCGCGGTCGCGCTCGTCCTGGGCCTCGTCCCGGGCCGCCGGGCGGACCACTGCCTCGATCTCGCCGGCGATCACCGAGAGGCCGCCGGTCACTCCCCGTCGAACCGATTCGGGGCTCAGCTCGCGGCCGAGCGGCTTGGCGCGCGCAAGCCGCTCGATCGCCGGCCGGAGCGCCTCGAAGGTGGGCCCGAGCGACTCGGGCACGTAGATGTCCAGCGGCAGCCAGGCCGCCGGTTCGATGCGCGCCTCGGACCTGGCGTTGCGCACCGCCCGCACCAGGTCGATCAGGGCGGCCACTTCCATTTCGGCGGCCGCGTCGGTGGCATCGGCATCGACGGTCGGCCAGTCGGCGACGATCAGCAGGCTCGGATCCTGGGCCCCGTGGGGAAGCCGCTCCCAGATCGTCTCGGTCACGAAGGGCATGATCGGATGGAGCAGCCGCAGGTATGTATCCAGAACGTCAACCAGCGTCCACCAGGTGGCTTCGCGTTCGTCCGCGCCGAGGCGGTCGTCGCCGAGGCGGATCTTCGCCAGCTCCACGGCCCAGTCGCAGTACTCGTTCCAGATCGCCTCGTACAGGATCTGGCTGGCGTCACCGAACCCGTACAGGCTCATCGCCTCATCCACCGCGGCCACCGTCGCCGCAGCCCGCGAAAGGATCCAGCGGTCGGCCGGGCCCACCTTGTCGCGCGCGGGCAATTCCCTCGGCGCGCCCGCCGGAATCGAGGCCGGACGCGCGCCCAGGACGAACCGAGCCACGTTCCACAGCTTGTTTGTGAAGTTACGGGCGTTCTCGAGCTTCTCGGCGCCCAGGCGGGCATCGTTGCCGGGGGCCGTGCCGTTGACCAGGGCGAACCGCAGCGCGTCGGCGCCCACCTCCTCGATCGTCTCGAGCGGATCGACGGAGTTGCCCTTCGTCTTGGACATCTTCTGGCCGTACGGGTCGCGGATCAGGCCCGACAGGTAGACGGTGTGGAAGGGAGCCTCGCCGGTCAGGTGGATGCCCAGCATCATCATCCGGGCGACCCAGAAGAAGATGATGTCATAGGCGGTTTCCATGACCGAGCCCGGGTAGAAGCGCTCGAAGTCGCGCGTCTTCTCCGGCCAGCCGAGGGTCGAGAACGGCCACAGGCCCGAGCTGAACCAGGTGTCGAAGATGTCTTCGTCCTGGCGCAGCTCGGCGGCCGGACGAGCGCACACCTCGCACGCCGCCGGGCCGGCCGGGTCGGCCGTCACCGTCGTGTGGCCGTCCGGGCAGTACCAGGCCGGGATTCGGTGGCCCCACCACAGCTGGCGACTCACGTTCCAGTCGCGCATCCCGGTCATCCAGTGTTCCCAGACCTTGACGAAGCGCTCCGGCAGAATCTGCGTCCTGCCCGAGCGGGTCGCCTCCAGGGCGGCTGCCGCGAGCGGCGCGACGCGCACGAACCACTGCGTCTTGAGCCGAGGCTCCACGATGTCATCGGAACGCTGGCAGCGGCCGAGCAGCATCTCGTGGGGCTTCGTCGATGCCAGGTCGCCGCGTGCTTGCAGGGCCTCCACGATCTGGCGGCGGGCCTCGTAGCGGTCCAGGCCGGCGAATTGCGCGCCGATCTCGTTGATCCGTGCGGCGTCGTCGAGGACGGTGATCATTGCCAGGCCGTGGCGCTTGCCGGTCTCGTAGTCGTCCTGGTCGTGGGCCGGGGTGATCTTGACCGCGCCGGTCCCGAAAGCCCGATCGACCACGGGGTCGGCGATGATCGGCACCGTGCGATCGACGAACGGGATCATCGCCTCGCGTCCGATGAGCGCGGTGTAGCGTGGGTCGTCCGGATTGACCGCCACGGCCGTGTCGCCCAGGAGCGTCTCCGGGCGCGTGGTCGCCACCGCGATCCAGGCGTTGGGGTCGGGCGCGCCAGTCGCTTCGTCGATGAGGTGGTAGCGCATCGTCCAGAGGCTGCCCGTTGTTTCGTTGGGGATGACCTCCAGGTCTGAGACGCTCGTCCGACAGCCGGGGCACCAATGGATCAGGGCTTCGGTCCGGTAAGCCAGGCCTTCGCGATAGAGGCGCAGGAAGGCCTCGCGCACGGCTCGGGCGGAGACCTCGTCCATCGTGAAGCGCAGGCGGCTCATGTCGAGCGAGGCGCCGAGGCGGCGCTGCTGACTGAGGATCGTCTCGCGGGTCTCGCGGACGAACTCCCACATCGCCTCGAGATACTTCTCGCGGCCGAGGGTCTGTCGCGTCTCGCCCTTCCTGGCGAGCAGCTTGTCCAGCACGTATTGGGCCGCGATCGAGGCGTGGTCCAGGCCGGGCAGGAAGAGCGCCGGCCGACCCTGCATTCGGGCGTGCCGGGTCATCAAGTCCTCGACCGTGGAGCGCTGCGCGTGGCCCAGGTGCAGGGAGCCGGTCACGTTGGGCGGCGGCTGGATGATGACGAAGGGCGCCTTGCTCCAGTCGGCGCGCGAGCCCTTGCCGTCGGGGTTGAAGACGTCGGCGTCGAGCCAGCGCTGGTAGATGGCGTGCTCGACATCGGCCGGGCGATAGGCCTTCGCCAGCTCAGTCTCGCCGACCGCGCGGCCCCGGTCGGCCGCGCCGCCGCGATCGGCCGCGCCGCTGCTCGCCCCCGGCTTTCGCGTCTTCGCACCGTCCGACATCGCTCGCTCCGTCAATCAAGCGACCCGCTCGTCCAGCGGACGAACGGGTCGTGGTACCACCTGCTGGTTCGGCTTCGCCCGGCGCCGGTCATCCCGGCCGCCGTCACTGGCGATGCCCTCTCGGCGCGCTATCGGGCGCCTCCCGCACCGCTCACGAGCTACGTTCGCGCCGTTCCGACTGCGGGACTTTCAGCCTGCGCCCGTGGCGCGGGTCCCGCTCTCTGCTCGCCGGATGGCGGCGCTACTCCTCTCGGTCAACACCGTGAAGGCGCCGATCGTAGCACAGGGGTTGTCACGACCCGGTGGGCGCGGGCGTGGGCTGGCTCGTTGGCGCTGGAATCACCGAAGACCGGGTCGTCGAAGGCGAAGGAGCCGCTGGGGGCGTTGGCGGCGGAGTGATCGTGGCCGCGGGCCGGAGCGATCCCTGAACGGCAGAGTGCCGGCGACACCGGTCCGGGCAATTCGCCCCGTTCTGCGGCTTCGGCGAGAAGCTCTCCTGTGTGGCGCTCCTTCGCCGCCAGCTCGGTGGCGAAGGCAGCGCGCATCTCCGGATCACCCCGACCTCGGTTTCGGCAAGATTCCCGCCGTGCGGTCGCTATTCAGGATCAGGCCCGGGTCGGGCGTGCCCCGGGGCCGCAACGAGCGCGCTTCTGGTGTCACACGCGGCCAGAACCGGCCGACAAGGAGCGCTCCGACCCCACCGGGCACCGATTCGCGCCCTCTCGTGCGCGCCGCGCCGGCGACACTTCTGCGTAACGCCAGCCACCTGGGAATGTAGCAGAAACGGGCCGGGCGCCGGAGCCCACGCAGTCGGCCCCGTCTCCAGGACCCAAGGGGCGGGCGGCTCGGGGCAATTCGCCGCTGCCGGGGCAGTTCGCCGCTGGCTGGGCAGTTCGGCGTCATAAGGGGCTTACGGTAGCGAGTGGCGGCGGGGCAGTTCCGACCCGCCCTCCCGCCGGCCGGTATGCTGCGCCGGTGACGAACCCGACCGCTGCCGCCCGCAAGGTCACCGCCGAGCGTGAGTCTCTGGCGGCCGATCTGCGCGGCCACGTCCGCGGCGAGGTCCAGTTCACGCCGGGCGACCGCGCCCTGTACGCCACCGATTCGTCGAACTACCGCCAGCTTCCGATCGGCGTCGTGCGGCCGCTCGACATAGACGACCTGGCGGAAACGATCCGCGTCTGCCGCGACCACGACGCGCCGGTGACGATGCGCGGCGGCGGAACGAGCCTGGCCGGTCAGACCACGAACCGAGCCGTAGTGGTGGACGTCTCGCGCCACCTGAACCGCATCGTCGAGCTGGACCCTGGCCGGCGCGTCGCCCGCGTCGAGCCGGGCGTGATCCTCGACGACCTCCGCGCCGCCGCCGAACGGCACCACCTGACCTTCGGGCCGGACCCGGCCACGCACGACCGCTGCACGCTGGGCGGGATGCTCGGCAACGACTCGTGCGGCGCCCACTCGATCATGGCGGGGCGCACGAGCGACAACGTCGAGTCCCTCGACGTGCTCACCTACGACGGGCTGCGCCTGACGGTGGGCCGTACCGTGGACGAGGAACTGGAACGGATCTGCGCGGAGCAGGGTGCGCGGGGCGAGATCTACCGCTCCCTCCGCTCCCTCCGGGACCGCCACGGGGCGCTGATCCGCGAGCGCTACCCGAAGCTGCCGCGACTTGTCTCCGGCTTCCCGCTCGGGGCGTTGCTGCCGGAGAACGGCTTCGACGTCGCCCGTTCGCTGGTCGGGACGGAAGGCACCTGCGTCACCATCCTCGAGGCGACGGTTCGACTCGTGCCCAGCCCGCCCGGTCGAGCGCTGCTGGTTCTCGGGTTCCCCGACGTCTTCGAGGCGGCGGATCGAACGCCCGAGATCATGACGGCGGGACCGATCGGCCTCGAAGGGTTCGACGATCGACTGGTCGAAGCCTGCCGGCGCAAGGGCCTGAACCAGGCCGCGATCGCAGGGCTGCCGGAGGGCGGCGGCTGGCTGCTGGTCGAGTTCGGAGGCGAGACAGCCCGTGAAGCCGAATCGAAGGCGCGCCAGGCTGCCGGGCGTTTCGGCGGCAGCGGGTCGGCCCGCGTGGTCGTCGACGCGGCAAAGCAGGAGGCCCTCTGGACCCTGCGCGAATCCGCCGTGGGCGCCACGGCCGTGGTCCCCGGCAAGCCCTCCACGTATCCCGGCTGGGAGGATTCGGCCGTTCCGCCCGAGCGGCTGGGCGTTTACCTGCGCGAGCTCGACGCGCTGATCGGCCGGTTCGGGTTCGAACGCACCTTCTACGGCCACTTCGGCGACGGTTGCCTTCACCTGCGCACTGAATTCGACTTCCGAACGCCCGAGGGTCTGCGTGCCTTCCGCTCCTTCATCGAGCACGCGGCCGACCTGGTGGTGCGGCACGGCGGCTCACTCTCGGGCGAGCACGGCGATGGCCAGGCCCGGGCAGAGCTGCTGCCGCGCATGTTCGGGCCGGAGCTGGTCGCGGCCTTCCGGGAGTTCAAGTCGATCTGGGATCCGCAGGGGCGCATGAACCCGGGCAAGGTCGTCGATCCGCTGCCCCTGGACGCGGACCTGCGGCCGGCCCTCCTGCTCGCCAACCCCACGACGATCTTCGGCCTGCCCGACGACGGCGGCTCGCTGGCCCGGGCGGTGGCGCGCTGCGTCGGCGTGGGCAAGTGCCGCCGCGAGTCGGGCGGGGCGATGTGCCCGACGTTCCAGGCCACGCACGAGGAGCGCCACTCCACGCGCGGGCGGGCACGGTTGCTGTGGGAGATGCTCGAGGGCGAGGCGCTGACGGATCTGTGGCGCAGCGATGCCGTTCTCGAGGCCCTGGATCTGTGCATCGCCTGCAAGAGCTGCAAGAACGACTGCCCGGTCCAAGTGGACATCGCCACCTACAAGGCCGAGTTCATGGCCCATCACTACGCCCACCGGTTGCGGCCGCGAGTTGCCTACTCGATGGGCCTGATCCACTGGTGGGCGCACCTGGCGCGGATCGCGCCGGGGCTGGCCAACTCGATCGGGGCGGCGCCGGGGATTGCGGGGCTGGCCAAGCTCGTCGCCGGTGTGGATGGGCGGCGGTCCTTGCCGCGGTTCGCCGGCCGGACATTCCGCCGCCAGCTCCCCGACGGAGTGGCGGACCTGGGCGGCGCGCGTGGGGCCGAGCGGCGGGTCGTTCTCTTCGCCGACACCTTCACCGAGGGCTTCGCGCCCTCGCAGGGGCTCGCGGCACTGCGGGTTCTTCAGGCTGCCGGCTTCTCGGTCGAGGTACCGCGGGCCGACCTGTGCTGCGGCCGCCCGCTCTACGACCGCGGCTTCCTGGGGCAGGCCCGGCGGTTGCTCGCCCAGATTCTCGATGCCTTCGAGCCGGAGCTGGACTCGGGCGTGTCGGTCGCGGTCCTGGAGCCATCGTGCGAGGCGGTTTTCCACGACGAGCTGGCGAACCTGTTCCCGGCCGACCCTCGCGCCCGGCGGCTGGACGAGATGACCGTGGGCCTCGGCGCGTTCGTAGCGGCGCACCCGCGCGAGTTCACCGCCGCGTTGCCCGGCCGGCTCGCGGCCCCGACCGTCCTCCACGGGCACTGCCACCAGAAGGCGACTGTAGGGATGGCGGCCGAAGAGGCGGCCCTGCGATCCATCGGCCTGGCGCCGGCCCAGCCGGAACCCGGTTGCTGCGGCATGGCCGGCGCTTTCGGGTTCGAGCGCGGCGAGCACTACGAGCTGTCGTTGAAGATCGGCGAGCGAGCACTCCTCCCGGCGGTTCGTGCCGCCGCTCCGGAAGCCCTGCTCGTCGCGGACGGTTTCAGCTGCCGCGAACAGATCACGCAGTCGGGCGGCCGGCGCGCCCTTCACCTCGCCGAGGTGCTGGAGATGGCACTGGCGCCTGCGACCGCGCCTGCCGGCGTCGGCCCCGGTCGACGAGGTGACGGCGGGCCCTTGCCCATGCCTTCGGCGAATGCCACGATGGACGGTGGAAAGAGGTGAGGCGTGGCCTACATCGAAGATGTCGTCGAGATGACCAAGCACAACACGCTGTTCCGGAAGGTGCTTGCAACCGGCGCGCACAGCCAGATAGTCGCGATGAGCCTCGCGCCCGGAGAGGAGATCGGCGAAGAGGTTCACGCCGACGTCGACCAGGTCCTCGTCTTCGTGACCGGCGTCGGCGACGCCGTGATCGAGGGCAAGAAGACGCCGATCGGCCCGGGCTGGCTCGTGCAGGTGCCCGCCGGGGTGCGGCACAACTTCGTCAACACCGGGTCCCAGGATCTGCGCCTGTATACCGTCTACTCGCCGCCCGAGCACGCCCCGGGAACCGTTCATCGCACCAAGGCGGACGCCGACGCCGCGGAGGCCGCCGAGCACGCCCACTGACGGCGCGATCGAGCCAACAGCTACGGCAAGCTGCAGATGTTCGACTGACTCGAACGCGCTGCGCCGTTCAGATCCCTTACGCACGACCCGGAGGCCGGCTCTCGGCGCGCCAGCGGCGCCCCCCAAACGTTCTTCGTTATCTCGGCCTCGAATCCTCTCGCCCCGACCGATGCGACAGAGCGCCAGCGTGGGTGAGTGTGCGCATACCCAGAGGGGTGCCTGAGTCGACCCGGGTTGCCGGACTTGTGTTGGCTGCTACCAGCCTACGGCTGGTATAGCTCGGCCGAGGCGAGATACGTTCCTCGATCCTCGCCTCCGGCGATCAGGACGCGGCCGTCGGGGAGCAGCGTGGCGGTGGAGTAGTAACGACTGGTAGCCATCGAGCCGGTCGGGCCGAACGAGCCTGTCTTGGGGTCATACAGCTCGGCCGAGGCGAGAGGCGTTAATCCGTCGTGACCTCCGGCGATCAGGACGCGGCCGTCGGGGAGCAGCGTCGCGGTGTGCCAGAGGCGAGTGGTAGCCATCGAGCCGGTCGGACTGAACGAGCCTGTCTTGGGGTCATACAGCTCGGCCGAGGCGAGCGAGGCAGATTCGTTGAAGCCTCCGGCGATGAGGACGCGGCCATCGTGGAGCGCTGTGGCGGTGTGGCCTGTGCGAGTGGTTTTCATCGAGCCGGTCGGGCTGAACGAGCCTGTCTTGGGGTCATACAGCTCGGCCGAGGCGAGATACGTTGATTGGGCGTAGCCTCCGCCGAAGCCTCCGGCGATCAGGACTCGGCCGTCGGAGAGCAGGGTGGCGGTGTGGAACTCGCGAACGGTAGTCATCGAGCCGGTCGGACTGAACGAGCCTGTCTTGGGGTCATACAGCTCGGCCGAGGCGGTGTCAGTCGCGTCGTTGTCAACTCTGCCTCCGGCGATCAGGACGCGGCCGTCGGAGAGCAGGGTGGCGGTGTGGAACTCGCGAACGGTAGTCATCGAGCCGGTCGGACTGAAGCGCGGTGGCGGCGTGGGTGAAGCGGTGGGAGTCGGGGCAGGTGTCGGCGTGGGTGAAGCGGTGGGAGCCGGCTCGGGAGTCGGCGACGCGGTGGTGGACGGAGTGGGCCTATCTATCGGGCTCGGCGTTGCCGTCGCAGCGGCGCAGGCCGCCAGGCTCGCCCCGATCAACAGGACGGCCATCAGCCGCCCAACTCTGGCGTAGCTCCGGCGACCGCCGGAGGATCCTTTGACCTGGTTCATCTCTCCCCCAATCCGGCTCAGTTCCTGAACCGGATTGAGACGCTGGCGACCGCCCGGCGGTGATGGCAAACGGGGCAGCGAAGGCTTGCGCCAGCCGAGCGTCGGGCCGGGCGCGATCCCACTGAGGGTCGGCAGGAAGGATGCCGACCCTCTGGGGGCCGTCACAGTCCTCGGTCGACCGATGGCAGCGGATCTTGCGGCGTGGCCATGGCAACACCTCCCTGTCGCGGATCTGGACCGAGGACCTCGTGCCACGATCCTGCGGGTCGGTCTCGCCACTGGCTCGCCGCGATCCCGGCGGCCGGGGTGTGGGCCGCGTGTCAGAGCCCCTATCTGGGATGATTCGCCACCGGGGGACGGGGCCACAGCGTGGGCCAGCGCACTGTCACCCGAGCTGCCAGTGGACTGGCAGCCAGGCCCTCGTTCGATTCATGCGCCGGGCGACTACTATCCACGGTCGGCGCAAGTGGGGCCAGTCCGCGGGCACGCTCGCATACTCATCCGGGAGGGACCTGAGCGTGAGTCACCCTGTCGCTCCGTCGGCACGGGTCAGTGCCGGCCGCGGACCGAAGCCTGGATCTTGATACCAGTCGCCGGGTGAATCGATCGCAAGTCGAGGCGCGGCGGGCGAGCCTCGGCGGGCGCCGGCCCGCCCCGCCCTACGCGGTCTGGCCGCGCTCCTCGAGGAGCTTCTGGTAGTTCGTCTCGTCGAAGCCCTCGTCCACCTGCGTCTTCGTGAGCAGGAGCGGCAGCCGGCCCTCGCGGATCGTCTCCTCGGTAATGATGCACTTGCGGATCTCGCCGTGATCCGGCACGTCGTACATCACCTCGAGCAGCGCCTCCTCGACAATCGAGCGCAGGGCGCGGGCGCCGGTCTTGCGGGTGATCGCGACCTCCGCGGCTGCTGTGAGCGCCGCCTCGGTGAAGACCAGGTCCACCTTGTCGAGCGACAGGAACTTCTGGAACTGGCGCGTGATCGCGTTCTTGGGCTCGGTCAGGACGCGGACCAGGTCGTCCGCGGTCAGCGACGAGAGCGTCACGACCACCGGCAGCCGGCCGACGAACTCGGGGATCAGGCCGTACTTGAGCAGGTCCTCCGGCATGAGACGCTCGAGGATTCGCTCCCGGTCGATCTCCGGCATGTGGTTCTCGGCGCCGAAGCCCATAGACCGCTTCCCGACCCGCTCTTCGACCAGCTTCTCCAGCCCGTCGAAAGCCCCGCCGCAGATGAACAGGATGTTCGTCGTGTCGATCTGGATGAAGTCCTGGTGAGGATGCTTGCGGCCGCCCTGGGGTGGTACGTTGGCGAGCGTCCCCTCGAGGATCTTGAGGAGCGCCTGCTGGACGCCCTCACCCGAGACGTCGCGGGTGATCGAGGGGTTGTCCGCCTTGCGGGCGATCTTGTCGATCTCGTCGATGTAGATGATGCCCCGTTGAGCCCGGGCGACGTCGAAATCGGCCGACTGGATGAGCCTCAGCAGGATGTTCTCGACGTCCTCACCGACGTAGCCGGCCTCGGTCAGCGAGGTGGCGTCGGCGATGCAGAACGGCACGTCCAGGATCTTGGCTAGGGTCTGGGCCAGGAGCGTCTTGCCCGATCCCGTCGGACCGACGAGGAGGATGTTCGACTTCTGCAGCTCGACGTCGTCGATCTGGTGACCGGCGTTGACCCGCTTGTAGTGGTTGTGCACGGCCACGGAGAGGACCTTCTTGGCCTTCTCCTGACTGATGACGTACTGGTCGAGGGCGGTCTTGATGCCCCGCGGGTTGGGCAGCTTGGCGACCTGCGGCTTGGCGCGCGGCGACTCGAGCATCTCCTCTTCGATGATTTCCTGGCAGAGGTTGATGCACTCGTCGCAGATGTAGACGCCCTGGCCCGCAATGAGCTTGCGAACCTGCTCCTGGCTCTTGCCGCAGAAACTGCAGCGATATGGAACTTTGGGGCCGCTCTTGGTGGTCGTCACGCGCCCGGACCTGTCCTTTGCGTCTTAGCCTAGCCCCGGTCGAGTTCGGCCTCGGGAGGCTGCTGGCCTTCCTCGGTCTTGTCGACTCCGTCGGCGCCGCTCGCCGATTCGGTCAGTGCAGTCAGCGGCGATACAGTGGCGGAGTAGACAGCATCGATGATGCCATACTCCTTGGCCTCCGTTGGGGACATGAAGTAGTCCCTTGAGGTATCGGCAACGATCTTCTCGATCGGTTGTCCACAATGGCGGCTCAGAATCTCGTGATTTGTGTTGACCAGAGTCTCCATCTCCTTGACCTGGATCATCACGTCCGGGGTGTTGCCCCGGAAGCCGCCGGACCCCTGGTGGATCATGATCCGGCTGTGCGGCAGGGCGAAGCGCTTGGCGGGCGCGCCGGCGGCGAGCAGCACGGCCGCCATGCTGGCCGCCATGCCTATGCAGATCGTGCTCACAGGGGCACGGACGTACTGCATCGTGTCGTAGATCGCAAGACCGCTGGTGATGACCCCGCCGGGCGAGTTGATGTACAGGCTGATGTCCCGCTCCGGATCCTCGGCGTCGAGGAAGAGCAGCTGGGCGATGACCAGGTTCGCGACGTTGTCCTCGATGGTGTCGCCCAGGAAGATGATTCGCTCGCGCAGAAGGCGCGAGTAGATGTCGTAGGCGCGCTCGCCACGGCTCGAGGACTCGATCACCATCGGCACGAGCATCGAATCGTCTCCTCTTCGCTGGGTCGCGCTCAGGCGCCGGGCGCGCTGGCGGCCGGCCGCGTCAGGCTCTCAGGTGCGGTCATTCCGGCCGACGCGGCAGCCTCGACGGGCACAGTCTCGACAGTCGAACCTGGCCCGGCATCCTCGATGTGCCGCAGGCGCGGCGCCTCAGGGTGGGCCGTGAGCCATTCGTCCACGAGCTGTTCAACGGTCCGCGACTGCCGGATCGTGTTTCTGATGGAGTTTCGGCCGCGTTCGCTTTCGAAGAACTGGATCAGACTGCGATCGTTCGCATAGCGGGACCTCGCCTGGCCGACCTCTACCTCGACCTCGGCCTCCGAAACCTCAACGCCCTTGACCTTGGAGATCTCCGCGAGGGTCAGCAGGCTCTTCGCCCGCTTCTCGGCCTGAGGGCGGAACTCCGCCCGCGCCTCGGCATCGGTCTTGCCGGTCGCCTTGAAATACGCCTGATCGCTGATCCCCTGGCGAGCCAGGGCGGAGCGCATCTCGTCGCGCATGACCTCGACTTCCTGGTCGACCAGGATGTCCGGCAGGTCGATGGTGGCGTTGGCCGCGGCGTAGTCGACGATCCGGTCGGCGAACTCATGACGGGCTCGATCGAGGGCGTTCTCCTCGAGGCGCTTGCGCAGCTCGACCTTGAGGTCGGCCAGGTCCTTGAATCGGCCCACGGATCGGGCGAACTCGTCGTCTGCTTCGGGCACGACCTTGCCGCGCAGCTCCTTCAGCTTCAGCTTGAAGTGCAGGTGCGCGCCGCGCATCCACTCGACCTGGAAGTTCTCCGGAATGTCGATGTCGAACTCGCGGTCTTCGCCCTTCCACATCCCGACGATGTGGTCTTCGAAGCCCGGGTACAGCCGGTTCTGGCCCAGAACGAGCGGCATCCGCTCAGAGGATCCGCCCGTGAACTTGGCGCCGTCCCGCGTGCCGTCGAACGCGACGATCACATAGTCGCCGTTCCCGGCGGCGCGGCCTTCCACCGGCTCGAGGTGGCCCTCGCCGTCGCGCAGATCGTCGACGACCTTCTCGACCATCGTCTCGTCGACGGGCTCAACCTCAGGCTTGAACGGGAAGTTCTCGAAGTCGCCGAGCTTGATCTCCGGCCGGACCTGCAAGGTCGCCTTGAAGATGACCGGCTTGCCCTCTTCGGCCTGGGTGACTTCGACCTCAGGAGAAGCCAGCGGCGCGATCTCCTGGTCGCGCACGGCCTCCCGCACGGCATTCTCGACGAGGAGATCTACGGCTTCATCCATGACGGTGGAGGCACCTACCACTCGCTCCACGACCGCCCGCGGCGCCTTGCCAGGCCGGAATCCCGAAATGCGGTGCTGTTGCGAGAGGCGACGAGCGGCGTCGTCCAGCGAGCGGGTCAGGCGCTCGGCCGGGAGCTCGAACTCTATCTGGAGGCGGGATCTGGGAAGGGGGGTGTTGGTCGTCTGCATCGCGGGCGATTATAGGGGCCGCGGCGGTCCGCGGCCGGGAGCGGAGGACGGGGTCCGGAGCCGGCGGGAGTGACGACGCCGTGCCCGCCGGGTCAGCGGTCCTTCTCTTTGACCCAGCCCACGTGCTTGCGCAGGAGCCCGACCATGCCCAGCTCGAACTGGCGCTCGTCGGTGTGCTCCGGCAGAGCGCCAAGCTCGCCGGCGCTGAGGGAGACATCGACGTGCGAGGCCGTCAAGGCGACCACGTCATCCGCCGACACGAAGACGCGTCGCCCCTTCCACTTGAGCTGCACGACGATGCCGTGGAAGATGTCCTCTTCGTGGGACCCCAGGAGGTCATACACAGTTCCGATCTGCTCGCCGTCCGAGCGCACCGGGGTGTTCTCCGGCACGGCGCGCCAGGCGATCGGCTGGTCCGTGTCGCCGTTGGCTTCGGACTTGGGTGGCGTGTCCATCGTTGCTTCTCCTGACTTATCGAGCCGCCCTCACGCAGAGGGCGAGCTCGCGGGCAAGCTTGGGGACGGGCTCGCGGATGGCTTCGCCGACGCACTCGAGGATGGGCTCGGGGACGTCGGGACCATGCGAGCACCGACGATCTTGCAGATGTGGCGGACGATAGTGAAACCTTCGGGATTGAACGATTTGTCGTCCATCGTATAGACGGCGAGGATGTATGTCTCCGCGCCGACGGTGACGATCCCGGACGAGTTCATGACGTAGAGGTTGTCCGGTCCCAGGACCCAGCCGTCCTTCAGCGCGATCGTCGCCCCGGCGGGACTGCTGTCGCCGACCCCGACCCGCTGATCGGCCTGGATGTGCTCCATCAACTTGAGCGCCAGGGCGCGATCCGTCGCGTTCAGGATCTTCCCCTCATGCAGCAGCTCCAGCAGCGAAACCATCGCCGCGGGCGTGATCGTGCTAAAGCCCCAGCCGACGTGCGGGGTCTGCGGGGTCAGGCCGGAGATGCCGACCTTCTTCATGAACGCGTTGATCCCGGCCTGGTAGCCGATCTCCGTGTACAGCGCCGTCGCGGAATTGTTGTTCGAGTTCTCGATCATCGTCGTCAGCAGCGACAGCTCGGTGGCGTTGGGACCCCTCCCTTTCGCCTCGAGCTGAGTCAGCAGCGTTAGCATGATCGGCACTTTCATCGAGCTCGCGACGACGTACGGGCGGTCCGCGTTGTGGCCGTAGACCACGCCGCGAGTGACATCGAGCAGCTCGACCCCCACCCGGGTGCCGTAGTCGGTGAGGTAATCTGCCAGGCCCGTGTCGAGCGCGTCGAAGCTCGCCATGGCGCGGCCCGAGGGCTGGATCATCGTCAGCGCCGACGCCTCCACCCAGCCGGTCCCGTGCCGGCCAGGCGTCTGCCAGGTGACCTGGGCCCAGGCCTTGCCGTCAACCGTGGTTGACTTCAAGGTCAGCGTCAGCGGGAAGTTCGCCCCGAGATGGACCTGGGCGGCGCCCTCGTCACTCGCCGTCGCGTACACGGTCACCGACCCGCTCGTCCAGGCCTTCTGCGGGACAGGCGAGGGCGTGGGGGACGGGACGGGCGAAGGGGTGGGCGACGGAGTCGGCGACGACTGCGACCCACTCGACTCGTTCGTCGACGTCGCGGGGCTGACCGAGCCCGAGGCCGACGACGCCGGCGGAGTCGAGCCGCCTCCGCAACCGAGCACCGCACATGCCAGGAGGCACACGAGCAGACGACGAATTGCCACAGTACGACACCTCTGGACGAGCCAGACCCCGACTCGACTGACTGCCGCCGACCGGTACGCGCCCCAGATCATAGTCGACGCCAACGCTCGGGACGGTACCTGCGACAATCTGGGCATGACACACCTGCGTCGATCCCTGCTGGCGTTGCTCGCCGTTCTCGCCATCGTTTCGGCGTGCGGCTCGAATCCGCCGAGCCCGCCGCCCAGCCAGGCCCCCAGCCCGACCTCGGCCGCGTCGCCGTTTGACGCTCCGACCGCCTCGCCGACGCCGCAGTCCACGCCAAGTCCGACGGCAGCCCCGGCCGTTCCGATCGTTCCGGTCGCGGACTTTCGGACGATCGCGACCACGATCGATCAGGCCGGCGTCGCGGCCATCCTGGCCGGCACGAACAAGCAGTTCACGACGCTCGAGCTGGTGAGCGCCGACGCGGACGGCATCCTTGCGGCGCTCAGCCTGTCCCAACCGTCGGTCGCGAGCCGTCTCGTGCTCGCTCCGACCGCCGCGGTCCTGGAGGCCGACCTCGATGCCAAGGCGGCCCGCCTGGGCATCGTCCGCGCCACCGACGTGGGACCGAGCGTGCGAGCGCTGGGCTGGGGGGACGTGTCGCTCTTCGGCGTGTCTCGAGTCAAGAGCCTGGCGGACTGGCCGCTGCAGGCCAGCCTGCCGGCGACCGCCACCACAGCCGCGTTCAATCCGTCGGCGACCTGGACGATCGTCGCGGGCGGCGACGTGATGCTCGACCGCGGCGTGTACAAGGTGATCAAGCTCCAGGGCAAGGGCGTGGATTTCCCGTTCTCCGGCGGGACCGCCACGATCACCAGCCGCTACTGCTGCTCATCGTGGGACTGGGTGATGCCGCGCACGAAGGTCGATGACACGACCCAGGACGTGCGCGCCCTGACGTCGGGAGCTGACCTGTCGATGGTGAACCTGGAGGGTCCAGCCCCGACCAACTCCTCGTACCACGCCACGGGAATGTCCTTCACATTCAATCAGGCGTTTCTCGCCGGGCTCCAGTACGCTGGGATCGATTGGGTCTCGCTTGCCAACAACCACATCCTCAACGCCGGCAGACAGGGCGTGGTCCAGACGATCGCGGCGCTTGACAAGCTCGGGATCGCCCACAGCGGCGCCGGCGCGAACATAACGGCGGCCCGGACTCCGGCCATCTTCAACATCGATGGCGTCAAGGTCGCGGTCCTCTCGTACGACGCGATCTCACCCGGCGAGGCCGCCACTGCGAAGTTACCCGGAACCGCCGAGCTCTCCGCCGGCACCGCCCCAGCCGACATCAAGGCAGCCAAGGCGGCCGGCGCCCAGGTCGTCATCGTCTACCCCCACTGGGGGATCGAATACAAGACCGGACCGACCGCGGCTCAGAAGAGGCTGGCGCACCAGATGATCGACGCGGGCGCGGACATGATCATCGGCAACCATGCCCACTGGGCGGGGGCCATGGAGATATACAAGGGCAAGCCGATCTGGTACGAGCTCGGCAACTTCGTGTTCGACCAGACATGGTCGGAGCAGACCGAAGAGGGGCTCGTGCTCGAGCTGACGTTCAGCGGCTCCACCCTCGTTCAGGCGTGGACGCATCCGACGATCATCCTCGATGGCGCCCAGCCGAATCTGCTGGATCCGGTGAGCGGCGAGGCCGTCATGAACCGCGTCTACACGGCCTCCGGGAAGCTGTTGCCCTGGTAAACGGGGCTCGGGGCGTAGAAACTCGCCCCGAATCGCAGACGGAAGCCCGGGGCTCGGCACAAACACGGTGGTGGGCGAGGTCGGGGTCGAACCGACACGCCGCTTACGCGGCCACAACGGGGATGCTCTATCCGGCTCCTCGTGGCGGGCGATGCAGAATCGGCGCTGTTAGCGTGTGAGTCGGACCCCGAGTTAGGCCCAACTGGGGCACTGCGCCGTCTCGGCGTCTCGGACTGGCTCCGGCTTCGATGATGCACGCGCTGGCTTTGTACCTCATCCCGGTCCTAGGTGTCTGCGTTGTGGTCTGTCTCGCATACCTCCCGCGCCCGACGGGCCACCGTTCCGCCGTGGTTCGACTCACTGGCAAGGTGCGCGAGGTCTAGCCTACGACGCACCAGCGGGACACGTCGCCGTCATAGCGGACTAGGACGGTCCGTAGCGTCGTCAGTGAGAACGACGCCGCGCCGGGGCAGTACCACCGATTCGCGGCGGCGGATGAGGCGCTGTTGTGGGGCAGGGTGAGGGTCGAGCCGCTCGCATTGTTGAGTAGCTTCTCCTCGCCTTCGGACCCTGCCGCCATCCCGGTGATGGAATACGCGCCGGTTGAGGAGATCTTGACCGTGCGCGCGCCAGACAGGCCGGTTGGCGCCCAGTCGTTCACGGAGGCTGTCAGGCTCGGGGCGATGTACCCATACATCCGGAAGTTAGCGCCTCCGGATAGCTGCCCGTCCGAGTCGATGCCCCCGCCCGAGTTCGTAACGATGTCGCCGCCGACCTGGAGTTCGCCGGATACGAAGGTCGGCCCGAGCGTGATCGCAACAGTCGGGTCGATTGAGCTGGACTCAGTACCGGGTGCCAGGCAGGCGAGCCCGAATCTGACCCAATTCGAGGCGCTATGGGTCGTCTGTTCCCACGCGGTCAATTCGACGCGGGCATATCGAGCGTTGAGCGGTGCACGCATCGCGGCGCCCGTGAAGATGCCCTCGGCCGTAGTCCCGCTAGGACAGGAGGGGCCAGCCGAGTCGGTCGAGGATATGAACCCGCCCCCGGCGGTGTACCACCTAACGGCTACGTCGGAGAATACGGCCCCTGCCGCTTGGTTCGACGCCGCCACTAGGAAGGTGTACAGGAGCGAACCGCCTTCGACCGGGACTAGGTCGGTCGTTATCGCGACGTTGTTTGAGGTGATGGTGCCCACGGCCGAAAAGGCGAACTGGACGTAGTTGCCACCCGGCCAGGACGTTGAGGCTACAACCGTAGCGGTGCCCGAGCCCGAGCTGCGCCAAGCCGTCCAGAATGGCAGGCCGGACGTTTCGCCGGTGGCGTCGGTGCGGCTCGTGCCCAAAGTCAGCGCCCCGGCAACACTCTCACTCATCTGCGAGTTGTAGATACCTGAGTGGATGAAGTCCACCCAGGCGGCGCCGAAGCCCTGGGGTTCGAGCAGTGATCCGCCATAAGC
The DNA here is from genome assembly GCA_003171065.1 of Chloroflexota bacterium. GTDB lineage: Bacteria > Chloroflexota > Limnocylindria > Limnocylindrales > CSP1-4 > Fen-1039. Next base: position 36,798 of record PMXQ01000110.1, read on the forward strand.
GTCATAGAGCGCGACGCCATAGGAGCCGTCAGGCAGATGACCCAAGATCGCCCGGACGAGAGTGCCGTCACTAACCTGGATACCGGAGGCTGATACCGTCGTGCTGGCGTTTCCTAGCACCACTCCCGATGGCACCGTTCCGCTGGACTGGTTCAGGATGATCTTGGCTCCGTCGATCAGGACGTTGCCACTCGCGTCCACAATCTTGATGCCGTAGTCGGTGCCAATGTGGCCGAGGGTGGCACGCGCCCGCGTCCCATCGCTGACCTGGACGCCGTTGGCAGTTATCGTCGTGGACGAGTTGCCGAGGACCACGCCAGAGGGCACGGTGCCTGTTGATTGCGCCAACTGGATCTTCGAGCCATCAATGAGCGCATTCCCGCTGGCGTCCACGATCTTGATGCCGTAGTCNNAGGGTGGCACGCATACGTGTGCCATCGGTGACCTCGATACCATTGGCGGTCACTTCGGTTTCGGGTAGGCCGAAGGTGACACCTATGGGAATCTGCCCACTAGCCTGCGTGAGGATGATGTGCGATCCGTCAATGAGAACGTTGCCGCTGGCGTCGGCAATCCAGATTCCGTAGTCGCCGTTCGGCAACTTCCCAAGAATGATGCGTACGGAGGAGCCGTCCACGACGGCCATGCCCTCCCGAGAAACGGAGAGTTGTGGCTGGCCGCTGGCGGCAATTCCGGTTGCGGTATCCGGCATAAAGATCCCTTCGAACTTGTGTCTGAGTTTGATCAGCGCGCCGTGCGCGGCTTCTTGTTCAGGTTCTTGACGCTCCAGGATTTTGGTTTGGGATCGCGAGGTCGTATCTCCTCACCGACCTTCCGGACGAGCGGCGTCGTGAGATACCGCATGTTGTCTTCCAAGATCTGCCGGAGGATCATCTCGCCCCCGAGGCCAAGACCGGACGGCCACTCGCGCGGCGCGGCCGGGGCTGGAGCATCCCAGGGCACGCCAGTGCCCGACAGCGCCTCTATCCTCGTGCACTCGTCTTCGGCCTGGCTCACGTAACCCTCGGCGACCGCGAGTTCGGAGGCGGCAGCAGGAAGCTGCGCCTCGGCAGCATCTCTGTTTGCCTGAGCCGTGGCCAGCATCGAGGCAGTGCGCGCCAATGCTTGTCCAGCGTCGTTGATAGCCGCCTGGTTTCTCTCGGCGGCAGCCGCGTCACCCGCCGTGATGGCCGCGACGACTAGTGCGTTCCCGGCGAGGACCCTGTCGTTCAGCGAGTCGCCGGTCGCCGTCAGCCGGGATATCTCGCTCTCAGCCTCTCCGAGCAAGTACTGAATTTGCTCTACGACCAGGCGTGCACGCGAGGCCTCGACGGCCTGGAGGTCCCGCCAGCCAGCGAGGACCGCGATCTGCTCGGCATTCCGAGCGTCGGTCCTGGCGTTCTCAAGCTCCTCTTGCAGAGCCGGGCCGGTCATACCCAGCTGATTCTTCTCGGTTTCATTAGCGGCGATATCCGCTTCGATATCTTGGACTGTTCTTCGGGTGGTTGTGGTTGTGTTTGTCAACAAGACTCCATCTCTGTGATTGGGTTAGGTTGGGCTGGGTGTCTAATCCGTCATAATCCGGCAGCATTTGTGCGTGGGACCTTACAAGAATTTACATGCCTCCCGCACGAATAGCCTTTCTTTCGGCGTAACGGGCGCGACGCCACCGGTTCTCTTTGAGGCGTTTACAAGGCCTGCAATATCGGTCGCCGTTCTTCTCGACGCCCACGTTTTCGGGAGTTCGAGGGTGTCCTCGGTGACAGGCGTCGTCTCGACGCATCGAGGCGCACATGGCGGCGCGCGTTTGGGGATTGGCCCATTGCGAGAGAGCGAACGCCCGATGCTGCTCGCTTCGCGCCAGGTTGGCGACGACCATCTTTTGCCGCGCTTCCGGCGTGTGATGTGATCCTTTCAACACGGGTGAACCTCCAACGGCCAGGATCGCCTGACGCGATCCCAGAGTGATGTTTCAGTGACTAGACGGGCTGCCACTGCTCGCCGCTGCTGCGCTGGCGTTAGGGCGGAGAACGTTGCTGGCGACAGGAGCCATGCCTTCGCCACGTCTACTTCGCGGACGTGACGCATCGGCTTCACGGCTGGGTCGCCATTCGTGGCACACGCGATCTCGTCGAATCGCTCGCGGATGGACATGGGTGACATTCCGGCTGCAGCGGAGAGCAGGCGCGCCGCGCATTCGAGGTACTCCCCGGGCAGGCCAAGCGATGGGTCTTGGTCCGCCAGGCGGGCTGCGGTCGCCCGCAGCGTCTCGGGACGGATAAGGCGCGTTTCCATAGTCATTTCGCACCGTCCCACAGCCCGCCCGTTGCCACAGCGGCGCGCTGTGGG
>PMXQ01000108.1 GCA_003171065.1 Chloroflexota bacterium
ATCTACGGCGGGATCCTGCGACGCCGCGTGGGCAGCGTCTACGCGGTCGACGGTGTGAGCCTCACGATCAACCGCGGGCAGACCTTTGGGCTGGTGGGCGAGTCCGGCTGCGGCAAGACGACTCTGGGGCGCACCATCTTGCGCCTGGAGAAAGCTACCGCGGGGTCGGTCACGATGGACGGTCAGGACATGCTGGCCATGCGGGGCCCGGCGCTCAAGCGTATGCGGCGGCGCATGCAGCTCATCTTCCAGGATCCGTACGGCTCGCTCAACCCGCGGATGCCCATCAGCGACATCATCGGAGAGGGCCTGCTGGCCCAGGCCGACGCGGACAACGGCTGGCGGACGCGGACTATTCGCGACAAGCGGGTCGGTGACTACCTGGAGGCCGTGGGTCTTCGGCGCGACTACGCGCGGCGCTACCCCCATGAATTCTCCGGCGGCCAGAGGCAGCGTATCGGCATCGCTCGCGCGCTTGCGCTGGCGCCGGATTTCGTGGTCTGCGACGAACCAGTTTCCGCGCTGGACGTGTCGATCCAGTCGCAAATCCTGAATCTGCTGTCGGATCTTCGGTCCGAGTTCAACCTGACCTATCTCTTCATTGCCCATAACCTGTCCGTGGTGCAGTACTTCTGCGATCGGATCGGGGTGATGTACCTCGGCAAGCTTGTCGAGGTCGCCACCACGGACGCCCTGTACGAGAAGCCTCTGCATCCGTACTCGGTGGCCCTGCTGTCGGCCATTCCGGTGCCGGATCCTCGTGTGCGCAAGAAGAGGCTCGTTCTCAGGGGCGACGTGCCGTCGCCGGCCAACCCGCCGTCGGGCTGCCGCTTCCACACGCGCTGCTGGCTGCGAGAGAAGCTGGGCAATCCGGAGCAGTGCTCCACCATGGACCCGCCTCTTCGCGACATGGGCGAAGGGCAGATGGCGGCTTGCCACTTCGCCGAACAGGTCGACTTTCAGGCCGCTCAAGAGGCGGCCGCGACGCAGTCCGCAATCGAGACGGCGACCGCGCTGCCTGACTAGAGAGAAGGAAGGCGGGTTCGAGCGAGCCCGATCCGAGAGACTCACGTCGGCGCAACTGCCCCGAGCCCTGCGCTGCAGAGTTCGGCCAAGCGGTTAGGATGATTGGTACGCATGCGCCGCGTACGGGTGGCGACCCAAATTGGCCGGTAATGCGCGCTCGAACCATCGGGCGCGCCGGATGAACCGGGACCGGGAAGGCCCAGCGAGCGCGACTCGGAGTCGCGATCGTTTCCCACGTTGACGCACACTGGAAGGAGAGGACATGAGGAACAAGTTAGGCCCGTTGCTGGCCATCGCCGTTCTCGCGGCGGCGGCCTGCGGCAGCAGCGCTACGCCGGTCCCGGCAACGTCCGGGCCCACGGCCATCACGCCGACGACGGCCCCGACTACGGCTCCGACGAGCGCGGTCACGGCCACGCCGGCCTCCACGGCCGTCGAAGGCGGCAGCATGGTGTACGCGCTCAACGGTGACATGGCTCTGGCCGATCCATCGTTGGTCAGCGACGGCAACTCCCTGTTCGTCGAGGCGCAGGTCGTCCAGGGGCTGCTCGGGCTGCAGCCCGGCACGATCAGCACGGTCATCCCGGTCCTGGCCGCCGCCCTGCCCACGGTCAGCTCGGACGGCCTGACCTACACGTTCACCCTCCGGACCGGCATCCAGTTCCAGGACGGCACGCCCTTCAACGCGGACGCCGTGGTCTTCAACTACAAACGCTGGCAAAACTACCCCGCCGGCGACCTTCAGACTGACGCCTACTACTACGGCGCCGTCTTCGGCGGTTTCGGGACGAACTCCAACGTCGCCTCAGTGTCTGCCCCGGACGAGCAGACCTTCGTCATCACCCTCAAGACCCCGCAGTCCAACTTCGAGCTGGCCTCGACGCTTGCCGTCTTCGGCATCCAGAGCCCGACGGCGCTCCAGAAGGGCAACGCCGACTCGACGCCAATCGCGCAGAACAAGTACGCCCAGGGCCAGCTTCCCCAGGGCCAGGACATGGTCGGCACCGGCCCGTTCATCTTCAAGGAGTGGGTTCCCACCGATCACATCACTCTCGTCAAGAACCCCAACTACTGGGACGCCGCCAACGCGGCTCACCTCGATCAGGTCACCTTCAAGCCCTTCGGCGACTCCACGGCCACCCTGCAGGCCCTGCAGTCGGGCGGCGTTGACGCGGCCTTCTCGATCTCGCCGTTGGACGTCAAGACGGCGCAGAGCTCCGGGCTGACGATCATCGACCGCGGCGCGTCGTGCAACCAGCTCAACCTGGACATGAACCAGAGCGTCGGCGGCAAGGCGACCATCTACGCCAACAAGAACGTCCGCCTGGCCGTTGCCGAGGCCGTCAACAAGCAGAGCTACGTCGACGCGTTCTATTCGGGCCTGGGCAAGGTGCCGACGGGCTTTATGCCGCCGGCCACCGCCGGCTTCAAGGCCGAGACGCTGCCCGCCTATAGCGTCAGCCAGGCCAAGGCCGACCTGTCGGCGTCCGGCGTGACCGGCTCCGCCCTGAACATCGACCTCTACTATCCCTCCAATGTCGTCCGGCCGTATATGCCCGATCCCAAAGGCATTGCCACTGCCATCGCTAACGACCTTACGGCTGTGGGCTTCACCGTGACCCTCAAGACCGAGGACTGGGGGCCCAGTTACATCCCCGACGCCACGGCTGGCAAGCTGCCGCTGTACCTCTTCGGCTGGACCTGCGACTGGGCCGGCGCGGACAACTTCCTCTACACGGCGTGGTTCGGGTACCAGAACGGCAAGCCAAACCCCCAGTTCGGCTGGGCCAATGCCCAGGCCAACACGGACATGACCCAAGCGCTCCAGGCGACCACCACGGACGCTGCCAACGCGCTGTGGGGCCAGGTCCAGGATCTCCTCGCCCAGGACGTCCCGACGGTGCCAATCGTCAACTCTCAGCCACCGGGGGCATACTCGTCCAAGGTTCACGGTTACGTGGGCGCCAGCAACGGGATCGAGTACTTGAACACCGTCTGGCTTTCCCAGTAGCCCCCGCAGCCCGGCGGCGACGCCGCGCGGCAGGGCTGTAAGATTCGGTGAAACGGGCCCCCCGGGGTCGGCCAAGACCCCGGGGGGCTGTTATCAGCGGAGGGATCTCCTCACAGCGTGGCAAGGTTCATCGTCCGGCGCCTGCTCGTTGCCATTCCGGTCCTCCTCGGCCTGTCAGTGATCCTGTTTCTGTTCCTCCGGCTTCTGCCGGGCAGCGGCCCGGCAGTGGCAATCCTCGGGCAGCACGCCACTCCGCAACTCATAGCCCAGATCACCGCGGTCGAGGGCCTCGACAAGCCCCTGTACGTGCAGTACTTCGACTACCTCGGTCGGCTGCTCCACGGGGACTTCGGCGCCAGCTTCATCGACGGCCGGGAGGTCGCGGCGACGTTCCTGGTCCGCTTCCCGGCCACAGTGGAGCTGACGATTGGGGCGATGATCTTCGCCGTCGGCCTGGGCATCCCGTTGGGCCGGCTGGCCGCCCGGCACCCCGACAGCTGGATCGACGGCGTCGTGACCGTGATCTCGCTCTTCGGCATCTCGATTCCGGTGTTCGTCTTGGGCTACACGCTGGCCTTCATCTTCGGGGTCGAGCTCCACTGGCTGCCGACCTTCGGGCAGCTCGACCCGCGTCTGCCCATAAACCCCGTGACCCACTTCGCGATCATCGACGCGATCCTGGCCGGCCACTGGTATGTGATCGATGCCGTGTCCCACCTGATCCTGCCGTCGATCGCGCTGGGCACGATTCCCCTGGCGGTGTTCACCCGGATCACTCGCGCGTCGGTCATCGATGTCAGCAACGAAGACTACGTCCGGACCGCGCGGGCAAAGGGCCTGACCGAGCGGCGAGTCAACAGCCGCCATATCATGCGCAACGCCTGGCTGCCGGTGACCACCGTCATCGGCCTTGAGACCGGAGCGCTGCTTGCCGGTGCCGTGCTGACCGAGACCGTGTTCACCTGGAACGGGGTGGGCTCATGGGTCGTTAGCTCCATCGAGAACCACGATTACATCGTCGTCCAATCACTGATCCTGATTTTTGCCACGATCTTCCTGACGGTGAACCTGATCGTCGACGTCGGCTACGCGTTCCTGAACCCGCGGATCAGGTACGGCTGAGGTGGCGACCTCCGCAGTGGTGACCATCGCACCCACCGCCCGGGTCAGCCGTGGCCTGTGGCACGACGCACTCCGGCGCCTGGTGCGCAACCGTCCGGCGATCGTGGGTATGGTCTGCATTGCGATCTTCGTGTTCGGCGCCATCCTGGCTCCAGTCATCGCTCCGTACCCGCCCAACCTGCCCGGGCAGCTCGGCAACGCGATGCATGGCCCGAGCCTTGCCCACCTCATGGGTACGGATACCCAGGGCAACGATGAGTTCAGCCGCGTTCTCTACGGCGCCCGGATCAGCTTGTCCGTCGGCGTGGTCGCAGTCGTGTTCGGGCTCATCGGTGGCACGACCGTCGGCGCCATCGCCGGCGGCGCGGGCGGGATCGTGGACGGGTTCCTCATGCGCGTCGTCGACGTGCTGCTGGCGGTCCCCGGCATCCTGCTGGCGATCGGGATCGTGGCGTGGCTGGGCCACGGCGAGATCCAGATCATGCTGGCGGTGGGCATCTCCTACTCGCCGATCTTCGCCCGGTTGCTGCGTGGCAGCCTGCTGGCACTGCGCGAGTCGGACTTCGTGATCGCCGCGCGTTCCATGGGCGCCTCGCCAGCGCGCATCCTGCTGCGCCACATGCTCCCCAATGCCCTGACGCCGCTGATCGTGCAGGCGACGCTCGCCGCCGCCACAGCGATCATAGACGTGGCCGGGCTTGGCTTCCTGGGACTCGGACCGGGCGACCCCAGGATCGCCGAGTGGGGTGAGATGCTGACCGACGCATCGAAATTCCTGCAATCGGCTCCTTGGCTGATCTTCTTCCCGGGCGCCGCGATCGTCATAAGCGCCGTCGGCTTCAACCTGCTTGGCGACGGGCTGCGCGAAGCGCTCGACCCGCGCCTGAAGCGGTAGCCGAGAAGTGAGCCTCCTCTCCATTCGCGACCTTGTCGTCCGGTTCCGGACCCACGACGGGACGGTCTATGCGGTCAATGGGGTCTCCTTCGACCTCGACGAGGGCGAGACGCTTGGGCTGGTCGGGGAGTCCGGCTGCGGCAANNTGAGCAAATTCGATAACTTGCCGGCGGTGGCCCCGGGGGCCATTGCGACCTCGAGCGCTGCCGCGACCTCGAGCGCACCTGCGACCCGGCCGCGAGGCCCGCTCCTCGAAGTCACCGACCTGCGCCTCTACTTCCCGATCACCAGCGGCTTGCTGGTGAATCATCACGTCGGCGACGTTCGCGCGGTCGACGGTGTCTCGCTCTCGATCGAGCGCGAGGAAACGCTGGGCCTTGTCGGGGAGTCCGGCTGCGGCAAGAGCGTGACCAACCTGGCGCTGATGCGTTTGTTGCCCAGGCCGGCCGGGCATATCGACGGCGGCAAGGTGGTCTTTGGCGGCGAAGATCTGCTGACCCTTGACGAATCCGAAATGCGCGAACTGCGGGGCAAGGAGATCGCGATGATCTTCCAGGACCCCATGACGAGCCTCAACCCGGTGCTGACCGTCCAGGAGCAGATGGTCGAGACGATCCAGGCGCACCGGCGCGTATCGAAGTCCGAAGCGCGCGCCCGCACGCTGGAGCTGCTGGGCATGGTCGGCATCCCCCAGCCGGAAGCGAGGCTCAAGAACTTCCCGCATCAGTTCAGCGGTGGCATGCGCCAGCGCGTGATGATCGCCATGGCGCTCGCGCTCGAGCCCAAGCTGCTCATCGCCGACGAGCCCACGACCGCCCTGGATGTCACGATCCAGGCCCAGGTCCTGGAACTGCTGAGCCGCCTTGCGGCCGAGCATGGCACCGCGGTCATCCTCATCACCCACGACCTCGGCGTCGTGGCCGGGATGACCCAACGCATCAACGTCATGTACGCCGGGTACATCGTCGAGGCCGCCACCACGAAGGACCTCTTTGCCCGGCCGCGTCACCCGTACACGGTCGGGTTGCTGCACTCCATCCCGCGCCTCGACGCGCAGCCGGGCGAGCCGCTCATCCCCATCGAGGGGGCTCCGCCGGACCTTCGCTACGCGCCAGTCGGCTGTCCGTTCGCGCCTCGCTGCGCGTGGCGCGTCGACAGATGTTGGCAGGAGATGCCGTCTCTGGAGCCGATCGATCCCGGCTATGAGGTCGTCACCACCGGCCCGCAGGCGACGCATCGCGCGGCCTGCTGGAACCCGCCCATGTCCGGGGAAGTGGTCGCCGCCCACCCGCTTCGGCCGGGCTTCGAGCCGGCCGCTCCTCCCGCGCAGGTGGGCTCATGACCGACATGACCCCGCAGACGGTTGTGCCCGCCGCAGGCGTCCCCGGCCAGACGGCCGACGTCGAGGCCGGGTCGAGCAGCGTCCGCCCACTGGTTGAGATCAGCGATCTGCGCATGTTCTTCCCGATCACGCAGGGCATCCTCATCAGCCGCCATGTCGGCGACGTGCGCGCTGTCGACGGCATTTCGCTATCGATCCAGAGGGGCGAGACCGTCGGCCTTGTCGGCGAGTCCGGCTGCGGCAAAAGCACGGTAGGCCGGACGATCCTGCGGTTGTACCAGCCCACTGGCGGCCGAATCGTCTTCGACGGCCAGGACATCACCACCGCCGGGGGCGCGTCGCTGCGGGCCGTCCGGCGCCGGATGCAGATGATCTTCCAGGACCCATACGCCAGCCTGAACCCGCGCATGACTGCCGAAGGGATCGTGTCGGAACCGCTCGAGATCCACGGCGTCGGGGTCAAGAGCGAGCGCCACCAGAGGGTTCGGGATCTCCTGGCCACCGTCGGCCTGGACCCCTCGTACGGAGACCGTTTCCCGCACGAGTTCAGCGGCGGCCAGCGCCAGCGCATCGGCGTCGCCCGCGCCCTGGCTCTTCACCCGGATCTCATCGTCGCCGACGAGCCGATCAGCGCCCTGGACGTCTCGATCCAGGCCCAGATCATCAACCTGCTGGAGCGGCTCCAGGGCGAGTTCGGGCTGACCTACCTGTTCATCGCCCACGACCTGTCCGTCGTCCGCCACATCAGCGATCGGATCGCGGTGATGTACCTGGGGCGCATCGTGGAGACGGCCGGCTCGCGTGAGCTGTACGAGCGGCCGCTTCATCCGTACGCCGTGGCCCTTCTCTCCGCGGTGCCGATCCCCGATCCGTCGGTCGAGGGCCGGCGGCGGCGAATCATTCTCACCGGCGACGTGCCGAGCCCGTCGAACCCACCATCCGGCTGCCACTTCCACACCCGCTGCTGGCTCCGCGAGAGGCTCGGTAACCCGGACCGCTGCGTCGCCGAGGATCCGGCTTTGCGCCCGATGAGCAGCGGCCACGAGGTTGCGTGCCACTTCGCCGAAGAGGTGGACGGCTCCGCGGAGCAGGTTCAGGTCACGGGCCGGAGCCCAGGGGCAGGCGGCGTCGCCGCTGCCGCCGGGCCGGCCGCTCCGGCGCCCTATGCGCCCTCCGGATCGCCGCCGCGACCGCGCGACCGGCACTAGACTCAACTGGTGCAGCCGCTCCGTATCGCTCTCGTTCAGCTGGCGCCGCGCCTCGGCGTGCTCGAGGAGAACCTGGCCCGCCACCGTGAGCTCCTGGCACAGGCCCGCGCCGCCGGTGCGGGGCTGGTCGTGTTTCCGGAGCTCGGCCTTACCGGCTACCAGCTCCAGGATCTGGCAGCCGAAGTTGCGATGCGCAAGGACGACCCGCGTCTGCTGGGCCTCGCCGCGGAGACGCAGGGCCTTTCAGCCGTCGTCTCGTTCGTGGAAGAGGCGGACGATCACCGGCTCTTCATCTCGGCCGCACTGTTTGAGGACGGCGAAGTTCGGTTCGTCCACCGCAAGCTGTTCCTGCCCACTTACGGTCTCTTCGACGAGCGCCGCTTCTTCGCCGCGGGCGATCGGCTCCGGACCGTGGACTCGCGCCTGGGCGTGAAGCTCGGCATCGCCATCTGCGAGGACTTCTGGCACCTGGGCGTGGCCGAGACGCTGGCCCTCGACGGCGCGCAGATGCTTATCAACGTGTCGTCCTCTCCGGGCCGCGACCTTGCTGCGATCCACGAGGTCGGCCTGGGCACGGCCGTTTCGTGGCGGACGCTGATGCGAACCTACGCCCAGCTGACGACGAGCTTCGTTGTCTTCTGCAACCGCGTCGGCATGGACGAGACGATCAGCTTCTGGGGCGGCTCGGAGGTGATCGGCCCGAGCGGTGAAGCGCTCTTCACGGCGCCACTCTTCGACGAGGGGCTGTACACGGTGGACGTCGAGCTTGGCGACGTGCGACGCGAGCGGATCGGACTGCCTCTGCTGCGCGACGAACGGCCGGAGCTCCACCTGCGCGAGCTGCGGCGGATCCTGGCCCACAGAACGGGTCTGGAGATCGATGAGGCGAGCGAACCGAGCGACGGCGGCCGCGAAACCGGGCAGTCGGCGGCTGGGTCACGGGAGGCTAAGGCGGCCGGTGGGCCAGACCGGCGGCCATGAGCGCGGCGCACGGAGGCCGGCAGGGCGAGCCGAACGACGGCGCACGCCGGCTCTTCGAGCTCCCGCCCGAGCTGGCGATCGACACTGAGATCGCCCGGCGGGTGATCGTCGACTTCATTCGGAATCAGCTCCGACAGGCCGGCTTCGCTCGGGGGGTTCTGGGGCTCTCCGGAGGCATCGATTCCGCCCTGGTCGCGTTTCTCACGGCCGAGGCGATCGGGCCCGAGAACCTGCTGTGCGTCCTGATGCCCTACCGGACCTCCTCGCCCGAATCGGTCGAGCACGCCCGGCTGGTGGTCGAGAAGCTGGGTTGCGAAAGCGATCTGGTCGACATCAGCCCGATGGTCGACGGCTACTTCGGACGGGACGGCCAGCCCGGCGCGGCCGGCGCGGCGGACGGAGAGGGCAGTCCGCTGCGACGCGGCAACCTGATGGCCCGGGAGCGGATGTGCGTCCTGTACGACCGCTCGGTGGGGTGGGGCGGGCTCGTCGTCGGGACCGGCAACAAGACCGAATCGCTGATCGGCTACACGACGCTCTTCGGCGACTCGGCCTGCGCCTTCAACCCGATCGGCGATCTCTACAAGAGCCAGGTCCGGCAGGTGGCGGCCGCGGTGGACGTGCCGGAGGCGATCATCCGCAAGGCTCCCTCGGCCGACCTCTGGCCCGGCCAGACGGACGAGGCCGAGGCCGGCTTCAGCTACCCGAAGCTCGATCGGCTCCTGTTCTGGATGATCGACAAGCGACGCACGGACGAAGAGCTGCTTGCCATGGGATTCTCCGGTCCGACGGTCGAACGGGTCAAGCGCCTCGTCGCCACCTCGGAGTTCAAGCGCCAGGTGCCGCCGGTCGCCAAGCTCGGACCGCGCACGACGGGCGTGGACTACCTGTATCCGCGGCGGCGGCCGGGCTCGGCGCGCAAGTGAGCGGGGGGAGGGCCGGCGGGAGTGGCGAGGCGCCGGGGAGTGGCGGGGGGAGTGGCGCGCCCGCCGCGAATGGCGCGGCCACGGGGAGTGGCGCGGCGCCGGGGAGTGGCGCGGCCGCGGGTTCGGCCGGTGGCCGGCTCTTCGTGGTCGCCACGCCCATCGGCAATCTCGGCGACGTCACGTATCGCGCCGTGGAGGTGCTGCGGGCCGTGCCTCTGGTCGCCGCCGAAGACACTCGCCTCACGCGGCGGCTCTGCGCCCGATACGAGATCACCACGCACCTGGTGAGCTACCACGCTCGGAGCGGCCGGGGTCGCGAGCTGGAGCTGCTCGAGCATCTGCGGTCGGGGCGCGACCTGGCCCTCGTCACCGACGCGGGAACTCCGCTGGTCAGCGACCCCGGCGGGGAGCTGGCCTCGGCCTGGGCGGCGGAGGGCGGCGCCGTGGTGCCGATCCCGGGAGCCTCCGCCGTGCTGGCGGCGCTGGTGGCGAGCGGCCTTTCGGCGGCCCGCTGGACCTTCGAGGGGTTCCTGCCTCGTTCCGGCAGGGAGCGGCGCGACCGCCTGTCCCGCATCGCCGCGGACGAACGTGCCTGTGTGCTCTACGAAGCCCCGTCCCGCGTTCCGGCGACCGTCGCCGATCTAGCGGCCGCCGCCGGCGCTGAGCGTCGCGCGGCAATCTGCCGCGAGCTGACCAAGATCCACGAAGAAGTCGTTCGCGGGCCGCTGGGGGAGCTGGCTGCGCGGGCGGCCGCCGGCGCGATCCTGCTTCGGGGCGAGTTCGCCATCGTGGTCGAAGCCGTCCCGGGCAGCGGCGCAGCCGCGAAGCAGCCGGCCCGAGAGGGACAGCCCTCGATGGAAGAAGCCCGCGCCGATGTGGCCCGCCTGATGGCCTCCGGTCTGAGGCGCTCCGAGGCCGTCCGCCAGGTCGCCGCCGCGACCGGCCTCGATCGCCGCGAGCTTTACCGGCCCGACTGACCGGCGGCCCTGCCCCCGGCCTGCGGATGGGGGTCCGGGGAGCGGCTGCCCCGCTATACAATCTGCATAGAGGAGGTTCGCCCAGGACCTCGGGAGCGTGATCACAGGGAGATTCACGTGATCACAGGGAGAGCCACATGACCGGAAAGCTCCGGATTGCGTTCTCGCTGCTGGCTGCGGTTGTCATCGCGGGGGCCTGTTCGAGCTCAGGCGCCACTTCCGCACCAAGCGGATCGAGCCTGAAGATCGGCGTGGTCACGGACGTCGGCTCGGTCACCGACCACACCTTCAACGAGTACTCCTACGAAGGCGCGAAGGCGGCTGCCACTGCTCTCGGCGCCACCATCAACGTTGCCGTTCCCGCCGACGCCTCAGACTACAGCAAGGACATCCAGTCGTTCGTCGACGACAAGTACAACATCATCGTAACGGTCGGCTTCAACCTGGGTGATGCCACCATCACGGCCGCCAAGGCCAACCCGAACATCTGGTTCGTTGCCGTCGACGTGGCCCCGTGCGTGGACCCGACCGGCGCACCTGACGACACTTTCGCCTGCGCGGGTGATGCCGCCACGCTACTGCCGAAGCTCATCGGGATCCAGTTCGAGGAAGACCAGGCCGGATACCTCGCCGGTATCGTCGCAGCGGCGGTTAGCACGTCAGGCGTTATCGGTCAGATCGGCGGCATCGACAACAACCCGGCAGTCGTCCGCTACATGCAGGGCTTCCAGCTGGGCGCCGCCTCGTACAACCCCAACATCCAGGTCAAGACCGCCTGGTTCTCGAACGGCGACCTGACCAAGGCCTACGGCGACCCGGTCTTCGGCAAGACCTTCAGCACGCAGTTCATCGCCCAGCAGGGCGTTGATGTCGTCTTCCAGGTCGCAGGCAGCACCGGCAACGGCGCTCTCGACGCCGCGTGCGCCGCCGGCATCTACGGCATCGGCGTGGATGTCGACGAGTACCTGACCTATCCCAGCGCCGATAGGTGCCTCGTCACCTCGGCCGAGAAGAACGTCTCCGCCGCCGTCAACCAGACGGTCACGGCCATCGCCGGCAAGACCGCCAAGGGTGGCATCTCGAAGTTCAACGCCGCCAACAACGGCGTGGGCTACGCGCCCCTCAGCGAGAACACCCTGGTGACTTACCCGTCCGACCTCCAGGGCAAGCTGGACACCGCCCTCGCAGCCATGAAGTCCGGCACTCTGCCAACTTGCCCCGCCCAGTGCGGGACCTGGAGTGGCCAGTAGTCGAGTCTCGGTAGCTTTTGCTACGTTCTCGAGCGGGTCGCGCCCTTCCGGGCGCGGCCCGCTCATCGCATCTGGCCGGCCTCAGGCCGATCGAGGAAGCTATGACCGAGGACGCCGCAGGCGCCACCGCCCCCGCCCTGGAGATGCGAGGGATAACCAAGCGATACCCCGGGGTGGTGGCCAACGACCACATTGACCTCGACGTGTGTCGGGGCGAGATCCACGCCCTGCTGGGGGAGAACGGGGCCGGCAAGACCACCCTGATGAACGTCCTGTACGGCCTGGCCCGCCCGGACGAGGGCAGGATCCTGCTGGACGGCCGGCAGATCCAGATCGCCGGGCCGTCCGATGCCATCGCCCGCGGCATCAGCATGGTTCACCAGCACTTCATGCTGATTCCGGTTCTGAGCGTCGCCGAGAACGTGATCCTCGGTGCCGAGACGATGTCGAATGCCGTGTTCGTGGATCGACATGAGGCCAGCAAGCGCATTGCGTCCCTTGCCGCACGCTTCGGCTTCGACCTGGACCCGGATGCGAAGGTCGGCTCCCTGTCGGTGGGACAGCAGCAGAGAGTGGAGATCCTCAAGGCGCTATATCGAGATGCCAGGATTCTCGTCCTGGACGAGCCGACGGCGGTGTTGACGCCCAACGAGACCGAGGAGATCTTCGCCCTGCTGCGCCGCCTGGCGGCCGACGGGCGTTCGATCGTATTCATCAGCCACAAGCTCTACGAGGTCCTCGCAGTGGCCGACCGGATCACCGTCATCCGTCGGGGCCGGGTAATCGGGGAGAGGAAGCCCGGCGAGACGACGGAGGAGGAGCTCGCCGAGCTGATGGTGGGCCGCGAGGTGGAGCTGACCGTCGACCGGGGCGAGTCGCACATCGGTGAACCGGTCCTGCGCGTCGAGGGATTGCGCGTGGCCGACGATCGCCATCACGAGGTGGTGCCCGGCGCCACCTTCGAGATAAGGGCCGGCGAGATCCTGGGCGTGGCCGGCGTCGCAGGCAACGGCCAGGATGAGCTGGTCCAGGCGCTAATCGGGTTGCGGCGCTGCATCGGCGGCAAAGTCACCTTGATGGGTCGAGACGTGACGGGTCTGTCGCCGCGGCGGTTGAACGAGGCTGGGGTGGGCTACGTTCCGGGCGACCGGCATCGTTTCGGCCTGATCCTGGCGTTTCCCGTGTACGACAACCTGATCCTGACGAGCTACTACCGTCCGCCGTTCGCGCACGGCCCGATTCGCAACGACTCGGCCATCCTGGAATCCGCGGCCGCACAGATAGAGCGTTTCGACATCCGCACACCCTCCGCCAGGGTCTTGACGTCGACGCTCTCAGGCGGCAACCAGCAGAAGGTAGTCGTGGCCCGGGAGTTCGACCGGGAGGTGAAGCTGCTGATCCTGGATCAGCCCACCCGCGGCCTGGACGTCGGCAGCATCGAGTTCATCCACCGCCAGATCATCGCCAAGCGGGACGCGGGCACCGCCGTGCTCCTCGTCTCGGCGGAGCTCGACGAGGTCATGGAGATGTCCGACCGAATCGTCGTTATGTACCGCGGCCGAATGGTGGCCGAGCGGGACGGACGGACCGCGGACAAGAGCGAGGTGGGCTTGTTGATGGCGACGGGCGGGCAGGAGGGGGCGGCGACCCAGAAGGAGGCATGGGCGTGAGCGGTCCCGACACGATCCAACCGCCGCTGGCGCGCGCTCGGAAGGCCATCGTCCGCGCCATCGTCGCGTCGGCCCAGCCGATCGCCGAGCCGCTCGTCGCCATCTTCCTGGCGCTGGTTGTAGGAGCCGTGGGCATAACCGTGTTCAGCGGGCTCCTGGCCGGCCATTCGAATTTCGACATCGGCCTGCCCGCTGCCGCGTACCTGGCCCTGCTGGGGGGAGTGGCCAGCCCCAACGGCATCACCTCCACGCTCAACTACTCCACGCCGCTGATACTGGCCGGCCTGGGCGTGGGGCTCGGCTTCAAGGCCGGGTTGTTCAACATCGGCGGGCGGGGCCAGTTCCTGTTCGGCACCGTCGGAGCGATGGCCGTGGCCACGACCGTCGGCGCGAGCCAGAGCTCGTACATCACCGTGCCGCTGGCCCTGCTTGCCGGGGCAGCGTTCGGGGCCGCGGCAGGGTTCATCCCGGGCTTCCTCAAGGCCACGTCGGGGGCCCATGAGGTCGTGACCACGATCATGCTCAACTACGTGTTCGTCTTCGTGACTTACTGGGCCATCAGCGGGCCTCTCTCCCTGCCCAACGCGCATCAGCCGATCACGGCCGACGTGACCGCTCGCAACGCCGCCCTGCCGATCATCTTCGGGGATGTCCAGCACCCTGCCTACGCCGGTATCCTGCTGGCCCTGGCTGCGGTTCCGATCATCTGGGTCTTGCTCTACCGGACGACGCTCGGGTTCGAGATCAGGTCGGCCGGAGCCAACCCCGACGCGGCCCGTTACGGCGGGATGAAGACCAACCGATTGATCGTCCTGACGATGTCGATCGCGGGCCTCATGTCCGGCCTGGCCGGCGCCACGACGCTCATGGGCGTGGTTCAGCAGATCGCGCCCGGCTACGACACGACGGTCGGCTTCGATGCCATCACCGTCGCGTTGCTGGGACGGTCCAACCCGGTCGGCATCCTGTTCTCCGGCCTTCTGCTGGGGGCGATGCGGGCCGGCTCACAGACGATGCAGGTCCAGGCCGGGGTTCCCGCGGAACTCGTGGACGCGCTTCAGGCGATCATCCTGGTCTTCCTGGTGGTCAACGCACTGAGGCGCTGGCTGGATCGCAGAGCGGCGAAACGGGGCTCGACACCATCGGTTGACGCCGGCGCTGCCCAGGCGGCGGAGGGCGTGGCATGAACGGCATTCCGCAAGCCCTCGATGCCCTCCCGATCCTGGGGATGCTCTTCCAGCTCGTCGGCTATGTGCTCTCGAACCTGGGCTATATGTCCCAGACTACGGTCGCCGTTGCGGTCCCGATCACCCTCGCCGCTCTGTGCGGCGTCATGTGCGAGCGGTCGGGGGTGGTCAACATCGGCATCGAGGGCACCATGCTGGCGGCCGCGTTCATCGGTTGGATCGTCGGCGTCGCTGCCTCCGCGCTGTTCGGCGTAGGTACGCCCCTGCCGTTGTTCGGCGTGACCCTGCCCCTCCTGCTCGGCCTGGCGGCGGCCATCCTGGTCGGCATGGTCGTGTCCCTGCTGCACGCCTGGCTGGCCATCTCGATGAAGGTCGACCAGATCATCAGCGGCACGATCATCAACATCGGCGCGGCTGGGATCACCGGCTACCTGTACACCCTCGTCGCCTCCCAGGCGCCGACCGGCGCCGGTAGCTTCGCCCAATACAAGGTTCCCGGTCAGGTGGCCGACCTGCCGCTGGTGGGCTGGCTGATCAACGCCGTGCTCAGCCAGGGCCCGATCGGCCTCAGCACGATAGTGATCGTGATCATGCTGCAGATCATGCTGTTCCGATCTCGCTGGGGCCTGCGGACGCGGGCGGCGGGGGAGCATCCCCGGGCTGCCGAAACCGTGGGCATCGACGTGATCCGGCTTCGCTATCGAAACGTCGTCATGTCGGGCGCGCTCGCGGCGCTCGGAGGTGCCTGGTTGAGCATGGAGCAGACGAACGGCTTCAACGCGGACATGACGGCCGGACGTGGGTTCATCGGCCTGGCGGCGATGATCGTCGGTCGATGGACGCCTTTGGGAGCCTTTGGGGCGGCGCTGCTGTTTGCGTCGGCCACCGGGTTGAGCACTTCGCTCCAGATCTCGCCGCCGGCCGGCGACCTGGGCCAGCTGATGGGCCACGTCCCGGGCGAGTTCTGGGAGGCGCTGCCGTACATCATCACGATCGTGGTCCTGGCAGGCGTGATCGGGCGGAGCATCGCCCCGGCCGCGGACGGCAAGCCTTATGAGCGGGAGTCGGCGACTTGAGGACCGGAGTCGCCAGCGGAGCAGCCCATCCTGACGCCGCGCTCAGCCACGCCTGAGGAGCGACGGGTAGAAGTTCGCCTTGCCGGCCGCGGTCTTAAGCCGCCCCCATTCGTCCAGGATGGCCACCGCCTCGTTGGCGGCGTCGATGGCTCGGCCTTCCGCGCCGTTGTCGCCGAATGCATTCGTTACCCGGTTGGCCACTGCTCCGAGGACCGCGCCGCTGCGCATGCCGAAGAGCCTGGCCAGGACGAAGAGGGCAGAGCACTCCATCTCCAGGCAGGCGACGCCGGCCTTGCGGAGATCCTCGATCATGCCGTCCACTCCGGACTGCCAGAAGCCGCTCGTGACCGGGCGCTCCTGGCCGACGTAGAACGAGCCGACGCTGCAGACGATGCCGACGTGGTAGCGGTAGCCCAGGCGCTCGCACGCCTCGACCAGGGCCAGGTAGATCTCCGGATCGGCGAAGGCCGGGTGGTCGAGGGGCAGGTAGCGGTCGGCCGTGCCGTCGCGCCGAACCGCGGCGACGGGCACGATCAGGTCGCCGGTCTCGATCTCCGCCCGCAGTGCCCCGCACGTCCCAACCCGAATGATCGTCTGGCCGCCGACCGTGGCGAACTCGTGGGTGGCGATCTCCAGGCTCGGGGCGCCGACGCCGCTCGAGATCGCCCCAATCGGCACGCTCTTGTACGTGCCTCGAGCCGAGCGGTACTCGCGATGGAAAGCCAGCTCTTCGCCCTGATCCCAGCTGGCCATCATCTTCTGGACGCGGCCCGGGTCGCCGGGCATCAGCACGGTGGCAGGGATCTGTCCGGCCGAAAGATGCAGGTGGTACTGTGCCCCTGTCTCGTTGGTCGGAGCGTCGGCCCGACGCTCAGCCGGAGACCGGTCTGGGCCGCTGGTGTCCATCGGTCGTCCTATCCTCCGTCCGCGGTGGCTCGGTCGTCGCCGCAGACGCTATCACTCCAGAACGGCAGTCGCGTGCTGAGGTGTCCGCCATGACGGGTAGTGGGATAGAGCTGATCGACCGGGCGGAGGCTGTCGCGCGACTGCCCGAGTTCCCGGTCCTCTTGAAGATGGCCCTGCTTGCGCAGTCGCGGGCGCGAGCTCCGTACTCCGGATTCCCCGTCGGAGCGGCTGTGCTGGCCGGAAGCGGCGGTGCGTTCGCGGGATGTAACGTCGAGTCGGCGTCGTATGGGGCGACGATCTGCGCCGAGCGGAGCGCGGTCGTCGGGGCGATCGCCGCCGGCGAGACGAGGATTCGAGCCTGCGTCGTGGTCACTCCGACGGCGGAGCCATCCAGCCCGTGCGGCATCTGCCGCCAGCTGCTGGCCGAGTTCGGCCCGGACGTGGCGATCTTCGCGGCGTCCAGCGTCGGCGACGGCGTGATGGCGGCCCGCCTGGGCGATCTGCTCCCCCTGGCCTTCTGGGCCAAGAACCTGGACGAGGCGAGCCGATGAGCGGAGGGTTCGCCCTCGGGCGAGAGATCTCGCCGGCCGAGCAGCCCGCATGTCTGGATGCGCTCGAGCGGGCCATTCGCGCCCGGACGGACCTTCGGCCCAGGGTGGGCCTCGTGCTCGGCTCTGGGCTGGGCGGCCCGGCCGACGCACTCGATCTGGAAGTCGCCATCCCGTTCGGCGAGCTTCCGGGATGGCCGCCGGCAACCGCGCCGGGACACGCCGGGCGGCTCCTCTTCGGGCGCCTCTCCGGCGTGCCGGCTGTCGTCCAGCAGGGCCGGTTCCACCTGTACGAGGGGCACGCGGCCGGTTTCGTCGCCCAGCCGGTGCTCTTGATGGGCCGCCTGGGTGCGGAGATCATCGTGCTCACGAACGCGGCCGGCGGGGTCAACCCCAACTACCGCGCCGGCGCGCTGATGGTGATCGCCGACCACCTGAACCTGGCGGGCAGGCACCCGCTGATCGGTCCGAATGCGCCGGACCTCGGGCCGCGCTTTCCGGACATGACCGGGGTCTGGGATGCAGAGTTGCGAAGGCGGCTTCATGAAGCCGCGGCCGTCGAAGGGATCCACCTCGAGGAGGGCGTCTACGCCTGCCTGACCGGTCCCAGCTACGAGACCCCGGCCGAGGTGCGGATGCTCCGAGGTCTCGGCGTCGACGCGGTGGGGATGTCCACGGCGCTCGAGGCGATTGCGGCGCATTGGGCCGGAACGCGGGTCTGCGGCGTCTCGCTCGTGACCAACCCCGCGGCCGGCCTGAGCGGCGCGCAGTTGAGCCACGCCGAGGTGCTGGTGGCAGCCGAGGCCGCCGGGCCGCAGCTGGCACGGGTCATCGCCCGTTTCGTGGCCGATCTGTAGGGAACGATGGCCGGGGCGCGGCGGTGTGGGGGCAGCGCGCCGCGCCCCGGGGGTAGGGAAGCTACGCCAGGACGAGCACCTGGTCGTCTTCGGACGTGGAGGTCTCGTCGGTCGGTGAGTCGGCCGCCGTCATGACGCCGACCTCGGCCGCCTCATTCGGTGAGATGCCGGCAGAGTCGGTGGCCGCTTCGGTTGCCTCCTGGGTGGCCAGCGATTCGGCCTCGTAGTCGCGCTTGCGCCGGCCGGAGAGCATCTCCACCGACGTGGCCACGACCTCGGTCTTCCAGTGGCGCGTGCCGCGGTCGTCGTCCCACTGGCGGGTCTGCAGGCGACCCTCGATGGCGACCTGTTGACCCTTGCCCAGATACTGGCCGCAGACCTGCGCCAGGCGGTCCCAAACGACCACATTGTGATATTCCGCGCGCTCTTTGCCGTTGCCGCGGAACTCATTTGTCGCCACGGCGAAAGTGGCGACCGATGACCCGCTGGCCAGCGATCGCAGCTCCGGATCGCGGGTCAGTCGGCCGGTCAGAAGGACCTTGTTCACGGTCCCAGTCTCCTCTCGCGGCGCCGCTCTGTCGCGGCGCCCTCTCTTGCGGCGGGCGAGAGAACAGTATCCGGCGGCCATTCACCGCGGCTTATCGGAGCCTTATTCAACTGCACCGACCGGCTCCGGTGTCGGCCGGCTCGAGCGGCTGCGTCGGGTCGCGCGCCCGGCAGCACATTACGGGGTAATGGTCACTGTCCCGGACGCCAGCGTGTTTCCGCCGAGGTCCTGAACGGTCCACGTGTGGCTGCCCGTAGGGATGACCGCGGCATTGAGGGTCTGGCCGTATACGTCATAGTCCGATCCGCTCGCCGACTGCGACTTGATCGTCACTCCGTCGAACAGGATGTTCACGGCCTGTCCGCCCGGGATGGTGCGAGTGAAGTGGGCCACCATCGCCAAGGGGCTCGACTGCGCGAACGTGTCGGCCTGGCCGGATACCTCGAACGTGGTCGTGTCGAACGAAGTGCCGAACCAGATCACTCCGGCTGGCGGGAGATTAGCCGTGTTCGGCCCCGTGTTCGGCCCCGTGGAGAGATTCGGGAGCTGCGAGACGAGAAGGCCCACTGCTCCCAAGACGAGGAGAAGAAGCACTAAGCGCACGACCGGGATTCGCCGGCCCTGTGGCGCGGATGTGCCTTGGCCCGTGCTTGCCATCCACTGCCCGGCCTGGGTGGTGGCTGGCGGTTGTGGCACCCGGTAGTCGTAGCCACAGTTGGGGCAGATGGGCAGGGAGCCCGAGCGTGGTGTTTGGCAGCGGGGACACGTTGTTACCGCGGCGTCTGCCCAGTAGTCGAACCCACATGACGGACAGATCCGGTACGAACCCTGGCGCGGTGTCGCGCAGCGCGGACAAGTCGTGACCATCGGGCCCCACCTTTGCACCTTACGGACGCACCGCCAGTCTACGTCCTGCCTAGCTGGTCGGTTAGGTCGCGAGAGTTCGAGCGACCGCGCCGGGGGCTGGCTCACTGGGCGCGCTCCGGGGCCCGGAGGCTCGATCTCCGCGTTGCCCGACCAGCGCGGTCCGGGGCGTCGCGGCCCGCTATGCTGTTTGGCGTGGTCACTGTCGAGGAGGACGATGCGTGATGGCTGGCAAACCGTTCGAGGTCTACGCGGATTGCGGCTCCGCCACGCCGGTACGTTTCACGCTTAGTGAGGACGCCATCCGCAACCACCCCGGATATGCCGTGAAGGTCGCTCTTGCCGACAAAGGAGGCGACCCGGATGACCGTACTCGGCTCTGGCGCGCGTCGCTAACCATCGCGCGCAACCTGATCAAACATAGCGATGAAGGACCCATCGAGATCTACGACGGCCGCGACGTGTGGGTGATCCCTGAGCACTCCGTTCGTTGGGTCCGTCTCCACGATCCGGAATCGCCAGACAAGCGAGGCAGCGGGATCGGTTTCCGCATCGAAGCTGGCCGCCCGGCACGCGACTAACTAGGCAGCGCGCCGCGCCCCGGGGGTAGGGAAGCTACGCCAGGACGAGCACTTGGTCGTCTTCGGACGTGGAGGTCTCGTCGGTCGGTGAGTCGGCCGCCGTCATGACGCCGACCTCGGCCGCCTCATTCGGTGAGATGCCGGCAGAGTCGGTGGCCGCTTCGGTTGCCTCCTGGGTGGCCAGCGATTCGGCCTCGTAGTCGCGCTTGCGCCGGCC
>PMXQ01000056.1:0-2928 GCA_003171065.1 Chloroflexota bacterium
ATGAACGAACCGCTTACTCTCGATCGGTTCTACTCCACCCCCCGACTCTCCGGCCTGCGGCTCTCGCCCGACGGCCGGCGCCTGGTCGTCGCCGTCTCGCGGCCGGGCCCCGAGGCCAATGAGATGCGCACGGCTCTCTGGCAGGTCGACCCTGAGGGGGCCGCCGCCCCGCGCCGCCTGACGCGCTCGAGCGCGGGCGAATCGGCCGCCGCTTTTGCACGCGACGGGTCGCTGCTGTTCACCTCCGCGCGGCCTGATCCGGACGCCAAGGCGGATCCGGACAAGAAGATTGCGGCCCTCTGGCGCCTGCCGGCAGAGGGCGGAGAGGCGAGTCTGCTGCTCGCTCCGGACGGCGGGATCGAGGGCGTCGCCGCCGCCCGAAATGCCGACGAGGTCGCGTTCGGGGCGCTGCTGCACCCGGCCGCGACGAGCCTGGACGACGACGCCGAGCGAGCGAAGGCTCGCAAGGAAGCGGGCGTCGGCGCTCTGTTGTTCGAGGACTACCCGATCCGATACTGGGATCACTGGCTCGCCCCCAGGCGCCAGCGCTTCTTCGCCGCGCCACTGCCGGTCGACCCCGAAGCCAGGATCGAACCCACCGACCTGACCGGCGATCCCGGCCCTGCGTTTCTGGAGTCCGACTTCGACATCTCGCCCGACGGCCGAACGATCGTGACCGGCTGGGCCGACTGGTCGAACCCGCCGGCGAGCCCGATCGACCTTGTCGCCATCGACGTCGAGACGAAAGCCCGCCGAAAGCTCGGCCACGGCGACTTCTACTTCGGCCAGCCGAAGGTCTCGCCGGACGGCCGCTTCGCCGTCTCCGTTCGGACCACATTCGGTACGCCGGATAGGGCGGCCGCCAGCACGGTCTGGCTCGTCGACCTTTCGACCGGCGAGGGCCGCGACCTCACGCCCAGGCTCGACCTCTGGCCCGAATCCCCGGTCTGGGCTCCGGATTCGAGCGCGGTCTTCTTCGTCGCCGATCGCCTGGGCTGGGTGGCGGCTTTCCGCGTTGATCTGGCGGACGGCAGGACCACGTGCCTGGTCTCGGAGGGAGCGTTGAGCGATCTATGCCCCTCGCCGGACGGGCAGACCATCTACGCGCTGCGAGCCACGATGACCACACCACCGCGGATCGTCCGCTTCGCCGCCTCGGGCGAGAGCCAGACGCCGGTGGATCTGACCCGCAGCATCGACGACGGCGGCGTGGCCGGACGCGGCCGCGTGGAGCGGCTGACCGCAACCGCGGCCGACGGCACCGCGATCGGTTCGTGGCTCGTCCTCCCGCCGGACGCTTCGGCGGAGAAACCCGCGCCGGTAGTGGTCCTCGCCCATGGCGGCCCGATCGGGTCGTGGAACGGCTGGCACTGGCGCTGGAACCCGCATCTCTTCGTGGAGCGCGGGTACGCGGTGCTCCTGCCGGACCCGGCCATCTCGATCGGCTACGGCCAGCGCATGGTCGAGCGCGGCTGGGGGCGGTGGGGCGAGACGCCCTACACGGACATCCTCACGGCCCTGGACGCGGCCCTGACCCGGCCGGATCTGGACGCCTCGCGGACTGCTCTGACGGGCGGCAGTTACGGCGGCTACATGGCCAACTGGGTCGCCGGCCACACGGACCGGTTCCGGGCGATCGTGACGCACGCTTCCCTCTGGGACCTGCGACCGTTCCACGGCACGACGGACACGGGCTCCGACTGGGAGCATGAGATGGGCGACCCGTATCGCCAGCCCGAGCTGTACGACCGTCAATCGCCGGCGGCACACATCGGCTCGATCAAGACGCCGATGCTCGTCATCCACGGCGAGCGCGATTTCCGGGTGCCGGTGGGGGAGGGCTTGAGGCTGTGGACGGACCTGCGCCGCCACGGCGTGCCGGCGCGCTTTCTCTACTTCCCGGACGAGAACCACTGGGTCCTGAAGCCAAACAACGCCCGCCTCTGGTACGAGACGATCCTAGCCTTCCTCGACGAGCACGTCCTCGGCAAGGAGTGGGTCCGCCCGGCGCTGCTCTAGGCCGGGCGACGGGCGCGGCGGCGGCCAGGCGCCCGGCGAGCCTCGCACTCGTGGCCCGACGCCGCCCTCGCGCCCGGCGGGGCGCCGACGCCGCCCTCGCGCCCGGCAGGGGCGCCGACGCCGCCCTCGCGCCCGGCAGGGGCGCCGACGCCGCCCTCGCGCCCGGCAGGGGCGCCGACGCCGCCCGACCATTCCCTATTACTCATCGGGTGAGTGCAGAGTGACGAGTCGGCGTCGCCGGGTGGCTGCGGACGGGCGGCGGGGGCCTTCCGGGCCAGCGAGCGGCCGAACTCGGCCGTGATCGAGCGTCAATCCGGGTCGCTTGTGCCGGTCTCTGCGGCCGGTGGCGCACTCGGCCTGGGCGAGTGCCGGACCACTCAACTTAGTACTCACCTCATGCGTGTTAGGGGGAAACGCCCGACGCCAGCAGCGCCCCCAACAGGCGGTCCCGCGCCCTCCCGCGCGCCACGCCGCAAGTGCCCCAGCCGCCGGCCGGCGAGTCCCCGCCAGCCCGGCCCCGCGCCCTCCCGCGTGCCCCGCCGGACGCCGACGGTTTCATTTGGGAGTCATTTTCGCGCCATCTTGGGCCGAGGTGTTGGACACCCCCCGTCCATTCCGGTAGCGTTCTTCCTCGATCCTTGGATGAGGTTTCCTCATGCGGCCGACCTGGGGGAAATCTGGGAAAGGGCCGTCACATTCAATTCAAGAGGTTCGATAGGAGCCCAAATTGACCGCTCGTCAGAAGGCCATCGCGGCGATTGCCAGCCACAAGGTTGCCTCCACTCAGAACTACCTCGAGCACGCCGGCGAAGACATCTACGGCGAGTACGTGTTCCATGAGGCCGCCCAGCGCCAGTACCTGGCCAAGCCGGTCTTCAAGAAGCTGCGCCGCACCATCGAAGGCCTCGA
>PMXQ01000056.1:2933-9749 GCA_003171065.1 Chloroflexota bacterium
GGCGCCACCCACTACACGCACTGGTTCGTGCCGATGACCGGCGGCAGCGCCGAGAAGCACGACTCCTTCCTGAGCCCGACCGGCGACGGCCAGACCATCTCCGAGTTCTCGGGCAAGGGCCTGGTCCAGGGTGAGCCGGACGCCAGCTCCTTCCCGTCGGGCGGTATCCGCTCCACCTTCGAGGCCCGCGGCTACACCGCCTGGGACGTCACGAGCCCGATCTTCCTGCAGGTCGAGCCCAATGGCGTGACCCTGACGATCCCCACCGGCTTCGTGTCGTACACCGGCGAGGCTCTCGATCACAAGATCCCGATGCTGCGCTCGCAGGAGGCCCTGGGCAAGCAGGCCCTGCGCGTCCTGCGCTGGTTCGGCAACACCACCACCAGCCGCGTCTTCACCCAGATCGGACCCGAGCAGGAGTACTTCCTGGTCGACCGGCGCCTCGCCGAGCTGCGCCCCGATCTCATCCTCACCGGCCGCACCCTCTTCGGCGCTCCTTCGCCCAAGGGCCAGGAGCTCGAGGATCAGTACTTCGGATCCATCCGCGAGCGGATGCTGGCGTTCATGATGGATCTCGATCGCGAGTTGTGGCGCCTGGGCATCCCGTCCAAGACCCGCCACAACGAGGTGGCTCCCGCCCAGTTCGAGATGGCCCCCGTGTACGAGGCCACGTCCGTCGGCTCCGACCACAACATGATCGTGCTGAGCACGATGAAGCGGCTCGCGGCGCGGCACGACCTGATGTTCCTGGCCCACGAGAAGCCCTTCGCGGGCATCAACGGCTCGGGCAAGCACAACAACTGGTCGATGGCCACCGACGATGGTGAGAACCTCCTCGATCCCGGCCACAACCCGCACGACAACGCCCAGTTCCTGGCCTTCCTCGCTGCCATCATCCGCGCTGTCAACGTCCACGCGGACCTCCTCCGCGCCGGTGTGGCCGATGCTGCAAACGACCACCGCCTGGGCGCGAACGAGGCTCCTCCGGCCATCGTCTCCGTGTTCCTCGGCGCGCAGCTCGAAGACGTAGTCGAGCAGCTGGAGAAGGGTGCCGCCTCCACTTCCAAGGCCGGCGGGTCGATGGAGCTGGGCGTGACCACTCTGCCCGTCCTGCCCAGGGACGCGACCGACCGAAACCGCACGTCGCCCTTCGCCTTCACCGGCAACAAGTTCGAGTTCCGCGCGGTCGGGTCGTCGGCCCCCATCTACTGGCCCCAGACCGTGCTCAACACGGCCGTGGCCGACTCCCTCGAGAAGCTCGCCGACGAGCTCGACAAGCTCGAGCCCTGCGACTTCGCCGGCCTGACCAAGATCCTGTCGGGGATCGTCAAGGAAAACAAGCAGATCCTGTTCGAGGGCAACAACTACGCCGAGGAGTGGTACGCCGAAGCCGCCAGGCGCGGACTGCCCAACAACCGAAGCACCGTTGACGCCCTTCCGGCCCTCGCGACGGCGAAGGCGAAGAAAGTCTTCTCCCATTTCGGCGTTCTCTCCGAGCGTGAGCTCGCCGCCCGCGTCGAGATCGCCTGGGAGCGCTACGTCAAGGTCTCGAACATCGAAGCCAACTGCGCCCTGGACATGGCGAAGACCATGATCCTGCCCGCGGCCGTGACGTATCTGGGCCAGCTCGCCGGTGCCGCCCAGTCCAGGGGCGTCGCCCAGGTCGCCGAGCACGTCGCGGCCCTGACCGACAAGCTCGTCGATGCCATCCATGCCCTGGAGCACGCCCAGCACGCCGCCCACGAGGCGGGCTCGGTGCACGCCGAAGCGAAGGCGTTCAAGGACGGGGTCATCCCGGCCCAGAACGACCTTCGCGCCGTGGCCGACGCGCTCGAGACCCTGGTGGCCGACGAGCTGTGGCCGCTGCCGAAGTATCGCGAGCTCTTGTTCCAGTACTAGCGTCGAACAGGCTCGACCATCGGGCCCGAACGGGGAGCCTCTCCGAGCCTTCGAGCGGGGGAGGCTTCTTGTTTCTCGACCACCTGGCCGATTCGCGCGGTGCCTGCGGTCCGGCGAGATGGCTCCGTCGCGGAAGTTTCCAGATTCACATGAGAGCGACATCGAGCAAGAGTGGCGTCCTGCCCAGGGCTGCGCGACCGGCCGTTCGGCCGACTTGAGGGTCGGCGGACCGGGGATCAAGCGTGGGAGCGGACCTCGAAGCAGGTTCGCCGGGTTGGCACCGGGGCTTCGGGTCGGCGGCTGTTGCCGTATGTCGTCATGGCGGGAATCGGGAAAGAATCGCGATGCCGCCGAGCCCCGCGGGCGCACGGGACTGTGTTCAGCTCTTCGGGGTGGGCCACGTGCACGGAACCCGAGCCATAACGGCCGAGACCGCGGAGATGGGAACGTTGCCTTCCTGCGGGGTCTGAACGAGATCGCCGCCGCCGACGGGCCAGGCGTCGACGACGGTTGGGATTGAGCTCAGGTTGCCGTTGATATCGCCCAGTGGGGAGATGAAGAGGAGGTAGCGATTGCCGACGATCAGATCCTGCGTGTCGTCATCGGTGATCGCGATGCGGTCACACCCGATCTGGCCGCCCCGGACTGTCGCCTGAAGGGTGCCGGGGCCGGGCGGCCGGATGGTCGTCTGCACATCGATCGAGATCGGGCGCTCCAGCATCGGCGCCTTGGAGTAGTCCAGGAAGTCGGCCGCGGGCGGGCGCTTGCCGTCGGGCGTATCCCAGACCGCTGCCCCGTATCCCCCGAACGTGCCGACAACCACTACCACCGACTTGGCGGCCAGGTCGGCCATGGAGCGCGGAGTGATGGACTGCTCGGCGATGATGCTCATGTCGACGCAGCTGGGAGCCGGCAACGGCGTCCTGGCGATTCCGTCGTCAGTGGCTGGGATCTTGACATAGCCGCTCGGGCTTGCGCCGGCACCGACGCAGCCGGCGGCGGCCAGACCGACCGACAGGGCGCAGAAACCGCCGAACAGTCGGATGCGGAATGATGTCATGGCATCGACCCCCCTTCGTGCCAGATCCTACTCTGCCGGTGCCCTCGTGTCAGCTTTGGGGCGCGGGCGACGTCGTGTCAACCGCGCGGGCCTGACTGTGTGGTCTTGCGAGCCGCGGCCAGGCCCAGCTCCATATCGGCTCGCAGGTCCTCCACGTCCTCGAGCCCGACGGAGCAGCGGAGCAGCCCGGGGGCGATGCCCGCCTCCCGCAGCGCGGCCTCGTCCAGCTGGCGATGAGTGGTGGATGGCGGCGCCGTCGTGATCGTGCGGAACGCGCCCAGTGAGGCCGTTCGCTCGGCGACGACCATGGCGTCGAGGAAAGCGCGTCCGGCTTCGCGCCCGCCGGCGAGCTCGAACGCCAGCATCCCGCCGAAGACGTGGAGCTGTCGAACCGCCACCGAGTGGCTCGGGTCGCCCGGCAGACCCGGATAGTGGACCCGTTCCACGCCTTCCTGCCCCGCGAGCCAGGCTGCCAGCTCGAGCGCCGTTTCGGTGTGGCGCTCCATCCGGATCGCCAGCGTCGGCAGGCCCCGTAGGACCAGGAACGCCGCGAGCGGCGCCAGCGCCCCGCCCACGTCCACCAGGATGGGGCGGATGGCGGCGATTCGTTCGTGGCTCCCGACGACGACTCCCGCCAGAACGTCGCCGTGCCCGGACAGGTATTTCGTGGCCGAGTGCATCACCAGGTCGGCGCCCAGCTCGATCGGCCGGCACGCGTACGGCGACGCAAAGGTGTTGTCGACGAGCTGCAGCGCCTGCCGCCGATGCGCCACCTCCGCGAGCGCCGCCAGGTCCGAGACCACGATCGTCGGGTTGGAGATCGTCTCCACGTACAGCACCGGCGCGCCGGTCCGGCCCAGCGCCTCATCCACGGCGCCCAGGTCGCGCGGGTCGACGAACTCGGTGGCGATACCCAGGCCCGAAAGTACGCGCACCAGCAGGTCGCGTGTCGTGCCGTACACCGCCCTCGTTGCCACGATCGTCTGGCCGGCGCGGACCACGGAGACGATGGCTGCGTGAATAGCCGCCATGCCCGTCGCGAAGGCGAGACCCGCCTCCGCTCCCTCGAGCTCGGCCACGGCATTGCCCAGGGCGGCGGTCGTGGGATTGTCGATGCGGCTGTAGGCGTAGCCTGGGGTCGCGCCGGTCAGGACGTCACCCAGCTCCGCGGCGTCGGCCGTGGAGAAGGCCGCGGCCTGATAGATCGGCACGCTGGACGGAACCTGATTCACCTGGGGCGCGGTTGTCGCCGCCTTGATCGCGCGAGTCGAGAAGCCAGCCATGGGAGGATGCTACACCGCGGCCGGCAAGGCGCTTTGGCCGCTCAGCCGCGCTCCCGCTCGCCGGCGTCGCGAGCGCCGCCATCTCGCTTGCCGGGGTTGCCATCGGGCTCGTCGTGTCGCGCAAACTGACGGAAGCCCGGGGTTGAGGTGGGTGATCGACGCGAATGCGGGGACGGCGCCGTCGGGGGGTCCGGATCCGCGTAGCCCACGACCCTGTTCTTGCCGAGTCGCTTGGACGAATACATAGCCTTGTCGGCGGCGATCATCAGCTCGTCTGCGGTGTGGCCATCATCTGGACACGACACCACCCCGATCGAGAGCGATGTCGTGATCTGCTCACCTCCGGACTGTACGACCATTTCGCTCGTGACCTGGCGAATCTTCTCGGCGACCACGTACGCGCCGGACGGATCGGTCTCGGGCAAGAGCGCGACGAACTCGTCGCCGCCATAACGGGCCGGAACGTCCACGCCGCGCAGCCCCGAGCGAATCACGTGAGCGACGCTGCGGAGGACCAGGTCGCCCTGGTAGTGGCCGTAGCGGTCGTTGATCGACTTGAGTCCGTCCAGGTCCATCATGAGCAGGCAGAAGCCGCGATTGAAGCGCTGGCTGCGCTGGATCTCTCGATCGACCAGATTGAAGAAATAGGCCCGGTTGTACAGGCCGGTGAGCGAATCCACCGTGGACAGGCGAATCGCCGCTTCGCGCGTTCGTCGCTGAACGCGCGAGATGACCATGCCGGCGTAGGAGAGCAGCACGAGGGCGGTCAGGTTGATCGCGACCCGGACCAGCGCGTCCCTGGCAACGTCGCCCTGGAGAGGCCCGGAGAAGGCGACGACGGCGTAGGCCACGGCCGTCTCAGCCGCCAACAGGAGAGTGATGATTGGGGCGGCCATGAGAGCCGACGCGCCCACGAGCAGCGGGTAGATGAAGAACAAGGGGCTCGACGCGCCGCCGGTCAGCTGTACGAGCGCCGTCAGGAAGACAATGGCCGCGCTCCCCTCCAGCACGATGCGCAGCGTCCCCGGACTGGCAGGGGGCATCAGCTCGTGAACGACCAGGACAAGGACGCCGGCGGCCGTCAGCACCAGGAAGATCTGGGGTTCAACCGGCTGCCAGAGCCGACTGACCGAAACGGTAACCAGCACGGCCAGGATGAACGACCAGGCCAGGACTCGGACCGCGTGGTTGTACGTATCGGCGGTGACGGCACCTTGCAGGACGTCGTCCAGCTCGTCGTCCGAAGAACGCGTGTCCCAGCGCGCCAGGGCCTCGTTTCGACCTTCCCGCCGGCGCTCACGCGCCAGAAGTCGAACCGACGGCGAGATGGCCACGCCTGCGACGGGCGACGCCGCGGGACGTGCCTTGTGGTTGCCTGCGCGTGACCGTCGCTGGATGGCCAGAAAACGCGTGTACAGCGGACCGCGCCCTACCAGGGCGGCCGCCACCAGCGCGGCCATGACCACAACCCCTACGGCGGCCACCGCCAGTAGAGCCGGAAGAGGCTCGATGGCTTGCATTGCCTCTGGCTACCACGTGGCGGACATGGGCAGACGAGGACGCGCCCCCATATTAGTGCCGGCATATCCGCATTCACCGTCGCCGGCTGCCTGTCGTTGCGTGAAGGCAACGGCCCCGTCGCAGCTCGCGGCATTCCGGCGGAGTCCGGCCCGCTGGCTACGGCTGGTCATGTGGCAGAGCTGGGGTGGGCCGATCGGGTCACCAAAGGTTGAGCGTTCGCGCTAGCATCGCCCGATGGAAAGGCACTTCGACTCGCATTCGGGGCGTTCGGCGGCACGCGAAACGGCACGCGGGCGGCGACTCGAGGACGCGCTGGTGGCGGCGTTTCCGGACGCGACCGACGCGGCGCGGCTCGAGATCGAGTTCGTGCGGGCACCGGGCCGGGTGAACCTGATCGGCGACCACACCGACTACAACGACGGGCTGGTCCTGCCGGTGGCGATCGAGCTGGACACGTGGATTGCCGTCCGCCCGCGACGCGACGGGCTGGTGCGCATCGCGTCGCCGCAGTCGCCCGAGCGGGCCGAGTTCTGGATTGACGAACTCGTCGTGGGCGGCATGGGCGTCGCAGGCTCGAGCGCGGGCGCGAGGCCGCTGGGCGCCAGATGGAGCGACCACGTCGCCGGCATGGCCTGGTCGCTGCGCGAGGCCGCGCTCCCGGTCCGTGGCTTCGATGGCGTCGTCGACTCCGCCATTCCAGGCGGCGCCGGTCTCGGCTCGGTCGCGGCCCTGGAGCTTGTCTCGGCCATGGCGCTGCTCGCGGGCGAGCGCCTCGTGGCGGCGTCTTCGCTGGCGGCCCTGGCCCAGCGCGCCGAGCGCGACTTCCTGGGCGTCGACGGCGGGATCGTGGATCAGTTCGCCAGCGCTGCGGGCCGCGCCGGTCGAGCGATTCTGCTCGACTGCCGCTCCCTCGAGAGCCGATACGTGGCCCTGCCGCCGGGCGTGAGGGTCGTCGTCTGCTATACCGGCGAGCCGGCCGAGCAACCCAAGGCCCACGGGCCGCGCGATCTACCAGCAGCGCCCGAGACCCGCGCCGCGCCCGAGACCGGCGCC
>PMXQ01000061.1:0-3320 GCA_003171065.1 Chloroflexota bacterium
TAGTTGGCGGCGCGCCAGTAGGCGTCCATTTTGCGGAGGAGTTCCGGACTGAGCGCTTCAGTGGTCATGGCTGGATTCGGCATGCTAGAAACGCCTACGCCCTGGAAACTCTCGGCTCACTTCGAAGTCGTCGACGCCACCAGCATCGGCGTCCCAGTAGCCTGGGCGGTTGTAGTGTCGATGCAGAGCAGACTCTTGGTCTCGAGTTACGGCCTCGCCGTCCGTGTATTCAGGCGCCCGCCTGACGGCCTCACGCGGTAGATCGACGACTACTTGCTTCTGGCTCCAGCTGACCTGCTCTATCCACTTCGGAGAGATCAGGACTTTCCTCCCGGGCAGCCAGTCGCGCGTATCGACGATCAAGTAGCGTATCGCCCAAGTCTGGTCGTCGATGAGGAAATCCTCGACGTGACCGATCTCGCCATCCGCGGCCTGAACATGGTGGCCGCTCACGGCATGAGTGCTACGCAGGTCGGGATCGCCGCGCTTCTTCCTGGTCTGGGCGGAGTTGCCGGCCTTTATGCGGTCGGGCTCAAATCCGAAGTACACAGGCAGCCCGTAGAANNNTCTATCTACTCCGGCCAACGAATGTGGTGAGATCAGGACCTGCCGGCTGATGAGCCACTCCCCTGTGTCGGCGACCAGATAGCGGATCGTCCAATCGCGGTCATCGAAGTAGAAGTCTTTGGCCTTCCCGATGTCTCCGTCGANNTCTCGTCCCGTCGCTGCTACAGCTCGGCAGAGCCGGTGTGGTTGGGGCTGTCATCGAGGGCGCGATCGCCTTACCAATGCGCGGCGAGGCTCGTGACCCTTAGCCTCGCGCGGCCCACCCAGAATGGGGATCGTCGTCTGGCGCATCGCGTCACGCCCCCGAGATGTCGCGCCTGGCGACCGCGAACACGCCGATTGCCGTCAGGATGACCGACGGCACCGCGAGCGCCGCGTAGCGCCACAGTTCAGTTGCGTGGTCGAGCGGGTTGCCGCCGAATGCCCAGTCCCAGGGCGAGATATGTCGCCACGGCGCGAGCACGCTGCTGAGGGGGAATAGGGAGGCCACGACGCATCCGGCGATCGCCACGCCGATGCCGGCTCCCAGCACGATGGATGGGCGCGCCCGCACCCCGGCGATCGCGACCGCGAGGCTGCCGTGGAGGGCGCCGAGCAGGGCGCAGAGGATGATGGTTGAGAGCACATAACCAGTGTCGATGTTGAGCCCGACGGCCGCGTCGCTGGCGAGCTGGGCGACGAGGAGCACGACGGTGATCGCCATAATGGCGACGAGCGCGGCGATCGCCCGACACAGCAGTGCGACTCGGCGGTCGATCGGTTGCGCCAGATACAGCTCCAGTCGGCCGCTGGCTTCCTCGCTCGCCGTCTGACCGTTCGCGAGCACCACGGCGGCGATGACGATCAGGAGGGGCACGAAGAAGTCATACAGGTTGGCCCGCAGGAAGCCCGCCGGGGTCCCGAAGTCAGCCAGGCCAAATGCCTGCACGACACCCGATGGCAACTGATCGATGGCCTGCGAGATGCCCGACGAGCCCTTGAAGGCCGGCCAGACGGAAATCGTGCCGGCGACCAGAGCCGCGAGCCCGATCGACCACCACAATGTCGCTCGCATCATGGCACGCAGCGGTCCGACGACCAGTTCGAGCATCCGCGCGTTCATACCGTCTCTCCGTCGTAGAGATCGAGGAATGCCTCTTCCAGATCGGGTTCCTCGACGAGCATCGAACTGACCCGATTGCGAGCGAGCAGCTCAAGCAGCGGCTGGATGGAGCCCGAGAGGGTCGCTTTGAAGCGGTGGTCGTCGACAACCGGGTCAACCATGTCCGGCAGGGCCTTGAGTTCAGCCTCCGGCGGGTCGTCCTCGAACCAGACCTCGATGCGCTGGCGGGCACGCCCGCGCAGCTCGGCGACCGAGCCTTGTGCGACCACTCTGCCGGTCCGCAGGACGGCCACTCGGTCGGCGGCTCTCTGGACCTCGCTCAGGGAGTGAGAGGACAGAAAGACCGTCGCGCCTGCCGAGCGTGCTTCCCGGACCATCCCCAGGAATTCGTGCTGCATGAGCGGGTCGAGGCCATTGGTCGGCTCATCGAGGACGAGCAGCTCGGCATCGAAGAGGAACGCGAGCAGGAGCGCGACCTTGCGCCGGTTGCCGCTCGAAAGGTCGCGCAAGTGACGGCCTAGATCGAGTCGCAGTCGCTCGGCGAGCTGGTCACGGCGTGCCGGATCGAAGCCGCCACGCAACCGGCCGATGCTGGCCACAAAGTCCATCCCGGATAGCCGGTCAGGCAGTCTCAGTTCGCCAGGCACGTAGGTGAGCCGGCGCCGCAGCGCAACCCCATCGCGGATCGAATCGAGGCCGAAGGCGCCGATCGTGCCCGCGGTAGGCCGCAGCAGCCCGAGTAGGCAGCGGATCGTGGTGCTCTTGCCCGAACCGTTGGGACCGAGAAAGCCGAAGACCTCGCCCCGCGCGACCCGCAGGTCGATCCCGCGGACGGCCTCGACTTTGCCGTAGTGCTTGACGAGGCCGTCGATCTGGATGACCGCTTCCGCTCCGTCCATCAGTCCTGCGCTCCTGCAACGATGCGACTCGCAAGTAGTGACTCCAATGCCTTCCGCGCCGTCGGGGCCGTGAAAACGGTGAGGTAGTCGCCCGCCTCGAGTACCACGTTGCCCCGCGGCACGATGACCCGTTCACCTCGCCCCACCGAAACGAGAACGCTATCTCGTGGCCAGGCGGTCTCCGAAACTGGCTTTCCAGCGAGGGCCGACGTGGGCCCGATCTCCGCTTCGAGCAGAGTCCCTGTCGAACCGACCGAGCTAACCTGGCGCACGTTGGCGGCCAGAGCTCCCCGATATGCCGCCACCACGTCGCGCGTGGACAGGATGCCGGCCAGACGGTCATTGGCCACGACCGGAACCCACGACTGGTGGCCGTCGGCGAGGACCCCTAGGACATCGTCAAGGGAGTCGTCGGCCGAGACGAAGGTTCGGTCGAGCGCCAGATCACCGACCTTTGCCGCCTGGTCGGCGGCGACGAGCGCAACGAGATCGACGCTGCCGCGCAGCGAACCGCGCTTGTCGACGACCGGGGCGCCGGGCACGCCGGTGGCCTCCAGCCGGGTCCGAGCCGCTTTCACCGTTTGGTTCGGGTCGAGCACCACCCGCGGCGATCGGGCCGCGTCGCCGGCCGGAATGGCGTTCATGAGTGGGAGCGCGAACCGGAAGCGATGCGCTGGCGACTCGGAGCGGTTGCGCAGTTGCGATGAGTAGATGGAACGATCGCCGACGATGAGCGTGGCCAAGCCGATGGC
>PMXQ01000061.1:3451-12447 GCA_003171065.1 Chloroflexota bacterium
TTGCGATCGAACCCCGCCTGGACCCAGCCGTAGCCTGTGCCGAGGACGCCCGGCAGGGCGAGGGCGAGGCAGCCAACCGCGACGCCGGCCACGGCCGGCCTCAGCTCACGAGGCAGGGGCCAGGTCTTGAACCAGCGGGTCATACCGTAGAAGCCGGCGATGTAGAGCCGGCCGACGATGCCACAGGCCAGGCCGATGAGGGTGTAGTAGATCAGCTGGCGAGGGTCCGTGAAGCCGGCGCCACCGGCGCGGCCGAAGATCGGGCTGAAGCCGATGATCGCCCCGAAGACCGAGAACGCGACGATCGAGCCGACGAAAGCCGGTACCAGGGCATCCGACTCGACATCGTCGCGGTAGGGGATCTCGACCGATAGGACCGCGCCGCCGAGCGGTGCCCGGAAGATTGCGCCGATCCCGGCGCCCATCCCCGTGCTTACCGCGATCCGCGCGTCCCGAGCGTCGAGGTCCAGCACCCGCGCGAGGAACGACCCGAACCCGGCCCCGATCTGGGCCGTTGGCCCCTCTCGTCCGCCGGAGCCGCCGGATCCGATCGTGATCGCCGAGGCAACGAGCTTAATGAGTGGGATCCGGGCGCGAATGCGGCGCGGGCCGTGGTGGAAGGCGGCAATGGCGGCGTCCGTGCCGTGACCCTCGGCCTCTGGCGCGAATCGGAAGACGATGATCCCTGCCGCCAGTCCGCCCAGACCAACGACGATCGGCAGCATCCAGGGGCGCGTGGCGTCGGTGATCGGCCGGGCTCCCTCGCCGAGCGGCGAGGCGGGGACGAAGCCGGCGAGCCCGAGGAAGAGCTGGGTCCCAAGGTCCAGCGCAACGAAGAACAGCGCAGCCCCGAGACCGCTGATGACGCCGATGGCCGCGCCGAGCACGACCCACTTACGGAGGTATGCGGTCGCGCGGACGCGAAGCCGCAGCATTCTGAAGAGTGAATCGCGTCGCCGGCGGATATTCACGCGAACGGCTCGAATGACTGAGCCAGCTTGGCAATCGCCCCGGCCTCGGTCGGCGTCATGGACATGGCCCCGATCACCTCGGCGAGATCTCGGCCGCGCCGCTCCAGCACGCGCGTCCGCAAGTCGCGGCCCGCCTCCGTCAGTCGCACGCAGACCACGCGCTTGTCGAGGTCGCCCTTGTCTGTCCACACCAGGCCGCGGCGCTTCAAACGCGAGACCACCCGGCTTGCCGGCGAGGCGTGGGCGCCCATCCGAGTGGCGATCTCGCCCACAGCTCGCCCCTCGTCATGTTCGCCGACCACGAGGAGCACTCGCCACTGCATGAAGGTGAGTTCTGCATCAGCCGCCGCGACCGCACGTGCCGTAATGGCGACCGAACCAACTACCAGGCGTTCGAGCGCGCCGACGAGGTTCTCGCTCATCAGCGCAGTGTATCGCAACTATGTTCCGTATGGAATATACCTGGGCCGGGTCGCCGCCGTGGACCATCGTCCACGATGGTGGCCCGGGTGGCTTCCCCGCTGAGTGCGCGAGCCGATAAGCCGCCGATAAGGAGTGGCTGCCATCCTGCGCCCGTGCTTCCCTCCTCCGTCGCCGAACGACTGGACCGGCTCGCGCCCGACCAGCGCGAGGCTGCCACCGCGCCTCCCGGTCCGGTGCTGTGCGTGGCCCCGGCGGGGAGTGGCAAGACAACGACCCTCGTCGCCCGGATCGCGTGGCTCGTGGCCACGGGCGCCGATCCCGCGGCGATCACCGCGGTCACGTTCAACAAGCGCGCCGCGGACGAGATGGCGTCGCGAGTGGATGCGGCGCTGGAGCCGCTAGGGCTCCCGGCCGGCGCCGTCCGCGTCAAGACGTTCCATGCCCTGGGCCGCGAGATCCTTGCCGACGGCGGTGAGTCCGTGGAGCCGCTGCTCGACCGTGATGCGGTACTGCGCGACATGTGGCCCGATATCGACCGCGGCACACTTCGCCATCTCGACGACGCCTTCAGCCAGCTCAAGCTCGAGATCGGCGTCACTGCGGCGGAAGTAGCCACCGACCCGGAGCCGGGACCGATCGCTCGCGCCTTCCTGGCATACGAGGGGGCAATCCAGGATGCCGGCGGGCTCGACTTCGACGACCTGGTCGCCCGGGCGCTTCGGCTGCAGGAGGCTCGTCCTCCCCTGCTCCGGCGTTGGCGGGCGAAATGTGCGCATCTGTTGGTGGACGAGATGCAGGATGTCGATCGAACACAACTTCGGCTCGCGCTGCTGCTCGCGGCTCCGGCCAACCGGATATTCGCTGTTGGCGATGACGACCAGACGATCTACGGTTGGCGACTTGCCGACGTCCGGAGGGTGCTGGCCCTGGCGGATTCGCTGCCGGGGCTGAGACGAATCGACCTGACCGTCAACTACCGCTGCCCGGCCATGGTGGTCGAACGGGCGGTCCGGCTTGTCGAGCGCAACGAGGAGCGGTTCGTCAAGACGATCCGGCCCGGGCCGGTCGCGGCGGGCAGGCTGATCCTCGCGCCCGACGGCTCGGACGAAACCCCCAGGATCCGGCGGGTGATCGCCAGCTGGCCCGACGACGGCGGGACGCGGGCGATCCTGGCTCGAACCAACGTCGAGCTGCTACCGGCCGCCGCAGTCGCGGTCGAGATGGGGCTGCCGTTCCGCGCCCCCAGATTGCGGCTGCTCACAGAGGATCGCCGGGTCGATGCGATCCTGCGGGCGGCTGGAATCGGCGCGGGCGTCAGCGGGGTGGACGTCGGCAGCGCCGACGAGACTGGCGCGGGCACGGGCGGGAGTCGCGGCCCGGCGGACGTTCCTCCCTTGCCGCGGCTGGCGGCGCTGGCGCGGAGCGGGATCGAGCTGCCCGAGGCGCCGCCGCGCGCTACCGCGGACCCCGACACGCGGGAACTCGACGAGCCACTCCCCGTCGAGACAGGCGATCTGCTGGCGGCTCTCGTCGGCTGGGCAGCGCCATATCGCTCCCTCGCGGACCTCGCCGACGCCGTTGACCGGCACCGCGCTCGCATCGCTGCGCTGCGGCGCGACGACGCTCAGCTCACTCTGGCCACGGCCCACTCCACCAAGGGCCTGGAGTTCGACCACGTCGCGGTCATCGGTATGGATGCCGGCCGCTTCCCATCGGCCCGCTCGCTGCGCGAATCGACCGAGCCCCAACGGGCGCTGGAGGAGGAGCGCCGCCTGGCCTACGTCGCCTGGACTCGCGCGCGCCGGTCGCTGACCCTCGTTTACGATCCCGCCTCGCCGTCGTCCTTCCTGCTGGAGGCGTTCAGCGAACGGGAGTTGGGCGTAGAGCGCGACCCTGAGTAACCGCCGGCGGCTCGGCCCGCCCGCCGTTCGACTGGACCGCCGCTCGGCCCGCCCGCCGTTCGACTGGGTCCCGCCCGCGCCCGCCTCAGACCCGCTCGACGACCAGGCTGTGCGCGATGCGGTCATGGTAGCCGCGGCGGTCGGGATCCCTGCGGGCGCTGAAGGTCAGCAGCCACACCCAGCCGACGGTCAGGATCGCCAACGCCGGCCGCAGCAAGTAGGGGACGGCCAGGTACAGCACCAGAGGGCCCTGGAGCAGGGCCCACCGAACGAGCGAGTCGGCCGGGCTCAGCCGCTTGCCGGTCGACTCCTCGCCGACCTGCAGGCCAACGGCCTTCTGGCCGATCGAGCCCCGCCATATCGACCAGGTCGCCACGAAGTAGATGGCCTGAACGACTCCGCCTATCAGCCCCGCGAGCATCGCCAGACGCTCCGGCGGCGGCGCGGCACCCGGGGCCGAGTTTCCCTCCAGGGCCACGGCGATCGTGCCGAAGACCACGAGGGCGATGACGTTGTCGACAACGTAGGCCACAACGCGACGGTTGAAGCTCGCCACGCGCAAACCTGCCGGCAGCTTCGCCCCGAAGACCTGCAGCTTGTCGTTATCAGCGGCCGCCTTCCTGTCCGCGGGCTCGCCATCGCCGACCACCGCCGGCGGCGGGTCGCCCGACGCCGGGAGCTGACCACCGGGCGCGAGGTCCGCCTGCGGCTGACCGGGCGCGCCCGGCTGCGGGCCGTACGGATAGACCGGCCAGGGGGCATAACCCGGTCCGGGGCCGAACTGCGGTCCGGGGCCAAATGCGGGTCCAGGGCCAGATCCGGGGCCGGGACCGTATGGATAGCCATACGGACCGTAGGGTGCCGGGCCGTGCGCGCTGCCCCATGCACCGAACACCGTCGCCCGCCCCACGACGACAGAGTGGACAAGCTTGTCGTGCAGGCCTCGCCTGTCGCGGCTGGCAGCCGTGCTGATCAGGAGAAGCAGCGGCCAGGCCCAGCTCGCCAGGCTGCACAGGGAAACGAGATCGCCCCAGGCGTTGTTGTAGGTCGCGTCGATGTAGCTGGCTTCGCCGGCGCCACCGACGTTGGCCGGCGTGATCGTGGCCAGCAGCTCGCACATGGCGACGAGCAGAACTGCCGTGGCAGCCGCTGGAATCCCGCTCACGAGGACCGCGCGCCACGTTGCCCACGGCAGCGAGAGGTTCTTCCCGGTCGCGGGGTCGGCAACCTGCAATGAAAGGAGCCGCTGGCCGGGCAGGCCCCGGAAGACGGCCCAGCAAGTCGCCGCATAGGCGATCGCCAGAACCACCCAGGCCGCGCACCACGCGATCAACGCCCCCGCGTTCACCGTGAGCAGCGGAACTGTGGGCTCCACGTACGGGTTGACGTTCATCTGCCGGGCCGCTTCCGGATTGAGGCCAACGGCGCCGGTCGCGATGGCGAGAACCAGCGGGATCAAGCTCAGCAATCCGAAGAGCAGGAGGTCGAGGAACCATGCGCCCAGCCGAGCGCCCATGCCGGCGACGCGGAGCCCGACCGGCAGCGGCATCAGGGTCCGACCCCGCCCGCTCACCTGCCATGTGCTCAAGCCCCGGCCTCCAGCTACCGATCGATTGCGACGCGCGTCTGCCGCCCGGCCGACAGAGCATACGCGACGTCTAGCGCTCCATGGCTTCGCGGGCCAGGGCCTTGAGGAGCCGATCCAGGTCGGCCAGGAAGGGCTCCGTCAACTCGGCCGGGAGCGCCTCGCGAATCGAGTCCTTGAGCCCGTAGGCGGCTCGTGCCCGCATGGCGATCCGGCGCAGATCGGCGATGCCGGCGTCTCGGAGCTGCCCCGGCAGCGGCGTCAGGAATTCCTCCCACCGTGCGGCGTTCCGCGCTCGGGCAGCCTCGAGCAGCCGCTCCGCGATCCGGGCCGCAGCGAGGGCTGCCTCGTCGATTGCCGGGCGCTCGTGGCGCGCGGGACCGCGGTCCACGGTCGTCACGCCAGATACCGCTGCTCCGGCACAGGCTCTCGGGACTGCGTGACCACCAGCGCCAGTCGCTTCCGCTCGGTCCCTCCCACCATGATCCTCACCGAGTATTCGCCCTGAGTGGTCAGGGTCAGGTTCCACAGGTCAATGGTCAGGGTCAGGATGATGTCGTTGGGGTCCTGCGGGCCGTGAGCCACGACGCGCGCGGATGAGCTCGCGACCTTGGTGCCGTCTGGTGCGGCAAGAATGAACTCCAGGTCGTGCTCGCGATTCCGCTCGTTGGCGCTCAGCCGCAGGCCCACCACCAGAGCGAGATGCGGGTGCTGGAACGGCAGGGTTGGTCCGCTCAGGCGCGTGACCCCGCCGCCCAGCACGTGGAACTTCTGACCGGGCTGGACTTCGGCCGCGTCGGCTAGAAACGCGTACTCGATCTGAGGCATGAGTCCATCGTAGCGGGTGGGGGTGTGACGTTCCCGCTCCGGGGGCCAGTTCCGAGCCGGAGCTCGGATCCGCCGGAGACGATCGGTCGAGCTGGGCTAGGGATTGGCGGTCAGGGACGCCTGCTCGAAAGCCTTCTGGATCGAGGCCTGAAGGCTCGTCATCTCGTTCGTCAGGTTCAGGCTGCCGGAGGTCTGCATTTTCGTATAGAAGGCGGCCGTCAGATTGATGACATCCTGGAAGTTCGGCAGGTCGGCCTCCGGGCTCGGGTTGGCGGGGTAGTTCGCCATCTCCTGCAGAACAGACCAGGACACGGTGTTGCCCGGGAAGATCTTGGCCAGGTACTGGTCGAACTGGCCAAACCAGGCTTGCTGGTCCGCCTTCGCAGCTGGCATGCCGCCGTACGCGGCCTGCAGGCTCTTGTCGGCCATGATCGCGACCATCGCCGTGAAAGCGGCATCCGGATGCGCGGAGGCCTTGGTGATCACGAAAGTGGTGCCATCCATGGGCGACGAAGTGAGGCCGTTGTAGGACGGCATGACCGCGATGTCCCAGTTGGCAAACTTGGGGGTCGAGTTGCCATTGCTGTCCACCGGGCCGCCGTACGTGCTGATGGCCCACGGCCACGAGACGGCCATGGCGAGGTTGCCCGAGGAAACGGTGGACCCGTAGCCCATCAGAGCCGAGTCGATGGCCTTGGCGGTCGGCGCGATGTGGGTCTGCCACATGGCGTTGTAGTACCACGTCCAGGCGGCCTCCCAGCCGGCCGGTATCGTGGCCGTGCCGTCGGCGCCGAGGAATGTGCCCGACGCGAAGCAGGATGCAATCGTGCGACCGTCGGCCCACTGGAAGTCGATGCCGTACTGGGCGATGTGGGTGGCATCGAAGGCTGCATTCGTGGACTTCCTGCCCTCGTTGTCGAGGGTGAGCTGCGCGGCGATGCTCTCGAGCGTGTCCCACGTCCAGGGTTCGCCGTTCCACTGATCGCCCACTTTCTTGGGCAGATCCGGCAGGTGCGCCTTGGCGAAGATGTCTTTGTTGTAGAAGATGAAGCCCGGATCGATGAGATAGGGAATTCCTATCTGGCCCTCTGCGCCCTGC
This sequence comes from Chloroflexota bacterium, assembly GCA_003171065.1. Taxonomy (GTDB): domain Bacteria; phylum Chloroflexota; class Limnocylindria; order Limnocylindrales; family CSP1-4; genus Fen-1039. Next base: position 10,259 of record PMXQ01000061.1, read on the forward strand.
TTGAAGAAGTCGACCACGGCCGACGGGTAACGGGTCATGTCATAGCTCGTCTTGGCAATCTCGCCCGAGAGGTCGAGAAAGTCGCCTGAGAACCCATTCCGGCTGCGCACCCCGACCGGGCCAACGATATCGGGCGCGTTGCCGTTGGCGATCTCGGCCTGCAGCGTCTCGTACGCCGTATCGGTGGGCACGATCTCGAGGCTGATGTAAATCTTGTTCTGGGAGGCGTTGTAGGCCCTGACGAACGCCTCCTCGGCGCTGACCTGGTTGGCGGCGTTCCCCAGCCCGAGGCCGACGAACCATCTCAGCACCGTCACGTTGGCAGGAGCGGCCGGCGGCGATGATGGCGTTGGAACCGTCTGAAGTGGCGTCGGCCTGACAGGCGTGGGGCCGCACGCCCCCGTCACGAGGGTCACAACCGCGGCCAGCACGGTCAAACGCAACCCGCTCCTGCGCATTGAGCTCACCTTCTCCAATGCCGCACTTCCCCATCCCAGCGCAAGTTCACCGACGCGCGGCCCGCGCGGCCCACGCGGCCCACGAGGCTTTGCCGACCCGCTTCGGCCGCTTGGACTGTAGCAGGCTCGCCGGAGGAAGGTTGTCGGCGCATGGTTCCATTCACCGAAGCCGCCGACTGCCCCGACTCGCGTCCGCCCGCCGGCCGTTGCTCAGTCCTCGCGGATATCCCGCAACGCCACTGCCGCAGCCCGCTTCCGGGGCACGGGTCCGAGGCGAATCTGCGGCCTGTCCGCCGCCGGCGAAACGTGCCCGGACGATTCGGCGAACGTGACGGCAGAGAGTGGCACGACCGGCTCTCCCCGAAGTACGCGGGCGAGGTACTCGCCGGTGGCGGAGCCCGGAATCCGGGCCACTTCCTCCGGCGTGCCCTCGGCGATGACGTAGCCGCCGCGGTCGCCGCCCTCCGGCCCCAGATCCACGATCCAGTCGGCGGTCTTGACCACGTCCAGGTTGTGCTCGATGACCACGACCGTGTTCCCCGTGTCGACGAGGCGATGCAGAACGTGAAGCAGCTTCTTGACGTCCGCCATGTGCAGGCCAGTGGTGGGCTCGTCGAGGACGTAGACCGTCCGACCCGTGGCCCGCTTCGACAGTTCGGTGGCCAGCTTGACGCGCTGCGCTTCGCCGCCCGAGAGCGTGGTGGCCGGCTGGCCGAGGTGGACGTAGCCGAGACCAACGTCGTTGAGCGTCTGCAGCCTGGCGCGCACCGCAGGCACGGGCGCGAAGAAGTCCAGCGCCTCCTCGATCGTCATCTCGAGCACATCCGCGATCGATCGACCCTTGTAGTGGATCTCCAGCGCTTCGCGGTTGTAGCGCTTCCCCTTGCAGATCTCGCATGGGACGTACACGTCCGGCAGGAACTGCATCTCGATCTTGAGGATGCCGTCACCCTTGCAGTGCTCGCAGCGGCCGCCCTTGACGTTGAAGCTGAAGCGCCCGGGCATGTAGCCCCGCACACGCGCCTCTTGCGTCCCAGCGAACAGCTCGCGGATGGTCCCGAAGAGGCCGGTGTAGGTGGCCGGGTTCGACCGCGGCGTCCGACCGATCGGGCTCTGGTCGATGTCGATGACCTTGTCGATCGCCTCGAGGCCCTCGATCGAGTCGTGGGCGCCGGCCCGCTCTCGGGCGCCGCTCAGCTCCCGCGCGAGAGCCCGGTACAGGATGTCCGAGACGAGCGTGCTCTTGCCCGAGCCCGAGACACCGGTGACGGCCACGAACCGTGCCAGCGGGAACGTCACGTCCACGTTCTTGAGGTTGTGCTCGCGGGCCCCGCGAATCACGATCGACTGCCCGCTGCCCTGGCGGCGCGTCGCGGGAATCTCGATCTGGAGCTCGCCGCGCAGATAGGCGCCGGTGATCGACCGCGGCTCGGCGAGGATCGCCTCCAGGGGCCCGTTGGCGACTATCTCGCCGCCATGCTCCCCTGCCCCGGGCCCGATGTCGATGACCCAGTCGGCCGTCCGGATCGTCTCCTCGTCGTGCTCCACGACCAGGACCGTGTTGCCGAGGTCGCGCAGCCGGGTGAGCGTGGCAATCAGCTTGGCGTTGTCGCGCTGATGGAGGCCGATCGAGGGCTCGTCCAGGATGTACAGGACGCCCATCAGGCTCGAGCCGATCTGGGTCGCCAGGCGAATGCGTTGGGCCTCCCCGCCCGAGAGCGTCTGGCTCGT